>JBAYOI010000318.1:0-2537 GCA_041678365.1 Pigmentiphaga sp. | reverse complement strand
TGCTGGAACAAACGCGCATTGCGGATGATGACGCCGATACCGGCGTGTGTTTTGCGAACAAGGCGGACAAGGCGCTGTTGAAGCGCTTTATCTCAGCCATTGAGCAGCATCGCCATCCGCAACGCAGATTGGTGGCTTTTTAAAAAAATGACCGCGCCCGCCAATAGGTGGGCGCGGGCTTCAGCAAAGCGGAAACAAGAAAATTACAGGTAGTTTTCGCGCTGCTGTTTGGCGCGAGAGGCGCCGATTTCTGTCTCGACCTGTTTGATTTCTTCGGGCGGCGGCAACACGGCGGGCATGCCCAGACTCTCTATCCAGAGTTCCCGGCACCAGCCCTTGGTATGGAAAAGATGGTGATCTTCCTGTTGCTCCACCTGCTTGAAGATTTCTCTGAAAAACGGTCTTTCGTCCGCGGCAATGGACTCGATGGCCTTGCCGAACAGTTCCCAGTTGGCGTGGTCCTTGGTTTCGGCCAGCACCACGCACTCACAGGCAACCAACTGCGCTGCTTCCGGCGTGCCCCCTTTCAAGGCCATCTGCATGGCTTTGACGAGCGATTCGCCAATATGTTTGACTACTTGTCGACCAGGACTCATGGTATTGGGGTCGAGTTTCAGGTGGGTGGCCAGTGCCTGCGCCAACTCCTGGTGCTTCAGGGTTTCTTCCAGATAATCTTCCCACTCGCTTTTCAGGTCTTTATTGAGGGCGCATTTCAGTGCGTGTCGATAAACTTGCTCTCCACCCAGCTCGGTTTCTATCATCTGCAGCACCAGCTCTTTGAGCTGCGCTGTATTGAGACGTTGTGGCATGACGTTACCTTCATTGATGTAGGTGATGAGTCATCTTGGTAGCGGCAATGCAAATCGCCCGATGGGCATCGGGCGATTGCGTTTTACAGATCGTCGCGTCCGTGGCGGGTCCAGAATTCATCCACTTCCCGCTCCGCTACCTCACGTGTCTTGCCATATTTTTCTTGTAGGATGCCCGCCATCCGCTGGGCGCTTCCTCTGGCCTCGGTAATGTCGTTATCGGTCAGATCGCCCCATTGCTCTTTGATGGAGCCTTTCAGCTGTTCCCATTTGCCTTGTGCGATATCTTTGTTCATATCCATCTCCTTGTTGTGGAACATGTGGATGTGCAATGCACAATTCATACTAACCAAACATTCACTCCCGCCCAGCGCCTTGTTACACCACCTCATCAATGACATTCCAGCGCAACTTTATTCACCATTGATAATGGGCGTCCAGGGTGTGCGCCAATTTGCTGAGAACGTGAAAACGGCACCGATGAAACCGGTGCCGCTTCACGTTGCGGGGGTTCGCGTTTAGGCAAAGGCCCTGACGGATTTATTTGTCAAAACGGGCCTTCGTGTCATCTTGACACTTGTCCTTGGCATCGCCTGACATCGTGTCGCACTTCTTCATTTCCACATCGTAATTGGCCTCACGGCGGGTATCGGCCACCTTTTCGTCGGCCTTGGACTTTTTACGATCCGCTTTCCGCTGCGCCTCGGCTACGTCCTTCTCCGCTTTGGCACGCTCCACGCATACGTCTTTCTGGTCGCCGCTCAAGGCATCGCATTGTTCACGGGCCGCTTTATAGCGCGCGTCGATCTGGTCGTCGCTCATCGTGCTCTGCTGCGGGCGCATCGGTGCGTTTTGAGGGGGCACCGCGCCATTGACGCCGGGATTGGCTTGAGAAGGCGAGGTTTGAGTCGGCAAGGTCTGCTTGGGCGCAGGATTGGCCGGCGTAGGCTGGCGGGCGGCTTCCTGCGCCGAGGTTGGCGGCGTGTTGGATTGGATTTGCGGCGTAGTCAGTTCGGGTTTGTCGCCCGAGCTGGGCTGAGCCTGCACGGGGATTGCGATGACACTCAAACCAACGGCGATTCCAGCTAAGGTATTGAGATAAAGTTTCATCATTTCTCTCCATGAGTGAAAAAACAGAACAGGTGCCGCCACCTCTCAACGAGCGCTGAAAGCCAGCGGCACGATAGATTCATCACAGCTTGGCGTTGCGTTGCCGGGCATCGCGAGCATCAGGCTGGGCAGGGCTGTATGGATGTTGGGCACTGCTTTGCTGTTCCACCGCTCCCTCGGCTTCCCGCCGAGAATGGCTATTGCTGTTGGCGGCCTCTTTGATATTGCCTTTGACTATCTTGGCCGTGCTCTTGATGCGGGTGTTGACCATCGCTATCTCCTTGTGAAGAATGCCTGAAAGCGGCCAGCCGGGAGCGGTGTCCCGGCCAGACGGTTTCACTATAGGAAGCCGGAGAACTTGCGATAAGGGGAAAAGATACTAGGCGTCCTAGTATGGCTTCACTGGCCGGAAGTGTTTCGTTGATACATCATTTAACAAACAATGCCGCGCTGGCGGGCCCAGATGATGGCGGCGCTGCGCCGATGCACATCCAGTTTGCTATAGAGCGAAGCCACGTGGTTACGCACAGTATGAGGTGAAACATTTAAGCTCAGCGCGATTTCCGGATCCGTCATGTCTTGACACATCAGGCCGAGGATTTCCCGTTCGCGCGGCGT
>JBAYOI010000317.1:0-2547 GCA_041678365.1 Pigmentiphaga sp. | reverse complement strand
CAGGCGGAAACGGATCGCTTATGGAATGCGATCGTCGGCAACGGCGGGCAGGAAAGCGCCTGCGGCTGGTGCAAAGACAAATGGGGTGTTTCGTGGCAAATCACGCCACGCGCCTTGACCGACGCGATGGCCGACCCTGATCCGGTCGTGGCCAAGCGTGTGTTTGAAGCGATGATGGAAATGCGGAAAATCGACATTGCCCGCATTGAGGCGGCGCGGCGCGGTTGACCACGCACCCGTAGTCAAAGCCTCATCACCATTTCGTGCCAGGCCATGCCGCCATGGTCAGACGCCGACGGCTGGACATAGCAATACCCGAGGTGTTCATAGAGGGGCACGTGCCGGTCCTTGCACATCAGGTGGATGGTTTGTTTGCCGCGCTGCTTCATGTCTGCCACAAAGCGTTGCATCAGCCGCGTGGCATGGCCCTTGCCCTGGAAAGCCGGGTCAAGAACGACCGACATGATCACCACGTTCGGCGCTTGCGGATCGTGGCCGACCAACTCTTTGAAGGCTTCGTCGGACATGACGACTTCATCGGCGCAGCCGCTATTGATGAAGCCGATGATCTGGCCATCAAGCTCCAGGATTAGGAAGCCTTCCGGGTAGTGGGCAATACGCAGGGCGATTTTTTCTTGGGTGGCGGCTTCATCGCCTTCATAGGCGGTGCTTTCAATCTGGAAGCAGCGTTCAGTATCGGCAGGCCGCGCTTGGCGGAAAACAAAGGCATTCATTGACAATCCAAAACGATGTTGGGCAAGGCGAGCGTGCTAGATGTCGAGCACGATTTTTCCGAAGTGCCGACCGCTGGCCTGGTACTGGAAGGCGGCCACGATCTGGTCGAGCGGGAAATGCCGGTCGATGATCGGGCGCAGGCCGGTGGCGTTGATGGCGCGGACGAAATCTTGTTGTTGGCGGCGGCTGCCGACCACGAAGGCATGCAGACGCACATGCCGGGAGAGCGCTTGCGCCAACGGCAGCTCGGCGTTGATGCCGCTGAGCACGCCGATCACGGAAAGGTGGCCGCCCACCCGGCTGGCGGTGATTGATTGGGCCAAGGTGGCGGGGCCACCCACTTCAATGACGTGGTCAACGCCGCGTTCGCCGGTCAGCTTGCGCACGGTGTTGCCCCAGTCGGGGTCCTCCCGATAATTGATCACGGCGTCCGCGCCAAGCGCTTGCAGTCGGGCCAGTTTCTCTGCGCTGGATGAGGTGGCGATCACCTGGGCACCGGCCAGCTTCGCCAGCTGCAAGGCGAAAATCGAGACACCGCCGGTGCCTTGGACCAGCACGGTTTCACCGGCCTTCAGGCCGCCGTTGACAAACAGCGCGCGCCAGGCCGTCAGGCCCGCCGTGGTCAGCGTGGCGGCTTCGGCATGGCTGTAGCCCTTGGGGGCGAGGGTAAAGGCGGTGGCGGGCGCGGTGACTTGTTCGCGCGCATAGCCGTCGATGCCGTCGCCGGGCACGCGGCGAAAGCCCGCCTGTTGCGGTTCGCCGTCCAGCCAGTCCGGAAAGAAAGTGCTGACCACCGCATCGCCCACGGCAAATTCCTCGACGCCTTCACCCACGGCGATCACTTCGCCGGCGCCATCGGACATCGGGATGCGCTGTTCGCGCGGCGGCATCGCGCCGCTGACCACGCCCAGGTCATGGTAGTTCAGTGAGCTGGCCCGAAGGCGCACGGTGATCTCACCCGCTTGCGGTGGCCTGGCTTCACTGGCGCCAATGAAAACTTGATCGAAGCCGCCACCGGCTCGGACATAGACCGTGTTGATAGACATGTTTTCTCCTGAAGCGGGGTTGCCAAGGCAGTGAGCTAAACGTTGTTCAAGCATTCACTGTAACGTTTTTCACCGCGGCCAGCAGGTCATCGGGATGCACCATCAGGTCACGGGCTTCGCGCAGCAAAGGGTATTGATGCAGGACCGCGCTGAGCCGGGGGCTGCTCAGCAGCAAGGGCCAGAGCGGTTCCAGCAGACCGGGGCTGCTGACGCGTTGTTCGGCCAGCGCGCTGGCGAATTGCAGGCTGGCCGCTTCCGATAGCAGCTGCATCCGGCTGGCCGCGCTGAGCAGACGCGGCCAGCCGTCCGAGGGCGCGTTGCTGCAATACAGCACGATGTCGGCCAGGCTGGGCCGGTTGGGATCCAGCGTGCGCAGCGAGGCGCCGCGCAGATTGACCAGGCCTTGCTGGGTCTTGAAGGGATAGACGGTTTCTTCATCCGCCTGGGCCAGCAAATGCAGGCCGCGCCGTACACGGGGCAGATCGGAGCTGGCGGCATCGGCCGACGCTTTGGCCTCGACCAGCAGGCAGACGTCCCATTCTGTTGGTTCATCAATGTTTTTGCCGCATTGCAGCAGCACTGAATCCCATTCGGTCTTCGCGCGTTCCGGCGAGCCGGGCAGCGACGGGGGCACCCGCATCGAGGTCACGACCCGGTAGCAAGCCGTGTCCGGCTCGGCGTCATTGAGCCGTTGCGCGAGCACTTCAAGCGCCTCACTGACCACGGCTTCCACCGCCGCGCCGCGCCGTTGCGCGGCCAAGCCTTG
>JBAYOI010000316.1:0-2559 GCA_041678365.1 Pigmentiphaga sp. | reverse complement strand
AGGTGCTTGACCAGGTCTTCAAAGTCGTTGAGCGTGCACAGGTGGATATTGGGCGTGTCATACCATTGGTAGGGCATTTGCCCGGTCACCGGCATCCGGCCCTTGCTCAGGGCCCAGATGTGGGACCAGTGCCCGAAATTGGGGAAGGACACGATGCACTCTTTGCCGACGCGCGCCATCTCCAGCAAGATCCGCTCGGTACGCAACACGGCTTGCAAGGTTTGCGAAAGCACCACGGTATCAAACTGGCCGTCCTGGAACAGCGCCAGGCCGTCTTCCAGGTTTTGCTGGATCACATTGACGCCGCGATTGACACAGGCAATGACGCGTTCATCGTTGATTTCAACGCCAATGCCGGTGCAGGACTTCTGGGCCCCCAGATAGGCGATCAGCTTGCCGTCTCCGCAGCCCAGGTCCAGCACCCGCGCTTGCGGCTGCACCCAGCTGGCAATGCGTTCAAGGTCAGCGCGCAAGGTTTGTTCTTGACTCATACCGCGCCCCCCTGGAGATTGAGCTGACGGGCGATCTTCTCAAAATAGCCGCGCACCACCGCGTGATAGCGCCGGTCCGTCAATAAAAACGCATCATGGCCGTGCGGCGCATCAATCTCAGCGTAGGTGACCGGACGGAAGTTGCTGACCAGCGCCTGGACGATTTCACGCGAACAGGGGGGCGGAAAACGCCAGTCTGTGGAGAACGAGGTCAGCAGGAACGCCGCCTTGACGCCTGCCAGCGCCGCCGCAAGATCCCCATTCGTCCGCTTGGCGGGGTCAAAGTAATCCAATGCGCGGGTGATCAACAGATAGGTGTTGGCGTCAAAATACTTCGAGAATTTCTCACCCTGGTAACGCAGATAGGACTCCACCTCGAACTCGACGCCATAACCGTAGTGGAAGTCGCCGCCGGGCAACGGTTCTCGCTGCACGCGCCCGAACTTGGCCGCCATATCGTCACCGGACAGGTAGGTAATATGTCCGATCATCCTGGCCACTGACAGGCCATGCCCGGGAACGGTGTTGTGTTCGTAGAAATTGCCGTCGTTGTAGTCCGGATCGCTCAGGATGGCCCGCCGCGCAACCTCATTGAAGGCAATGTTTTGCGCTGACAAACGCGCTGTGCTGGCCACCACCACGCAATGCGCGACCCGCTCGGGATAAGTGATGGCCCAGCTCAGCGCCTGCATGCCGCCCAGCGAACCGCCCATGACGGCGGCGAAGCGTTCAATGCCGTAATGATCGGCCACCCGGGCCTGCGCATGGACCCAGTCTTCAACCGTCACCAGCGGGAAGGCCGCGCCATAGGGCTTGCCGGTATCCGGATTGATGGAGGCCGGGCCGGTTGAGCCAAAGCAAGAGCCCAGATTGTTGACGCCAATGACAAAATAGCGGTTGGTGTCCACCGGCTTGCCCGGGCCGACCATATTGTCCCACCAGCCGATGTCCTTCGGCCGGTCCGCATAAACGCCTGCCACATGATGGGACGCGTTCAATGCATGACAGATCAACACAGCATTGCTTTTTTCCGCATTCAGCGTCCCGTAGGTTTCAACCATCAGCGTATACGGGCCGAAAGCGCGGCCGCTGGCCAGTTGCAATGGCTCGGTGAAGGACAGGGACAGCGGTTCAACCACGCCGACCGAATGACGGTCCGGGGCGGGCGTTTGATAGGCGACAAGCGCCTCTTCGAGGTGGGAATCTTTTTCTGACACGGGCAGCTCTTTAGCAGAATTTTTTCACGGCGCCCGCAAGCGACTAGGCAAATCGGCGCCAAAGACACCCTGATTGTAGCATTGGCCCGCCCAGGGACACGCTGAACAAGCCGACCGCGGCGCGGGAGCTTGTTCAGCGTGTCCCCTAGATATACCGCAACTGGATCGCCAGGGCGACGGCGGCCTGCTTGTTCTTGACCTGAAGCTTGGCAAAGGCGTTGCTGAAATGGAAGTTGATGGTCCTGACCTTGACCTTCAGCAGATGCGCGGTTTCAGCGCTGGTCTTGCCTTGCGCCGCCAGGCTCAAACATTGGATTTCACGCGGAGAGAGGCCGCAGCAGGCCGCCTGCCCGGGCGCAACCTGGCAGGCCCGTACAGGCAGGCGGCACAGCGTGGGAGCGGGGCCGTCCGTCTTGATGACAGCGTACAGCTCCTTGAAAAAGCGTTGCCAGTCGGCGGGCGCCTCACCACCGCTCTTCAAGGGTTTCTTGGCCGCTCTGCGGTTCTTGCTTCGCTTGGCTTCACGCTGGACGGTGAGACTTGCGCTTGAGCGCGTGGGCAGTTCATGCATGCTCAACACCTATTATCCGGCGGGCCACTGGCTCGGCCCGCCCGGAGAGTTACAGTCATAGTTCAACACAATGCAACCAATCGTAACAAAAATGGCCATGAAAACATGGCCATTACGGGATAATCAGGAGACGAAAAAGTCCTGGTGTTCTGGTTGCTTGGTTCGCTCACTGATAGTTGGATGCCTGGGCGGTTCAGGCAAGGCGCAAACCGCCGCGATCGCCCTGGACCCTAGCCTACGTTCACCGCGCGTTCTTGATTGAGCAGTGTCAGGTCCAGTT
>JBAYOI010000315.1:0-2584 GCA_041678365.1 Pigmentiphaga sp. | reverse complement strand
TCGCGTATATCACCCTTGGGCACTTTGATGCCGTCGGCCCGTGAGGATCCACCCTCACTTCACCACGAGCTCACGACACATCTCTTCCTATTCACTACTGGATGGGAGGCGGTCATTTCATTCCCCGCGCTCAAGCGCTGCGCCCGTTTTCTTTCCGCCTTCGCATTGCTCGGATTGGCGGCGTGCGCCGCGCCGAAAGTGGATATTTCCGGCCCAACCACGGTGCGGCCGCCTGATCCGTCTGTCGTCAACGCCGAGCGTACGCCTACCGGTAGCATTTTTGGCGGCACGCTGGGCTACCGGCCTCTGTTTGAGGATCCGCGCGCGCGCAATGTGGGGGACACCTTGCTGGTGAACCTTGAAGAGCGGATCAATTCAACGCAGCGCAACAACACGTCGGCGCAGCGCAGCGCCTCGGCGGACGTCGGGTTTCCCGTGCTGAACCGCGTGCCGGGCAGTGGCCTGTTTCGCGGTCTGGGCGTCGGCGCCGAGTCCAACAATCAGTTCAATGCGAGCGGCGCGACCGGCGCATCGAACGTCCTGACGGGCACCATCACCGTGACGGTGATGGAAGTGCTTCCGAACGGCAACATGCTGGTGGCGGGTGACAAGCAGATCGGCACCAACCAGCAGACGGAGACGGTCCGCTTTTCCGGCGTCGTCAATCCGATCCACATCGTTCGCGGCAATACGGTCAGTTCAACCCAGGTTGCCGATGCGCGGATCGAGTACCGGGGTCAGGGCTCGATCGATGAAGCGCAAACCACCGGTTGGCTGACCCGTTTCTTCTTCTCGTTCCTGCCTTTCTAAAGGATGGCATTGCTGATGTTGCTGCGTTTGCTTCCTCGTCGTTTGATGGTGCTGTGTGCGGTGCTGCCGTCTCTTGCCTTGCTGCCGCCCGCGGAGGCGGCGCGGATCAAAGATTTGACGAGCATTCAGGGGGTGCGGGAAAACCAGTTGGTGGGCTATGGACTGGTGGTGGGCCTGGATGGGACCGGTGACCAGACCACGCAAACGCCGTTCACCACGCAAACGTTGATGTCGATGTTGTCCAATCTCGGCATCAACGTTCCGCCCGGCACCCGTTTGCAGCTGAAAAACGTAGCGGCAGTCATGGTCTCCGCCATGCTGCCGGCCTTTGCGCAACCCGGGCAGCAGCTTGACGTGACCGTCAGCTCAATGGGCAATGCCAAGTCCCTGCGCGGCGGCACCTTGCTGGCAACGCCGCTGCGCGGCCTGGATGGCGAGATCTACGCCATTTCGCAAGGCAGTATTTCAGTGGGAGGCGTCGGGGCGTCGTCGGCGGGCAGCAGCGCGCAGGTCAACCACCTGAACGCGGGCCGGATTCCCTCCGGGGCCACGGTCGAACGGGAAGTGGCGTCTCCCTTTGCGGGTAACGGCGCGTTGCGGCTGGAACTGACCAGCGCAGACTTCAATACCGCCACGTCGGTGGTGCAGGCCATCAATCAGCACTTCGGCACGGGCGTGGCCTATGCGCTGGACGCGCGGGTGATCGAGCTGAATGCGCCGCCGATGCCCAATGAACGGGTCAGTTTCATTGCGCGGATCCAGGAACTGGAGGTGCAGGGCAGTTCGGCGCCCGCCAAGGTCATCATCAATGCGCGCTCGGGTTCGGTGGTTATGAACCAGGCCGTGCGCCTGTCACCCGTTGCGGTGGCCCATGGCAATCTGAGCGTGCTGGTGCAAGCCAGCAATCAGGTGTCGCAGCCGAATCCGTTCGGCGGCGGCGTGACGGTACCGGTGCAGAATGCCGGGATCCAGATCAATCAGGAAGGCGGGGGGCTGGTCCACCTGGAAGGCGGCGCGCATTTGGCGGACGTGGTGAAAGCCTTGAACATGCTGGGTGCCACGCCGCAAGACCTGATTTCCATTTTGCAGGCGCTGAAAGCGGCGGGCGCGCTGACGGCCGAGTTGGAGATCATCTGATGGATGCGATGCGCGGGTCGGCTTCAATCCAGGCTGGCCTGGCCGCGGATGCGCGGTCATTGGAAGGCTTGAAGCAGCGCGCGCGCGAGGATCAATCGGCGGCGGCCCGCCAGGCGGCCCGCCAAATGGAGGCGTATTTTGCGCAGATGCTGATCGGCCAGATGCGCAAGACCTCAATGGCCGGGGAAGGGCCGATTGCCAAGGCCTTGAGCGGCTCGTCCAATGATTTGTTCCGCAATATGCTGGATCAGCAATTGGCACAGAATATCGCGGGCATCGGGCCCAACGGCCAGGTGTCCGGAGAAGGCGGGCTGGGCATTGCCAGCATGCTTGAACAGCAACTGACAAAAAAAACCGTGCCCGCGCAATCGCTGGCCACCAGCGGTTCGCCCTTGTCCATGTCAACGTTGGCCCTGGCGCGCGCGGACGATGACGGCCAGCGTCCGGGTGTGCCGGTCCGGGCGGGGCAGGAGGTGGTGGGCATGCTGGGAACACAGCGGCGCATTCAGAACGGCAAGTTTGCGTCGCAAGTGGCTTCGTTTGAAACCGGCTCGGCCGAAGCTATTCGCGCGGAGTTCGTGGGCAAGTTCCTGCCCGCGGCGCGGCATGCCGAAGCCAAGACCGGCATTCCGGCCGC
>JBAYOI010000314.1:0-2605 GCA_041678365.1 Pigmentiphaga sp. | reverse complement strand
GGCGATACGCGCCCTCTTGCGGCGCTCTGCCATGCGTTGAGGGAGGCGGGGCATGAGGTGTCCTTGCTCGCCGATGAGAACACCCTTGGAAGCGCCCGGGCGCTGGGCGTGCCGCATGCCGCCTTGAGCGGAAACATGCGGGAAAATCTGCAAGCCTTGGTTGCCGAGGGAAAAGGGGTCAACGCCACTGTCGCCGCCTTGTCCGGCATTGCCAATGCCCAGGCCGAAAGCTGGATGCGGCAAGGCGCTGAAGCGGCGGCGGACTGTGACGGAGTCATCGTTTCCGGGCTGGCGGCATTCGTCGGCCTGTCCGTTGCCGAACATCTGGATATCCCGCTGATCGGCGTCGGCATGATCCCCATTTCTCCAACGCGGGCCTTTCCTTCGCCCTTTCTGCCCGCCGCCACCCTGCCGTCCAGCTTGAACAAAGCCAGCCATCACCCGGTCAACGGGATGTTGTGGCGCTCGTTCAGGACGTCAATCAACCAAGCCAGAAAGCAGGTCCTGGGGCTGGGGCCGCGCCCCCGTCCCCGCCAAGAAAGTGAACGCCGATACCATCAGGCAAGCCATCCGGTTCGCCCGGTCCCCCCAGGCAACATCCCGGGCCGCCGCGCTGGCGGCGCGCATGGCGAAAGAAAACGGAACGGCGCTTGCGGTGGAGAAAATCACCTCCCTCCTGAGCGCCGCGCGCGCCTGAAAGCGGATCAGCGCGCACTCGCCGCTTGAGCTACCGGGCTGCGTTCAAACACGGCAAATTCATGCTCCAGGCGCTCCAGGAACTGCTGTTTCAGCGTGTCGCCAATGAAGGCCGTGTGTATCGAATTGAAGGCCATCCTGCGGTACTCATCATACGTAAGGTCGGTTTTTCCAACCGCCAGGACACATTCGCCAACGGCATCGGTGTCGAACATCCCTTCGTCGTCGGTCGCCAGACTGACCGGCAGGCCCAGCCTGAGGAACGTCAGATAGGGATGCTTGGCAATATCATCAACCGCGCCAAGCTTGATATTGCTGGTCAGGTTGATTTCAATCGGAACCTGGTGCCTTGCGGCGTACTGCAGGGCAACCGGATCGCGCTCCAGACGCACCCCGTGGCCGAGCCGTTCCGCGCCCAGCAGCATGGCGTCCCGGGGATTGCGGTCGTCGCCCAGCTCGCCCGCATGCATGGTTCGGCGCCAGGAACCGCCTTGCAATTCGGCGTTGGCCAGCACCGGGCCGTAAATGACCTGGCCGGTTTCAAGCGCCGGTGTACCGTTCTCGTTGGCAAGCAGATCAATACCGACAATCCAGGGCGAATGGATGTTGCGCAGCATATCAAGCGTTCCGTTCGCATTGAATGCCGCCGAACTGGTACGGAAAAAAGCATTGTTGAAGCGCACCGTCAGCCCATAGCGGTCCAGCAGATGCTGGCCCAGGACCTCATAGGCGGCGACCTCATGCGGCGCGATGCTTTCGGTGAACTCCACGTAGAACACGCCCTGCTGGACGGCGCGGCTGGCGAAGTCTTCAAACATTTTTACCGTATTGTCCCAATCAACGCCCAGCAGCAGGCCCACGAACGAGAACATCGCCTCAAAACGTGGAAACGCATGCACGCCGGGCGGCAGCACCAGCAGCGAGCGGAACCGGTCTTGATCGGCGGGCGCCAGCGTTGAGTAAGGCGCCGCGTCGGCCAGGCCGCGCAGCCAGTCCAGTTCTTCCGGGTAGAGCCAAGCCTCGCCTTCCGGGTCGGAAAGATCGAACGCCAGTTGCGCCGCCGGAATCAGGGGATCATTGCGTTCCAGCAGGGCCTTGACACTGTCGGGATCAAGGGTGCCCCAAGGATGGATGTGCAGCATCCCGCCCTTGGGCACGGCGCTGCAAAACGCCCGAATACGCTGCTCCGCCTGCACTGCGGGCAGCGCCCGGAATTCGCTGAAATCAATGACCGACCGCTCGATCGCCCGCTGGCGGCTGGCCGCCACTTCGCTCGCCTGGCGTCTTCGCAGCGCCGCCAGATCGTCCGCCGAGAACGCATCTTCCGCGGTGGGCGCCAGCAGGCTCTCCCAACGGTCGCGCGTGATCATGAGCTCGACGGGCGAGCGCGACGGGTCGCTGTAAGTCTCGACCACCAGGGCGCGCACCGCGTCAAAGCGCTCGAACTGGCGATGCAGCTTGTCATCAAGGCTGATGGCGTCATTGCCCCCGCAGGCGGCCAGCAGCGCGCCCGCCAGCGCCGCCACGGGCCACCGCAACAGGGCTTGAAACCGCTTGTCATTCCGTAACATGGCGCGCTCCTTGGCGTTCAGACTTTTGCATCGGCTGTAGTATCGCTTGAAAAGCGGTTTATGACGCACGAAATTCCGTCCCAAGGCCGTCCTCATTACAATGTCCTCTCACACACCGGCTCCGCGCCAACCCAACAGACAGATAGATGACGACACCCGATCTCTCCAACCACACGCCGATGATGCAGCAGTACCACCGCCTCAAAGCCGAGGCCGGGCCTTCGCTGCTGCTGTATCGCATGGGCGATTTCTACGAACTCTTTTACGAAGACGCCGAGAAAGCGGCCCGCCTGCTTAACCTGACACTGACCACGCGCGGCAGTTCCGGCGGGCAGCCG
>JBAYOI010000313.1:0-2608 GCA_041678365.1 Pigmentiphaga sp. | reverse complement strand
CTGGACGGCTCTCTTTTTCCCAAGGGTGCGCCATGACACAGATCGTTGAGCTTGAACTGTTCAGTGAACCAGGCGGTTGGGAGTGCAGGCAGCTGCCGCTGCCCGCCAGCATCGGCCGGGCGCTTGAGTCGGATCTGGTCCTGAAGCACTGGCGCGTGGCAAAGCAGCATGTGCGGCTGATCGGCGTGGGCACGGAATTGTTCATCGAAGAAGGCGGCAGTCTGGCGGGTACCTTGTTGAATGGCGAACGGTTGTCCGGAACGCGTGCATTGAAAAGCGGGGACACGGTTGACATTGCCGTGTTCCAACTTCGTTTCAAACGCTGGCATGTTCATGCCGATACCGCGCCTGCGTCCGAACAACAGCTGCGGGCGGCTGCGGCGGACACGGAGAGCCGTGCTTGGCAGCAACGCCTGCATGCGGCGTTGCTGGCGCGTCTGGAGTTGCGCCGGCGTGACGTGACCCGCATGAGTGACGAGGCCTTGCGCGCCACCACCGCCGAGCTGCTGGACCAATTGCTGGATGACTATGCGGCTGAGCTTCCCGCTGGGCTGGACGTGTCCGCGCTGAAAGAAGCGGTGGTGAATGAAGCCATTGGTTTGGGGCCGCTCGAAACCTTGTTGAACGACGAGTCCATCACGGAAATCATGGTCAACCGGCATGATCAGATTTATGTGGAGCGCGGCGGAAAACTGGCCCGTATTGGCGCCATGTTCAGCAATGATCAAGCGGTCATGAGCGTGATCGAGCGCATTGTCACGCCGCTTGGCCGCCGGATCGATGAGAGTGTGCCGATGGTGGATGCGCGCTTGCTTGACGGCTCGCGCGTGCATGCCATCATCCCGCCGCTGGCCTTGAAAGGGCCAACGCTGACCATCCGCAAGTTTCCGCGCCGCCGGCTGGATGCCGGGGCCTTGCTGGCCAGTGGAAGCTGGAACGAATCCATCCAGCAATTTCTGGCGCATGCCGTGGAACGCAAGCTCAATATCGTCGTCTCGGGCGGCACGGGCACGGGCAAAACCACCTTGTTGAACGTCTTGTCCAATTTCATTCCCGCCCAGGAGCGGGTGATCACGATTGAAGACGCCGCCGAACTGAAGTTGAACCATGACCATCTGGTGACGCTGGAGGCGCGTCCAGCCAACTTGGAAGGGCGCGGCGCCATCACGATCCGGGACTTGTTGCGCAATGCGCTCAGGATGCGCCCGGACCGGATCGTCATTGGCGAATGCCGGGGCGGGGAGGCGCTGGATATGCTGCAGGCCATGAATACCGGGCATGAGGGTTCGCTGACCACCTTGCATGCCAACAGTCCCCGCGACGCTTTGGCCCGCTTGGAAATCCTGGTGCTGATGGCGGGCATGTCCTTGCCGTTGGCCGCCATCCGGGAACAGATCGCTTCCACCATTGATCTGGTGGTGCAGATTGGCCGCTTCCAGGATGGGAGCCGACGGATTACCGCCGTGGCGGAAGTGTCGGGTATTGAGTCGGGGCGGATTCAGGTGCAGCCCTTGTTTTCCTGGAGCGCCGCCGCCGGTTTCCAGGGTTGCGGCCTGATGCCCAGCGTCAGCAGGAACGGGCCGTTGCAAGCGGATCCCGCCTGGTTTGCGGCAAGCTCGCTGCGGGAGGACGCATGGCGAGCTTAGCATTGGGCGCGAGTGTTTTTGTTGCCGTGGCCCTGGCGGCGGCCTTTCTGTTTCTGGAGTGGAAAAAAGGCGTTGCGCTGTATCAGGCCCGGTTTACCGAGAGCACGACGATTCGCCTGCATGACTTATTCCTGTTCCTGGATGCGCGGCACTGGTGGCGCGCCAATCTGTTCCTGCTGGGCATGGCCGCTGTGGCGGGTGGGGGTGTGAGCCGCCATTGGCTGGGAGCGGTGCTGGCGGGCGGGTTGGCCTTGTGGGCGCCGCGCCAGCTCTACCGTACGCTGCAACGCCGCCGCTGGCGGCAGATCGATGCGCAGATCCCGGATGCGCTGCTGACGCTGGCCAGCGCCTTGCGGGCGGGGATCAGCGTGATGAGCGCATTGAGGCAGCTCGTTGATTTGTCTCCATTGGCCTTGCGTCAGGAACTGGGGTTGATGATGAAGGAAAACCGGGTCGGCATTGGTCTGGAGGAGGCCTTGATGCGGCTGGAACAACGCTTGCCCTTGCCCTCGGTCCAGTTATGGAGCGCGGCCATGCGAGTGTCGGCGGAAACCGGCGGCAACCTGGCCGAGGTCCTGGAACGCCTCGCCTTGACCTTGCGCCAGCAGCGTTTCCTTGAGGCCAGGATGGAAGCGTTGACGGCCCAGGGGCGCTTGCAGGCGCGCGTGCTGTTGATGTTGCCGTGGTTGGTGGCCTTGGCAATGACAAGCTTGAACCCGTCGTGGATGCAATCGGTCTGGCTGACGCCCGCGGGCAAGCTGTGCATGGTGTTGATCGGCTTTCTCCAACTGGCGGGCTGGTGGAGCATCCGGCGGATTGTTCAGGTGAAAGGCTAGTGTCCTGTTTGGCTAATTCTGTTCCTTATCTTCGGCGCCTGGACGGCTCATGCTGCGTTGCAAATCCTCGCGATAGCTACGGCTATCGCGGCGGTTTGCGCCTTGCCTGAACCGCCCACGCATCCG
>JBAYOI010000312.1:0-2612 GCA_041678365.1 Pigmentiphaga sp. | reverse complement strand
GCGGTATAGACCGCTTCCTTGATCGAGTCCCCCACCACGGTTGAACCGTGGCCGCGCATCAGCGTGGCGCGATGATCGGCCAGCACGGCGGCCAGGTCCCGGCCCATTTCCTCGTTGCTGACCAGGAGCGCCGTATCGCCAAAGGCGTCTTGCGCGTCCCAGACGGGGATCGTGAAGCCGATCGTGGCACAGCTATGCACGACGGGCCGCAGCGGCGCATCGGTGATGGCGAACGGGATGACGTTGCGGCTATGGCTGTGGACCACGGCCTGAACATCGGGCCGCCCGGCATAAATGGAGCCATGGATGAAGCGTTCGAGATAGGGCTTGCGGCCTTGCGGATCCTGTGCGTTGCCGCTGAGATCGAATTCCATGATGTCGGCCAATTCAATGCACTCCGGCGGCCGCGCCCGGGACAGGAAAAAGCGTTCGGGGTTTTCCGGATGGCGGACACTGATGTGGCCAAAACCATCGACGACCTCTTCCGAGGCGAGGATGTGATTGGCCAGGACGAGTTCTTCGAGCAGAGAGGAAATGGACATGATTGGTCTTGTTGAAAGCGATTAAAGGAGAAAGCTGACGGAACCCAGGCTGCCCAGTTCGTGCGAATCCAGAACCACGCGGCGCTCCCTGATTTTCAGCTCGCTTCCTTGCTTGGAGATTTGATAGGTCATCTTTCCAACGTATTGGCGGATACGTTCATGGCGCCGGTAGCGGTGGCAGATGAAATTGAACGTGACCGTCAGCGTTTGCGCATCCTGGCTGAGGATGCGGACATTGCTCAATTGCCGCCGCAGCCGCGAGGGAGGCGATTCCGCATGGCAGTTCGGGTCAAGAATGCGGATCACGCGCTGGCGGATCCGCTCGGCATCGTCCGCCACCAGAAACAGCGTGGATGCCGGATCGCCGTCCGGGACGTCATTGGGCGGGACCAGATAGCGGGCGTCGGGCGCCAACAGCGTCAGCCATTCATTGAGCTTCCATTCATCCAGCAGGGCGGCTTCGTGAAAAAGGAAGTCTTCAATCTCGGCGCGTCCATACAGTGGTGGGGTGTGCGTGCTTTCTGTCATTTCTCATCCTGCATCAGCGAATTCCAATGGCGCCAGAAAATGCGAAGGTGGTGTTCGTCACTATTGAGCTGCTGGTCTTCCGGCTTGTTCATGCCGCGCGACATTTCGGACCACGGGTCGTGCCTCCAGTTGGCCATGCCCTGCTGTACCAGCTCCAGGGCTTCCACGTCATCGGGTGTGGCAAAGCCGCCTGGGCCGTAGAAAGTCAGGAAGGCGTCAAGACGCCGGGCGCGGGCGCTTGTGGTTTCTTCCACCGGTCCCAGTGCCCAGGCCGTGACATCCATCTTGTCCGGACCGTTCGGGGCAAAGGTCCGGATCGTGACGGACGAGCCGTCATTGATGACGAGGTTCGGGAAGATCACCAGGTTGCGGTTGGTGTTGGCCACCCGTTCGGCCCGCTCCGGGCCGAGGCGCTCGACCAGCTCCTCGTACATGGATTCAATTTCTGTCTTGGCTTCATCACCATAGAGGGGAATCCAGTGCGCAACGGGACGCCCCCGGAAGTTGATGTTGTCCGTGGTGAAGTTGCCGTTGCCCAGGGCCTTGGCATAACCCTTGGTGGGCAGCAGCTGGCCCGCTTCCTTGTTCGGGTTGTGCACGTTCACGCCGGAATTGCTCATGAAGTTGAGCCAGGTGGAATGGGTGGTGGGCAGGTGGTAGTCATCGACACTGTTTTCCACCATCAGCTTCCAATTGGCGCTGACGCTGTACTCCTGCGTGCCGGGGATGATTTCCATCGTGCCGGACGGGGACTGGTCCAGGATCAGGTCGATGTAGAACTTGGCGTCCGCCAGGTAGTCCGCCAGCGGCATGGCGTCCGGATCAAAGCACAGAAACCAGAAATCCCGGTAGGACTCGAAGCGGGGCGGGCGGCGCAGGCCATGTTCTTCCTGGGGGAAGGACGGGTCGTAGGCATCCGAGCCGGGGATGCGGTTGATGGAGCCGTCAATTTTGTAGCTCCAGCCGTGATAGATGCAGAAGAAGCGCCGGGCGTTGCCTGCGGGCTTGGTGGCGACGACGGCGCCCCGGTGCCGACAGGTGTTGAGCAGGCAATGAATCTGCTGCTGATCATCTTTGCTGAAGATGATGGGGTGGCCGGCCACTTTGCGGGTGATGAAATCACCGGGGTTTTTCAGCTCTGAGCTGTGGCCGACGTAGATCCAGCACTTGGCAAAGATCTTGTCCTGTTCCTGTGCAAGGACCGCTGGCGAAATCAGCGTTTCACGATTCAACATGAAGCGCTTATTGCTCGGGTCATCAATGATGTAAGGCATGCTAAACCCTGTGATATTCCAAAATGATGGGATTATTATTTAACAACGGCGTTGACAAGTCTATATGGTTATAGGGTAATTGCTAGGAAAATTTTCAAGGTCCAATGGAATATAGTCCCGTATTGTAGGAATTGTGGTTCAACATAAAAATGCATTGATGCAGCAATAACCAAGGAGAAGAAGGGTGGTCAATAAAAAAATGAAAGGCTGTATGGCGGCGCTGTTGTGCGGCGCGGCGCTTGGCGCGGCGCATGCTCAGGCGCAGCAT
>JBAYOI010000311.1:0-2615 GCA_041678365.1 Pigmentiphaga sp. | reverse complement strand
TGTACCGGCCTGCAACTGACCAATTTCTGGCAGGATGTGGCCGTGGATTGGCAGAAAGGCCGGGTCTACCTTCCGGAAGCTGACATGCAGGCCTTCGGCGTCCAGACCTGGCAAATAGCCCAACAGCACGTGGATCTGAATTGGAGCGCGCTGATGTCCTACCAGGTCCAGCGCACGCGCGGCCTGTTAAACTCGGGCATGTCGCTGTGCCAGCATTTGCCCGCCCGCATGGCGCTTGAGTTGAAAATGGTGGTGCTGGGCGGCCTGCGCGTTCTTGATCTGCTTGAAGCCGCCAGCTACAACATGTTCCAGTCCCGGCCCCGCCTTGGCTGGCAAGACCGGGCGATCATCTTTACGCGCAGCCTGTTGCCCCAACGCGCTTGACCACGCGCCGAAGCGCAAGCCTTGTCCACCT
The DNA here is from genome assembly GCA_041678365.1 of Pigmentiphaga sp. Taxonomy (GTDB): domain Bacteria; phylum Pseudomonadota; class Gammaproteobacteria; order Burkholderiales; family Burkholderiaceae_B; genus Pigmentiphaga. Next base: position 2,200 of record JBAYOI010000311.1, on the reverse strand, counting down.
CGCGGCCGACATGCCGCTCGGATGCGCCAGGCTTATCCTTCAGGGCAAGGTCAAGCAAGGCAAATTTTAAACACGGCACCGCAGGTGCCCCCGTAACCCAATTCATGACCCCTGATCAGTATTGCCAGGAAAAAGCGGTCCAGAGCGGATCCAGCTTTTACTACAGTTTTCTTTTTCTGCCCGCCGCCCAGCGCCGCGCCATCACCGCGCTGTACGCCTTGTGCCGCGAGCTGGACGATACCGTTGACGGGATCAGCGAACCGGATGTTGCACGGATCAAGCTGGCTTGGTGGCGCAGTGAACTGGACAAGCTGTTCGCCGGGCATCCCGAGCACCCGGTCACAAAGGCCCTGCAACCGCATCTGGCGCCGTTTGACATGACCCCGGCGCGCCTGATGGCGATTGTCGATGGCATGGAGATGGACCTGAACCAGAACCGCTACCTGGACTACCCGGCATTGCGCCGCTATTGCTGGCATGTGGCGGGCGTCGTGGGCGAGCTGTCAGCGGGCATTTTTGGCTATCAGGATCCCTCCACCCTTCAGTTTGCGGCCAAACTCGGCGAAGCCTTCCAATTGACGAACATCCTGCGCGACGTCGGCGACGATGCGCGGCACGGCCGGATCTATCTGCCGATAGACGCGCTCCAGGCCCACCAGGTCAAAGCCAATGACATTTTGAACCGCCAGTACAGCAAAGACTTTCAGTCCTTGATGCAGACCCAGTTCGAGCTTGCCCAGCGCACCTATCGCGAAGCGTTGGCGCTGCTGCCCGACCAGGACCGCCGGGCACAACGCCCCGGCCTGATGATGGCGGCCATCTATTACAACCTGCTGCTGGAGCTGCGCGCGTCGGACTTCCAGGTCCTGCATCAACGCATCAGCCTCACGCCGCTGCGCAAACTGTGGCTGGCCTGGAAAGCCTATGTGTCGCAGGGCCGCAGCACGCTCAAGCTGATCGGGCGATGATGACGCGGGTCGCGGTCATTGGCGGCGGTTGGGCGGGTCTGGCCAGCGCCCACGCCTTGTTCCGCGCCGGTCACCAAGCCACGGTTTTTGAAACCGGACCGCAATTGGGGGGCCGCGCCCGCAGCCTGCCCGCCGCCATTACGGAGCGGGAAGGTTTCACCTTGGCGCTGGAAAATGGCCAGCACCTGCTGCTGGGCGCCTATCAGCAGATTGCCCAATGGCTGGAAGAACGACAGTTGGCGCTGGACGATCATTTCCTGCGCACGCCCCTGACATGGCAGGTGGCGCCGGATCATCTCTTGTTGCGCACGCCTCCCTTGCCCGCCCCCTGGCACGGCCTGCTTGCGCTCGTCCGCGCACAAGGCTGGCGCTGGCCGACCCGCTTTCGGGTACTCAACGGCCTGCGCCAGCTCAAACAGCGGCATTGGCAATGTCCGGCCGACTGGTCGTGGCAACACTGCCTGGACGTGCTCGGGCAAGATGCGCCCAGCCGCGACACCTGGTGGTATCCGCTGTGCCTGGCCGTTGCCAATACCGATCCCGCCCAGACCCAGGCGCAAGGCCTGCTGAACGTACTGCGGACCGTGTTTGAAGGACCTGCGCATTACAGTGATTTATGGTTTCCAAAAAAAAGCCTGAGCGAACTGGCCGATGCCCTGCTCGCACCACAAGTGGAGCGCCGACTGCGCCACACCGTCAGGCAGGTGACCCCCCTGCCGCAGGGCTTTCTGGTTGATGGGGAGCCTTACGATGCGCTGGTCCTAGCCGCGCCGCCTGTCATCAGCGCCCGTTTTCTGGCGCAACTCGGCCTGCTGGCGAACGCTGGAGCCCGCTGGCCGGAGATGCCTTTTCACTCCATCACCACCTGCTATCTGAAGTTGGCCGCTCCCTACCGGCTGCGCCATCCGATGGTGGGCTTGCTGGCCGACCCGCAGCACCCGGCAGGCAGTTGTGACGCGCGCGCCGAGCTTGCTCCTGGGCAAGCCGGGTCAAGCGATCCCGCCTGGGGGCAATGGGTATTCGATCGTGGGCAGATTGTCGGCCAGACGCTGGAACAGGCGGAGTTGGCGGTTGTCATCAGCCAGGCGCACACCATGCATGGATTCGACGCCGAGGCGCTGGCTCACGCTTGCTGGCAGCAACTGAAACACAGCCTGGATCCGCAACTGCCCGCGCTGCACAAGCACTTCGTCATCACTGACAAGCGCGCCACCTTTGCCTTGACCCCCGAG
>JBAYOI010000310.1:0-2628 GCA_041678365.1 Pigmentiphaga sp. | reverse complement strand
GGACCACGCTCGGCCTTGCCGATCATGGCGATCAGGCCGGTTTCGGCCAGCATGGTGTCGGTGAATTTGTCCATGCGGGTGGCCGTGGTCGGACCGGCCGGGCCGACGGCTTCGTCGCGGACCGGATCGACCGGGCCCACGTAGTAGATCACGCGGTTGGTGAAGTCGACCGGCAGTTTCTCGCCGCGCGACAGCATGTCCTGGATGCGCTTGTGCGCCGCATCCCGGCCCGTCAGCATCTTGCCCGACAGTAGCAAGGTCTGGCCCGGCTGCCAGGAAGCCACTTCTTCCTTGGTCAAGGTGTTCAGGTCGATTTTCTTGGACTTGTTGTAGTCCGGTGCCCATTGCACGTCGGGCCAGTCGGACAAGGACGGCGGGGTCAGCTCGGCCACACCGGAACCGTCCAGCACGAAATGCGCGTGGCGGGTTGCCGCACAGTTCGGGATCATGGCAATCGGCTTGGAGGCCGCGTGCGTCGGGAAGGTATTGATCTTGACGTCCAGCACCGTGGTCAGGCCGCCCAGGCCCTGGGCGCCGATGCCCAGGGCGTTGACCTTCTCGTACAGCTCGATGCGCAGTTCTTCGAGCTTGTTGCTCGGGCCGCGCTCAAGCAGTTCGTACATATCAATGTCTTCCATCAGGGCTTGCTTGGCCATCAGCGCGGCTTTCTCGGCGGTGCCGCCGACGCCGATGCCGAGCATGCCGGGCGGACACCAGCCCGCGCCCATGGTCGGCACGGTTTTCAGCACCCAGTCGACGATGGAGTCGCTCGGGTTCAGCATGGCGACTTTCGACTTGTTTTCCGAGCCGCCGCCCTTGGCCGCTACTTGAACGTCGACCAGGTGCCCGGGCACCAGCTCGACGTTGAGCACACAGGGCGTGTTGTCGCGCGTGTTTTTGCGCTCGAAGATCGGGTCGGCCAGCACGGAGGCGCGCAGCTTGTTGTCGGGGTTTAGATAGCCGCGGCGCACGCCTTCGTCGCACACTTCCTGCAGGCTGCGCTGGGTATCAAAGCGCACGTCCATGCCGATCGTCATGAAGACGTTGACAATACCGGTGTCCTGACAGATCGGACGCTTGCCTTCCGCGCACATGCGGGAGTTGGTCAGGATCTGGGCGATCGCATCTTTGGCTGCCGGGTTTTGCTCGCGCTCATAGGCGCGGGCCAGATGCTGAATGTAATCCGCGGGGTGGTAGTAGCTGATGAACTGAACCGCGTCAGCGATTGACTGGATCAGATCCTCTTCCTTGATGACGGTCGTCATGAACGCTCCTGGGGAGAAAAGAAAGCCAGGCAGCGCGTCAGACGTGACACTGGATAAGACAAACAGGACGTACCGCTGCGGACTGCCATGGTTCAAAAAAGCCTATGTATTCAGGGTTTGCTGAACCTTAGATTGTACGTTGAACACTTTGCGTATGCTTGATATGCGCAAAGAGACCGTGCAAAGCGTATTCGCCGCCTTTATGATGGGTGAAAGAGATTGGCCCTCCGAGCCATGGGCAAACAAGACAAAGACAGAGCAAATAGAGGATACAGGCAGGATGACAGCAGGCAATATTGAATCCGTCTTGAATGAAGAACGGGTTTTTCACCCCCGCGCCCAAGCGGGGGCCAAGGCGGCCATTCCGTCCATGGAGGCCTACCAGGCCCTGGTGGCCGAGGCGGAGCGGGATGCGGACGGCTTCTGGCGCAAACAGGCCAATACGCTGCTGACCTGGAAAAAACCGTTCCAGACGGTTCTTGATGACAGCAACGCGCCGTTTTACCAATGGTTTCCCGAGGGAACGCTGAACGTCTCGGAAAACTGCCTGGACGTGCATCTTCAAAACGGCAATGCGCAGAAAACCGCATTGATCTTCGAAAATGACGAAGGCGAGGTAACGCGGGTCAGTTACCAGACCCTGACTGAACGGGTCTGCCAGTTCGCCAATGGCCTGAAGTCACTCGGCTGCAAGCTCGGTGACCGGGTCGTGATCTATTTGCCCATGTCCATCGAGGCGGTGGTGGCGATGCAGGCCTGCGCCCGGCTGGGGCTGACGCACTCTGTCGTGTTCGGCGGCTTTTCAGCCAAAAGCCTGCATGAGCGCATTGTTGACGTCGGTGCGCGCATCGTCATCACGGCGGATGAACAGCATCGCGGCGGCAAGGTTATCCCGTTGAAGGCCACGGTGGATCAGGCCTTGCAGATGCCGGGCGCGGAGATCGTCAACAGCGTGGTGGTGTACGCCCGTTCCGGTTCGGAGATTGCCTGGGAGGAGGGCCGGGATCGGTGGTGGCATGAACTGACCGCCAATCAGCCCGACACCTGCGAGCCGGTGCCCGTCCCCGCGGAGCATCCGCTGTTCGTGCTCTACACCTCAGGCTCCACAGGCCGCCCGAAGGGCGTGCAGCATTCCTCGGCCGGTTATCTGTTGTGGGCAAAACAGACCATGTTGTGGTCCTTTGACCTGCAGCCAACGGATGTTTTCTGGTGCACGGCGGACGTGGGCTGGATCACCGGCCACACCTATATCTGTTACGGTCCCTTGGCCGCGGGCGCGACCCAGGTCATTTTTGAAGGCGTGCCCACGTATCCGCACGTTGGCCGTTTCTGGGAAATGATCGATCGCCACCAGGTCAGTATT
>JBAYOI010000309.1:0-2653 GCA_041678365.1 Pigmentiphaga sp. | reverse complement strand
CTGACCCGGAGGCCTGGCAGCGCTGCGTTGTGTGCAGCAGAGAAACGAGATTATGAGGCATCCAAATCTGCTTGTCAACCCCATCTTCAAGCTAGCTGCGTTTCTTTCAGCTCGAAAGTCTCAAGAACCGAAGCTCTCAATCCCTTCCGCTCACCCCCCGAGCAAACCACCTCAGGAACTGAACCGCTTGGCAAAGGAGAAGAATCATAGCATGAATTTCTTTCCCTTGCTTGACTCAGTGGAAGGGTTGTTGTCGCCTTGGCGTAACACAAACTCCTTATACTGAGCCTCAACACCGCTGCCTTTATTCAGGGCCGCCGCTGCCAACTTTTCCGGTGAAAACTTACCGTTTCAAGCGGCGCTGACTGCTGCGCGCTGCGTCGAGAAACGAGATTATGCACGGGTTTGTACTAAAGTGCAAACCGGCGTGAAAAAATCTTCAGCGCCTAGTCTATTTTTAGACCCAGCTCCCGCGTGATAGTTCCAAACCGCTCAATGTCACGCATCACTTCTTGATGAAAAGCGTCCGCGCTGTCTGTCTTCGGGTCAAAGCCCGCTTTCAATAAGTCCTCACGGAAAGCAGGTTCCGCGGCCAGTTTATTGATACGCGCATTCAAAGCCTCCACCAAACGTTGCGGCGTGGCCGACGGCGCCAACAAACCATGCCATTGGTTCAACTCAAAGCCAGGGTAGCCTTGCTCGGCAATAGTGGGCACGTCCGGCAAAGAGCTGGAGCGCGCCGGTGATGTCACGCCCAAGCCTCGCAACGCCGCCTGCTTGATGAAAGGTGTTGCGCTGGAGGCGGTAACCACCGCGCCATGCACTTGTTTGCCCACCACCGCCGCCAAAGCGGGACCGCAGCCCTTATAGGGAATGTGCTGCATATTCACTTGCGCGCGCTGCTTGACTTGCTCAGCGGCCAAGTGTTGCGGCGTGCCATTGCCGCAGGAAGCAATATTGATAGACACGCCCTGCTTGGCCGCGGCCAGCAATTCACCCAGGTTGGCATAGGGAGAATTTTCCGGCACCACCAGGACGGATGGCACATAGCCGAGATTGACCACCCCTTTCAAGTCCTGCAGGGGATCGAAGCCCAGTTCCTTGAACACGCCGGGATTCACCGCATAGGAGCTGTTCACCACCAGTAGCGTGTGCCCGTCCGCGGCACTTTTTGCGACGGATTGGGCGCCAATATTGCCACTGGCGCCCGCACGATTCTCCACGACAACGGGCTGCCCCAGATCCTGCGACAAATCCAGACTCAACCGGCGCGCCAGCCAGTCCGTGCCGCCGCCGGGCGGAAACGTCACCACCAGGGTCACCGGACGCGTTGGATAGCGGGCCGTGAGCTGTTCTGCTTGCTGCTCGGGCGTCAGGTTCGCCTTGGCCAGGGCGAAAACACCGCCCGCTAACGCCAGCGCAATCAGGGACAAGGACTTTTTGCTTTTCATGCTTGATGATCCAGACCAATATCCAGCTGCTTCACACTATGCGTCAACCAGCCGATTGAAATCAGGTCAACGCCTGTCAGCGCAATGCCCGGCGCCGTTTCCGGGGTAATACCGCCGGAGGCTTCCGTAATGGCGCGCCCATTCACCCGCTTGACCGCTTCGGTCATGGTCGGGATGTCCATGTTGTCCAACAGGATGGCATCAACGCCCAGCTCCAGCGCAACGTCGAGCTGTTCCAGCGTATCCACTTCAAGCTCGATCTTGACCATATGGCCAACGTGCGCGCGAGCACGCTCATAAGCTTGCTGCACCCCGCCTGCCATGGCAACGTGGTTGTCTTTGATCAGCACCGCGTCATCCAGGCCAAACCGATGGTTATGGCCGCCGCCCACCTTGACCGCATATTTTTGAACAGTCCGCATGCCGGGAATGGTTTTCCGGGTACACACGATCTGCGCCTTGGTCCCGGCCACGGCCTGCACGACGTCATAGGTTGCACTGGCAATACCGCTCAGGTGGCACATGAAGTTCAGCGCGGTGCGCTCCGCCGCCAGCATGCCGCGCGCCGGACCTTCCACCACGGCAATGACGGCGCCCGGTTGCAGCGCGTTGCCATCTTGCAGCTTGGCGTCGAAGCGAATGCGTGGGTCAACCAGTTCAAAGGCCAGGCGCGCAATATCAACGCCCGCGACGATGCCGGGCTTGCGCGCCACCAAGGCCGTACGGCCCTGCAAGTGGGCGGGCACGATGGCGTCAGAGGTCAAATCGCCGGCTCGGCCCAAATCTTCCAGCAGGGTGGCCCGTACCAGCGGTTCAATCATCACACGCGGCAATGCGGGGCAAAACGTCGAGTCCACCCCACCCGGATGAGCGGCTTGATTCATCTGTCACACCTTATACTCATATTGAGCATTAAATGATTAAAAAAAGTGGCAGCGCAGCTGCAATAAACTTATGCTAATACTGAGCATAATCGATGTCAAACTTTTTCCAACGCGCTCCGAACGGCGTTGCAGTCCTGCAAAAGATAGGAACAGCTAGCGCGAACGCGCCATCGGCAGCTTACTGCCCGCCATGGCCCGCTCCATCAGTACATCCGGACGAAAACGGAATAGCTTGGCGGGCCGTCCCGGCCCATCTGTTGATAAAGCGCCGGTTTCTTCCACCAATTGCTGCTGTTCGATCAAGCGCCGAAAGTTTTG
>JBAYOI010000308.1:0-2684 GCA_041678365.1 Pigmentiphaga sp. | reverse complement strand
GGGCGATGAAAAAAGGCGTGGAAGCGGGCCGGGAAGCGTTCCTGGCGGGCAGGATGCCGCGCAAGCTCTACAGCGCCGCGCCCAGCTCACCCACTTCGGGCATGATTGGCAGCTAGGCAGAGCGCCCATATAGGCTCACCCCTACGCGCCCGCGATCCAGCCCCCATTCGCGAGCAGAGCTCGCTCCCACAGAAGAAGCTCCGCCTTGTATGCTGGAAGGATAGCGGACTCTGCAACTTAAGAAGCTCGGCCCATCCAGGGCACCGCGGGTCTGGCTTTGCCAGCCCGCCAGTGCCGCCCCTTGAGGGGCCCGCGTCAGCGGGTAGGGGTGAGCTCTTTATTTCCACCACGCGTGGAAATGATGCACCGGGCCGTGACCACTGCCCACCTGGAGCCGGTCTGCCTGTCTGATGGCTTCCCACAAATAAGACTTGGCCCGCCGCGCGGCCTCGGTCACTTCATATTGCGGCAACAGCGCGGCCAGCGCCGCGGACAAGGTGCAGCCGGTGCCATGCGTATTCTTGGTGGCAATGCGCGGGGCGGGCAGCTCTATCATCCGGTCGCCGTTGAACAACAAGTCAATCGCGTCATCAGCGGGCAGATGCCCCCCTTTCAGAAACACCCAGCATTCGGCGCCGCGGTTCATCCGATCACGCAGCTTTTCCGCCACCCGGTACATTTCCTTCAGGGTTTCAACCGGGCGCTCTTCAAGCAGGACACCTGCTTCCGGCAGGTTTGGTGTCAACATATTGACTTGCGGCAGCAGAGTCTCCTTCAGTGCGTGGACCGCCTCTTTCTCAAGCAGCGAATCACCGCTTTTTGCGATCATGACCGGATCCAGCACGATATGCGGGGGCCGCCAATGCGCGAGGCGCTCTGCCACCCGCTCCGTCACCTCCCGTTGCCCGAGCATGCCGATCTTGACAGCGGCGGCGGGAACGTCCGTGAACAGCGTATCAATCTGCTGGGCGACGAAACTGGCGGGCACCGCATGGACGCCGGTGACGCCCAGGGTGTTCTGCGCGGTCAGGGCCGCGATCACGCCGCAGCCATAAGCGCCCAAGGCGCTGAAAGCCTTGATGTCGGCCAAGACGCCGGCGCCGCCGGAAGGATCAACACCAGCAATCGAAACAACTTTTGGAATGGAGGGATCGGGCTTCATGGCTTCCTCGTAACAAGACCGCCATCTTAGCGCGTTAGGATCGGCGCTCCAACCATTGCCCGCCCTGCTGGCAACAGGCTGAATGCGGCAAACGGACCGTCCGGGCGCGGGTAAAACAAGATATCCCCCAAGCTGCGCCGATGACAGGTAAAATCACGGCATCGCCGTTGTTCGGCACTCTTTGTTTTGATGAAGTTTTTGCCATGACCGCTTCTTTTTTGCCCGACGTTGAAAAAGCCCGCTTTAACATGGTGGAGCAACAAATCCGTCCCTGGGACGTCCTGGACACCACCGTACTGGACTTGCTGTTCAAGATTCACCGCGAGAACTTCGTTCCTGCCGAATACCGTTCACTGGCCTTCTCCGATACGGAAATCCCGCTGCGCCTTGACGGCCAGGACACCGGCGAGACCATGCTGGCGCCAAAGCTTGAAGCCCGCCTGCTGCAAGAGCTGCGCCTGAAACCGTCGGACAGCGTGCTGGAGATCGGCACCGGTTCCGGCTACCAGGCAGCGCTATTGGCAGCGCTGGCCCAATCCGTCACCTCGGTTGAAATTGATCCGCGTCTGGCCGCCTTCGGCGAGCAGAACCTCAGCAAGACGGGCATCGGCAACGTCAAGGTGGAAGTGGGTGATGGCAGCAAAGGCTGGAGCTCCACTGAATTCGACGCCATCTTGCTGACCGGGTCGGTGCTTGAAGTGCCTGACAGCCTGAAATACCAGCTCCGGGTCGGTGGTCGTCTGGTCATGATCGTCGGCAGTCTCCCCGTCATGACCGCACTGCGCATCACGCGCAGCGCGGCGGCCAGCTTCGAGACGGAAACGCTGTTTGAGACGGTTGCCAAACCGCTGCGGGGCGTCAGCGCACCGCGCTTCAAGTTCTGACCCTTTTCCCCACGAGGCCACATGGGTGCACCTTCACTCATGGCGAAAACCGCCGCAGCCGTTCTGTTCTCTTTGATCTCCAGCACAGCGTCCGCGCTGGATTTACGGCAAGCTTATGAGGCCGCGTTGGCCCATGACGCTCAGTACGCCGCGGCACGCGCCGCGTATACCGCGGGCTTGCAGACGCCGGTCCTAGCGCGCTCCAGCCTCTTGCCCCAGGTCGGCGCCAACGCGGAGATTGCACGGCTCAAGACGGATCGTCTGCCCGGTGTCAATGTTGACAACGAAACCTATGCGCTGCAACTGAGGCAGCCGCTGTTTCGCTGGGGTGCGTGGAAGACCTATGAACAATCGAAGCTCTACAGCGCCTTGAATGAGGTTCAGCTCGAACAGCATCGGCAACAGTTGATTTTGCGCGTGTCCAGCGCTTACTTCGAGGTCTTGAGCGCCGAAGACGCGCTGACGGTGATCCGGGCCCAGAAAACCGCCATCACCGAACAGTTGGAATCCGCCAAGCGAAACTTCGAAATCGGCACCGCCACCATCACCGATACGCACGAAGCGCAGGCCCGTTACGATCTGGTGCTGGCCCAGGAAATCCAGGCCGTGGCGGACCTTGAAGTCAAACGTACCGCGCT
>JBAYOI010000307.1:0-2712 GCA_041678365.1 Pigmentiphaga sp. | reverse complement strand
CAAGTGCTGAACTTCGATGCTCATAAAACAACCTTTAAACGAAAGGCAAGAAAAGCGAAAAAGAAAGAGCCCCAATCAACGAGGCTCCGTGATCCAGCGGGACGATGCTCAGTTCTTGTTCGGCTGGGGCGTGACGCGCAGATAGGGGCGCAGCTCGGTGTAGCCTTTCGGGAACTTCTCGGCCAGCACCTGAGGATCTTTCAAGCTCGGCAAAATGATGCAGTCATCGCCGTCCTTCCAGTTTACCGGCGTGGCCACGCTGAAGTTGTCAGTGAGCTGCAGCGAATCGATCACGCGCAGGATCTCATCAAAGTTGCGGCCGGTACTGGCCGGATAGGTCAGGGTCAGGCGGACTTTCTTGTCCGGATCAATGATGAACACCGAACGGACCGTCGTGGTGGCGCTGGCATTCGGGTGGATCATGTCATAGAGCGTTGCCACTTTACGGTCGGCATCGGCCAGGATCGGGAACTGCACGCGCGTATTCTGCGTGTCGTTGATGTCGCCGATCCACTGCTTGTGCGACGCCGCATCATCCACCGACAGCGCCAGCACCTTGACATTGCGCTTGGCGAAGTCATCGGCCAGCTTGGCGGTATAGCCCAGCTCGGTGGTGCAGACCGGCGTGAAATCCGCAGGATGCGAAAACAGCACGCCCCAGCTGGAACCCAGCCACTCATGAAAGCGAATCACGCCTTCCGATGATTCCTGTTCGAAATCCGGGGCGGTATCGCCCAAACGCAATGTACTCATGCTCGACTCCTACACGGTAAATATCCAAGAACAGCTATCATGCCGAGCTTCTTTATAAATTAAAAATACTGAATGCCAATATCTTTATTACTTTAAGAAATAATGAAATCAACGATGAGATCGTGCCGTGCGGGCGGCGCTTTATAGCTTGCAATAAAATGATAGGCGCCATGTATAGCCCGTGGTTATGAGCAAAGGACAAATCCTTTGTTCAATTCAGCCCGGCTTGCAAGCAAGATAGCCGCATGAGACTCCAACCCCTACTCATTCCGGGCTGGAAAGATTCCGGCCCCGATCACTGGCAAACCCACTGGCAGCAGCACCTGCCGCGCGCGCAGCGCGTCCAGCAACAAAGCTGGACCGAGCCCGAGCGCGATCCCTGGGTGCAGGCCGTCAGCAAGGCCATCGAAGCCAGCACGCAGCCGGTGCTGCTGATCGCCCATAGCCTGGGCTGCATCACCGTTGCCCATCTTTCGGCCGCGCTTCGGCATAAAGTCGTGGCCGCGATGCTGGTGGCGCCCGCTGACATCGAACGTCCGGGCGCGCCGGAGGTGTTTGCCAGCTTTGCGCCGATCCCGCTTCAGACCCTGCACTTTCCCAGCGTCGTCATCGCCAGCCGCAATGATCCCAGCTGCACGCTGGAGCGCGCCCAATTTTTTGCGCAGGCCTGGGGCAGCCGCTTTGAAGATGCGGGCGAACTCGGCCACATCAATGCCGAGTCCAAACTGGAATGCTGGCCCCAGGGACTCAAATTCCTCAGTGCATTGCGGCGCCGCGCCTATTGGAACGTGCCGATCATTCCGCGCCGCGTCGAGCCGATCGCCAGCCCGATTCCGGTCCGTCCCGCCCGCGAATTGCGGTCGGAGTGAACAGCGGCCGTGTGTACAGCGTTCATGAAAAACACCCCAAAGGTTGGAGGGATGTCCAACTTTTGGGGTGCAATTCACAAGCCCTGTGTTTCCTGGTCGGCGCCCTGCTCCGACCACGAGACGCGCCGCTTTACAGGGCGTTGGTCAACTCAGGTACCAGCGTGAAAAGATCACCAACCAGTCCGTAATCGGCCACGCCGAAGATGGGCGCTTCCGGATCCTTGTTGATGGCCACGATCACTTTTGCATCCTTCATGCCCGCCAAGTGCTGGATTGCACCGGAGATGCCAACGGCAATGTACAGATCCGGCGCAACAATCTTGCCGGTTTGTCCGACCTGCCAGTCGTTCGGCGCATAACCGGCATCCACCGCGGCGCGCGAGGCGCCCAGCGCAGCGCCCAGTTTGTCAGCCAGCGCCTCAAGCATGACGAAGTTTTCCACACTGCCCAAGGCCCGGCCGCCCGATACCACGACGCGCGCGCCAGCCAGTTCGGGGCGCGTGGAGGTCGGGCTGTTGCGGGCGATGAAGGCCACCTTATCATTGGCCACCGCGGCTTCAAGTTGTTCAACGCTGGCGCCGCCGCCCTGCCCAACGGCGTCGAACGCAGTGGTGCGAATGGTCAGCACCTTGACCGCATCCAGCGCCTGCACGGTTTCAATGGCATTGCCCGCATAGATCGGGTGCTGGAAAGTATCCGGCCCATTGATGGTGATCACGTCGGAGACTTGTGCCACATCCAGGCGCGCCGCCACACGGGGCGCGAGGTTCTTGCCAAAGGCCGTGGCCGGGAACAGCAGATGTTGATACGGTCCGGCCACCGCCAGGACCTGCTCGGTCAGGTTCTCGGCCAGCCCATGTTCAAAAGCAGCGGCGTCGGCATGCAGGACCTTCGAGACGCCATCGAGCGCGGCCGCGGCCGCGGCAACCGCCGCCGCATTGAAACCCGCCACCAGCAGATGGACCTCAGCGCCCAACTGCCGTGCCGCGGCAACGGTATGGTGTGTTGACGACCGCAACGTTCCGTTATCGTGTTCAGCAATGACTAGAGTCGACATTTCACACCACCTTCGCTTCGTTTTTCAATTTCT
>JBAYOI010000306.1:0-2731 GCA_041678365.1 Pigmentiphaga sp. | reverse complement strand
AGCAGGCTGGCATCGCGGTGGTGGTGTTCCAGCAGTTCGTGCAGGACGCCCTGCGCCACCAGGGCCAGCGGACGGACGTCGGACACCATGAGCTGCTCCGCCAGTTCCCGCTGGCCATCCAGGGCGGCGGCCGTGACTTCATCGGCGGCTTCCCGGTATAAGTTCATTGCGTGCGTGTACCGCTTGAGCAGCGCCTGCTCCGTTTCTCCCTGCATCACCCCGTGCAGGCGCTGGAGCAGCTCCTCGTTGCTGGCGTCATCTTTGGCATTGAGGGGGGGCAGGTTGGCGCGCAGGCTCGCGCTTTCGGTCAGGACCAGCAAATGCAGGCGCTGGAAATGCCGCATGAACGTGAACCGCATATCGGCCAGCTTGCGCATGGGTTCCAGTTCTTCAACGAAAATGGCGTTGACCTTGCTTTCCAGACGGTTGAATTGCTGCGCCGAAAACGTGCCCACGCCAGCCACGATCACCGCCATCAGGAAGAAGGTGAACAGCAGCTTGCTGGCAAGCCGCCTGTTGATCAACCATTGCATAGTGATTCCTCTTTACTCATGATCCGCGGCGTCCGCCTGCGCAGCATGCGCCGCGATGGCTCGCTGTATCAATTGAGGGATGTTCAGGATCAAGGCCACCCGGCCGTCGCCCAGGAGCGTGGAGCCGCTCAGGCCGCCAATGTTGTCCAACAAACTGCCCAACGGCTTGATGACCGTCTGGAGCTCGCCCATCAGCCTGTCGACGATCAGACCGGCACGCTGCTTGCGTCCGTATTGCACGACCACCAGGCTTTCACGCCTGCGCTTGCCCGGGGGCAAGCCGAAAACGTCGCCAAGCCGTAAACAGGGCAGTGCTTCCCCACGCAGGTCAACGGCGGTATCGTGGATGTCGTGCTGGCGCGGGTCAAGGCATTCGACCATCATGTCCAGGGGAATCACGAAGGGCGACTCGCCCGCCATGACCAGAAAACCGTCAATGATGGCCAGCGTCAGCGGCAGACGCAAACGCACCGTTGTCCCCTGGTTTGCCTTGCTGATGAGTTCGGTTTCGCCGCGCAGCGAGTCGAGGCGCTGGCGCACCACGTCCATGCCGACGCCGCGCCCCGACAGCATGGTGGCTTGATCCCGGGTGGAAAAGCCCGGTTCGAACAGCAAGCGGCGGACATCGTCTTCCGACAGGGCTTCGCCGGCGGCCAAGAGGCCGCGCTCCACGGCTTTGCTTTTGATGCGTTCGTAATCCAGGCCACGGCCATCGTCCGAGACTTCAATCACCATGCTGCCCGCGTCATGATAGGCGGCCAGATGCAGCGTGCCGGTTGGCGGCTTGCCCGCGGCGCGCCGATCGTGCGGGGTTTCCAGGCCGTGGTCGATGGCGTTGCGGACGAGATGCATCAGTGGTTCGGACAGTTTCTCCATCATGGATTTATCCAGTTCGGTGTCGCCGCCAGCCATGGTCAGGCGCACGTCTTTGCCCAATTGCCGCGCCACGCCGCGTACGATGCGCGGGAAACGCTGGAAGACTTCGTCGATGGGGATCATGCGCAAGGTCAGGGTGGCGTTGCGCAGTTGCCCGACCAGCATCTCCATGGCGTGAACAGCTTCCTGGAAGGCGGGATGTTTTTCTTGCTGCGCCACCTGACTGGCCGAAGCGCCGGCAATCACCAACTCGCCCACCAGGTCGACCAAGACATCGAGTTGATCGACAGGCACTTTGACGTAGGCCTGCGCCGAGGCCGGAGGCGTGCCGGTTTCGATGCGGTGGGCGACCGGCTCGGCGGGGCGGATCGGGGCGTCTGGCGCAAGCGGAATGTCCCCGGCGGGGAGCGGCTCCACCACGATGTGGCTGTCCTCGCGGATGAACTCGAACACCTCGTCGATCTTTTCCTGCTCGCAATTTGCCGCCAGCCGCAGCGAAAAACCCAGATAGCAGGATTCCGGGTCCAGGTCAGCGGCGGGCGGCAAGGCGCTGCTATGCGTGCGCACTTCCCGCAGCTTACCGAAGGAGGCAAGAAGGCGGAGGAATTCAGCGGGATCCATGCCGCGCCGCAATAGATCATGGCTGAAGCGCAAATCGATTTTCCACTGTTGGAGCGGTGCGCTGGCAAGGGGGTGGGCCGCGTCGGCCTTGGCGCCATTGCGCGGTGCGAGGCTGCGTTCGGCCAGCACCGCCGACAAGGCGTCTTCGAGCCGCTTGCGTTTGTCCGCATCGGGCTCGTCGGCTTCCTGGTGCGCGGCAATGGCATCCACCAGATCAGCGATGTAGTCGCCGCAATCAACCAGCAAGGCCTGCCACGATGGCGTGAGGACGAGTTGCTGCTTGCGCGCCTGGTCCAGCGCGTTTTCCAGCCGGTGCGTGAAGGTGGCGAGGCGGTCGAAGGCAAACAGTTCGGCGGATCCCTTGATCGTATGGACGACCCGGAAAATCTCGTTGAGGGCGCCGTGGGCGTTATTGCCAGCCGCTATGCGCGCCAAGGTCTGCTCCATGAGCAGCAGCAGTTCGCGCGCCTCTTGGACGACGGCGTCGCGCGCCTTATTCACCGGGACTCCGCGCCGCTCCATCCCCTTCCAGGTCCAGACCAAACAACTGGAACAGGGCGCGAACCGGTTCGCTGGGCGCGCTGATCGTCAGCGGGCAAGCGCGCGATTCAGCCTCCCGCTTGATCATCAGCAGCAATTGCACGCCAGCCGTGTCGATGTTGTTGACACCGGAGAGGTCAAGCACCAGACCATCGGGATGT
>JBAYOI010000305.1:0-2735 GCA_041678365.1 Pigmentiphaga sp. | reverse complement strand
GGTTGAAACCAGCACCGCGCCCGCTGCGGTGTCGCCCATATCGGTGTAGCGGCGCGTATACATATAGCTGATGGCCGCGCAGGGCATGGTCATTTGCAAGGTGATGGCATTGACGACCTGCTCGGGTAGGCCGAGCAGGCGCCCGGCCAAATAACCGCTGGCCATGCCCACGATCAAACGCATGCAGCCGACAATGCTGCCGAGTTTCAGGCCGGACGGCGGCATCAGTGCGAGCGCATGGCCCAGGCCGAGCAGCATGATCGGCACGGTGATGCTGCCGAGCATCTTGGTGGATTCCAGGATGAAGGCGGGCGGCATGAAGTCGGCCAGCCGACAGGCCAGCGCCGCCAGCGTGACCAGAAAGACCGGGCTTTTCCAGGCCGGCGGCAAGCCGCCGGTGTTCGGCAGGGTGCGGACGCCCACCGTGTGCTGATAAAAAGAGCAAGTGGCCAGGAAGGCGATCGCGGTAGACAGCCCTTCTTCACCGAAGGCCAGCCAGGCCACCGGCAGGCCCAGGTTGCCCGCGTTCGGAAAGGTGGCGGACAGCAGCAGTTTGCGAACCGGCAGTTTGAACAGTTTGAGCCCGATGCTGTTCAGCAGTTGACACAGCACCAGCGCGGCCAGCGTGGCCCCGGCGACGGAAAAAATGGTCTGGTTGCTGAGTGAGGTGGTGACCAGGTTATGAAAGACCAGGCAGGGGGTGGTGACGGTGGTAGCCAGAACGGCGATGAACTGGGCTGGGAATTCCGCGCGGCTGCGCGCCCAATAGGCGCCGACGCCCGCTACGGCCCCCAGTGGAGCAATAAGCGCCAACATCGAGAAGTAAAACGTAATGACGCCCATCGAATCTGCTGCACTTGATCAGTAAAGTCAGCAGGATAGCGCGAAAACCCTGGGCCGTCCTGCGTTCCGCTTGACGGTAAAGACGGTTAAGAAGGGGGAACGAACGCAGGCGCGCCCTGTCTGGGGCGTTCAGACAGGGGGAGCCTGCGAGGCAAAAGGACTGCGATAGGACAGCGCTTCAGCCATGTGGGGTGCGGCCACCTTGGCGGCGCCCTCAAGATCGGCAATGGTTCTGGCCAGCCGCATGGTGCGGTGCACCGTTCGGCCCGACCAGCTCCATCGGGTGATGGCGCGATTAAGCAGCTGCTGGGCTTCACTGGACAAGGCGGCCCGTTCCGTCAGCGCGTCCGCGTCCAACTGCGCGTTGCAGGCACCCTGGCGTTGAAGTTGCCGCTGGCGGGCGGCCTGGACGCGTGCGCGGACCTGCTCGCTGGTGGGGGCTGGGGGAAAATCCAGCCACCCTTCCGGCAAGGGGGGTAGTTCAATATGAATATCCAGCCGGTCCAGCAAGGGGCCGGAAACTTTGCCCTGATAGGCGCGCACCTGATCCGGGGTGCATCGGCAGGCGCGGCGGGAATGGCCAAACCAGCCGCAGCGGCAGGGGTTCATTGCGGCTACCAGCTGGAAATGGGCAGGGTAGTCCACCCGATAAGCGGCGCGCGCCAGCGAAATTTTTCGGGTTTCAAGCGGTTCGCGCAAAGCCTCGAGGCTGGGACGGGAAAATTCGGCCAACTCATCCAGAAAGAGCACGCCATGGTGGGCCAGCGAGATTTCACCCGGCCGCGGACGGGCACCGCCGCCCACCAGCGCCACGACGGAGGAAGAGTGATGCGGGCTGCGGAACGGCCGATGTTGAAGCAGTGTCTGATGCGGGCGGTTGAGCGTGTGCAGGGCGCTGGCCGCCAGGGTTTCGTCCCGGCTCAACGGCGGCAGCAGGCCGGGCAGGCGGGCGGCCAGCATGCTTTTGCCGGTGCCCGGCGAACCGAGCATCAACACATGGTGCTGCCCTGCTGCCGCAATCTCCAGTGCCCGGCATGCGCTGGCCTGACCTTTGACATCGGACAGGCAGGGAAAGGGAAAGCGGGGGCTGGGCAAGTCAGCGGGCGCAAGGGGGGCCAAGGGGCGGGCGCCGGAAAAATGGTCAGCGAACTCTCGCAGTGTTCGTGCCCCCCAGACCGGCAGGCCATGGATCTGTGCCGCCAGGCGGGCGCTGGGTTCGGGCAGGTAGAGTTCAACCGGGGGCTGGCGTGCGGTCAGTCCGAGCGCAAGCGTGAGCGCGGACTGGATGGGAATCAGAGCGCCGCTTAAGGACAGCTCGCCTGCCAGCACGGCGCGGGACAGCGTCTGGGCCTGTGCGGCGGGGGTATTGCCGAACTGGCCGCCCAGTTGCAGTTGTCCGGTTGCCAGCAGAATGCCCAAGGCGATGGGAAGGTCATAACGGCCCGACTCCTTGGGCAGATCCGCCGGCGCAAGATTGACGGTCAAGCGGCCGGGCGGGAAGTCATACCCTTGATTGAACAGCGCGGCGCGCACGCGTTCTCGGCTTTCCCGGACTTCCGTGTCGGCCAGTCCAACAATCGTGAAAGCGGGCAAGCCCGTGCCGACGTGGACTTCCACACTGACGGTGGGAACGTTGATCCCATTCAGGGCGCAACTGTTCAAGATGGCGAGTGACATGGGGACCTCTCTCTGATGCTGTGCAGTGTGCGCGGCCGCGCGCCTGATGTGACACCAAACTAGAGATTTTGATCCTTGGGAATAACCCGCGCTCTTGCGGGGGCCAGTCCGCGGCTACGGACTTGCCCTGGTGTGGCGGGCGGGGCTTTCAGCCTTGCAAAGCCTGGCGCGCACGGCGTATTTCATCGTGGGAGGGGAGTGCGCCGGTGTCGGTG
>JBAYOI010000304.1:0-2757 GCA_041678365.1 Pigmentiphaga sp. | reverse complement strand
CTGCTTGGCGTACTCAATCAGTTCCGCCACGGTTTTGAACGGCGCTTTGGGCGTGCTGACCAGCATGATGGGCACGGAGGCAAACAGCGCCACCGGCTTGAAGCTGGTGACGGGGTCGTAGCCCGGGTTGGCGTACAGGTGGTGGTTGATGCTCAGCGGGCCCGCGGTGGAAAAGAGCAGGGTGTGGCCGTCGGGGTTGGCGCGTGCCACGCCTTGGGCGCCAATGTTGCCGCCCGCGCCGGGACGGTTCTCCACCACCACGGTTTGCTTGAAGGCTTCGCCGAGTTTGACGGCGAACTGGCGCGCCAGGATGTCCGTGGTGCCGCCCGGCGGGAACGGGACCACCACGGTAATGGGGCGGTCCGGGTAGGCGGCGTGGGTAGCCATCATCGGCGTCAACAGGGTCGGCAGTCCAAGCAGCAGGGAAAGGGCAAGGGTCTTGTTCATCAGTGTCTCCAATAAAAGAATAGGTTCAGGCGTAGCCGTAAAGCGTGGCGGGGTTGCTGACCAGCAGTTGCTGCTGATGGGCGGGGTTGGGTGCCCACAAGGGAATGAGGTCAACCAGGTCCCCGTCGTTGGGCATGGGGCCTTCGTGGATCGGGTGCGGCCAGTTGCTTCCCCACAGCACGCGATCCGGATGGCTTTCAATGACTTGATGGATCATCGGAAGCATGTCCTTGTGCGGATAAGGCTCGGATGAAAGCCGGTACAGGCTGGCCAGCTTGACCCAGGCTTTGCCGGTGTCCAGCAAGCGCAGCACCGCTGAGAAAGCGGGATCGGTGATGCCTTGCCTGCCTTCAATTCGGGCCAGGTGATCCAGCACGAAGGGGCAGGGCAAGTCCTTCAAGGTGGACTCCACGTCCAGCAGCTCATGGGCATGGTGAAAGTGCAGCAGGACGTGCCAGTCAAGCTCGGCCGCTTCTTCGGCCAAGGGCTGGAGCTGGTCAAAGCCCACGCCACCGGACACCACGGTGGACATGCGGTAGCCGCGCACGCCCAGCGCATGCTGCGCCTTGCGCTCAGCCAGGCTCAAGCCGGGCGGCTGGACCAGGATGGCGCGGAATTGCGGGCCCAGTTGTTCAAGCGCATTCAGCGTGACGCGGTTGTCGGTGCCGTGGGCACCGCCATGCACAATCACGCCGCGGTCAAAGCCGAGCGTGGCCAGCATCTGCTTGTAGTCCTCAAGCGTGCAGTCTTCAGGCGTATAGCTGCGCTGGGCCGAGAAAGGGAACACCGCCTGCGGTCCGAAAACGTGCGCGTGGGTGTCGCAGCTGTTGGGCGGGACGGTGAAGGCCGGTTTCTTGGTTGCCCGAATCGGGCCAGGACAAGGTTTCATGAGCAAGCCCGTTACGCTGGGTTGGCCGATTGGATCTGCTTTTCTTTGTCGGCAATCTTGAGCAGCATTTCCGCGCCGCGGTTGGCCGCGGAGACGCCGCGAAACACGTAGGCCAGGTTGATGATGGCCTGCATTTCTTTCCAGCTGGCGCCTGCCTTGCGGGCGGCCACGCCGTGGATGATGGCGGCGTCGGACAATTCACACACCAGCATGCCGAAGATGATGAGCTGGACCATTTTGTCATCAAAGCAATCCGTCTCCAGCGCATGGGCGCGGACTTGTTCCTGGAACTGCACCATTTGCGGATCCAGCGAGCCGGTCACGGCCAACCGGGCCTCGACCCGGGGCGGCAGAAAGCCCGCCATGTCCTGGTAGGACTGGGCGGTGGCGTCTCGTTCCTGTTTTTTGTAGGCGCTGAGCAGGTCTTGCAAGGAAGTGTCTGGGGTCATGAGATTTTCGAAAATAATTAACTTTGTCGAATATTACATGAATAACAATTTTTCGAAAATATAGGGGATGTGCTAGGATGGGCACTCCGTTGAATCCCGCTTTTGGGCTGTGAAAAGCCTCTTGAACATGAGTGTGACTTTAGCTTCCTCCCTTGAAGAAAAACTGCGCAACGCCATTGTCAATGGCGAGTACAAGCCGGGAGAGCATCTGAAGCTGGATGGCTTGCGGCAGCGGTTTGACGTCAGCATGAGTCCGCTGCGGGAAGCGCTGACGCGCTTGAGCGCGGAAGGGTTTCTTACCTTGCATCAGAATCGCGGCTACCGGGTGACCGAGGTGTCCGCCGCAGATTTCCAGGAAGTTACGTTGTTGCGCCTGAATCTGGAGGTGCTGGCCTTGCGCGTGTCCATCGCCAATGGCGACGCAGCCTGGGAAGACCGCTTGTCAGCGGCCTATGCGCGCCTGGATCGGCTCAATGAGGCGCGCTTCTCCAGCGCGACGCTGCAGGATTGGGAAAACGCCCACCGCGCTTTCCATATGGCCTTGTTCTCGGCCTGCAATATGCCGAACCTGATGCGTTTTTGTCATACGCTGCATGACTTGAGCGATCGGTACCGGCGCTTGTTCCTGAAAACCTATGAGCCGGATTCAAACGTGCCGCAAGAACATGCCACGATTTACAAGTTGGCCATGCAGCGCGACGTGGAGGGCGCCTGTGCTTTGTTGAGCCATCATTTGTCGCGCACGGGAGAGCGCCTGGACAAGGTGTTGCAGCGCTGGCATGAAAACGGCGGCGCCTTGCCGCTGGCCTGAACGGGGCTTGTGATCGGGGCGTAGGCGAGCGAATGCTCGCGAACCGGTTATTGCGGACATTCGCGAGCATTCGCTCGCTCCTACAACTACAATCGGCACTGATCCATTTCTCTGAGTAGTATGCGTAAAAAGAAGTCCGCTCCCCGTAAAAAAACCAGCCG
>JBAYOI010000303.1:0-2765 GCA_041678365.1 Pigmentiphaga sp. | reverse complement strand
GCGACGCCGTCACGAAGGCGTTCGGGATCTCCTCTTCAATAATGGCCTTGACGCGTTTTTCATGATCCGGATTGCGGTAGGAATGCAGCAGCAAAATGGCCACCGCCTCCACCCCTTCCGTGTCCAGGCTGCGCGCCAATGCCCGCACCGCCTCTTCATCCAGTGGTTTGTGCTGGCTGCCGTCGGCCCGCAGGCGTTCGGCCACCTCAAACCGCAACGAGCGCGGCACCAGCGGCGTATGTTTGGAAAAAAACAGGTTGTAGGCATCCGGACGGTTGACACGGCCAATCTCATAGATGTCCCGAAACCCTTCGGTAATCAGCAAGGCGGTTTTTGCGCCGTTGCGCTCCAGCAGGGTATTGATCGCAATCGTTGAGCCGTGAAGAAACAAATAACCGCGGGTCAGATCAACCCCCGCAATATCCAAGGTGTTCTGAATACCGCCCACCAACTCGCCATGCGTCGACAAGGCCTTGCCGAATGAAATATTGCCGCTGGCCTCATCGAAACACGCCATATCGGTAAACGTGCCGCCAATATCCACGGCAATCCTCAGTGATCCCAAATCAGGGGTACTAGACATGACATTCCTCTTCCCTATGCACTGCCATCAATAAATCCGCCCGTCGCCACGCTTGATCAGGACGCTTGCGCAGGCAGGATTCGCTGGAAGCCAGTCTAGAAAAACCCGTGCTATATGAATAGAATCAAATCTGAGATTTCAGCCATGCTTTAAAAGGCATATCAAGCCATGATCCATCCCAATGACATTCGCTTATTTCTGGAAGTGGTCGACGCGGGCAGCTTTTCACGCGTGGCCGCCCAGCGCCGGACCGTACAGTCGCACATCAGCCGCCAGGTCATCGCGCTGGAACAGGCTTGCGGCGCGCCGCTGTTTCGTCGGACCGGGCGCGGCGTCGTCTTGACGGATTTTGGGGAGTACGTGGAGAAACAGGTAAGGGGCTGGCTGCGCGGCAGCGACGAACTCTTCGACACCATCCGGCAAACCTCGGCGGTGCCCATGGGCGAGGTCCGGATCGGCGCGCTGCCGTCCGCCGCCCATCCTTTGTTGACGCATCTTTTCCAGCAGCTGGACAGCCGCTATCCCGCCATCAAGTTGAACGTCCGTGAAGGCCAGGGCGATGAACTCGACGCCCTGCTCGATATCGGCAGTGTGGACATGGCGATTCTGTTTCGCTATCAGGCCCCCACCGGTTCCGATGAAACCTGGCTTGCCACCGCCAACACCTACCTGGTATCCAGCCCCGACTGTCCGCCAACCCAGGAAGAGACCATGGACTTCAGACAGCTCAAAGGCCTGCCGCTGGTCTTGCCCAGGCGCCCCGCGCATTGGCGCGCCATTCTTGATGAAACGGCGCGCAGCCAGGGCTTCACCTTGCAACCGGTGATCGAGGCGGATTCGCTGCGTTTGCAAAAAGAGGCCGTGGCCACCAGCCGACGGGTGCATGCGGTACTGGGCCCGTTCGCCATTGACGATGAAATCCGCAGCGGGCGTTTGCGCGCCATCCGGATCATCAATCCCGACCTGAAGCGCTACGTGACCCTGGCCTTGCCCAAACAAGGCAACCTCACCCAGGCAGGCAAAGTCGTGGCGAAAATGATTGAAGAAACCGTTCGTGGCTGGAACCACGATCTCAGTCCACTTTAATCGTATCCGAGGCCCTTTTAAACCTTGAGCTCTACTACAATATTAAAGTAATTAAAATAGTACGCATACTTATGAATGAGGAGTCTACGTCTCGCTTGGCCGCGTGACAGAATTCATAAAGGTGTAAACAAACGGTCTTTGTTTATTTTCCATCTCCGTTCTCAACCATCAGGATTCACGAGTGCTGAATTGGTGCTTGTTTTTTCTTTTGCTCGTTCTTGCCCGGCCCGCAATCGCCGCCGGTTTGGACTGTAGCCGTCCCCACCCCGAACCCGACTCCACGATTTGCCAACACGACACACTGCTCATGCTGGATGAGCAACTTGGGCGCGCCTATCACCAGGCTCGCTTGCGCTCCCCGGAGCCACACTTCATCCAAGTTGCCCACAGCAATTGGATGCGGCGCACCCGCGCCAACTGCGGCACAGATACCGCCTGCCTGGAACGGGTCTATCGTCTGCGCCTGGACGAACTGCAAAACTCGAATCTGACCTACAGCAACCTCAAAACAGCGCTGGAACGAACCTGCTATGAGCAAGCGGCCTATGCATCCCTGCAATCGCCCACCACGTGTGCCCGCCTGGGCACCCAGACATTCAAACTCAACCATCTCACCCTGACCGCGCTCTGGACTTGCCTTGATAAGCGTTACCGGCGGGGAGACCGCTGCGTCAGCCAGGGCCGCAGCGTCTTTGAGAGCCAATCCGAAGACGGCGAGGCCTTCCGGTTGTATGAGCATGCGGGCGCCGCCGGCTTGCAATTCCTGCCTGTCCAGCTCGTCGTCATCGAAGGCACCCCGCTGCTGCACATCCCGGTGCTGCAGGATGGCACCGGCAACTTCAACGACAGCACGCTGCTGGCTTACGGTCCGGCTGGGTGGACACCGGTGGACCGTGAGGCCTGGGAGGCCAGCCTTCACAAACATCTGCCCAAAGGGTTGAGCATCCAACGGGGCATCTGGCCAGACTATACGCAGCAGACCGCGATCATCCCGCTCTACACCAGCAAAGACCCGAACTGCTGCCCGAGCGGCGGCAGCGCCCGGGTCAAGATCGGTCTGGAAAACGGCCAGCTTGTCACCCGTTCCATTGAAATC
>JBAYOI010000302.1:0-2769 GCA_041678365.1 Pigmentiphaga sp. | reverse complement strand
GGCGGCGGCGACAACGCCGAAAGCCGTCCCGAAACCAAGCGCAGGCAAGGCGGTCTGGAGTTCGTCCTGACCCCGAACAAAGACAACACCCTGACGCTCGGCTACCAAACCGCCAGGCAGGAAACCATCCACACCCCCGGCAAGAGTATTGCGGCGGACGCCGACGCGTCCTTCTACCGCTATGACAAAGACGTCTATTCGCTGACCCACGACGGTCGCTATGGCGGCCTGATGGTCAACACCTACTTGCAGCACGACGTGTCCGACAAAGTCCAGGAACTGACCAAGAAGGAAAAGACCACCATCCTGAACAGCCAGGCCACCTACCTGCTCGGCAGGCACATCCTGACCTTCGGCGGCCAGTACAAACAGGAAGAAGTCACCAACGAAACCAACGGCTTGTTGACGGCGGGTATTCCGGGCGCAGTGGCCAGCGCGGATCGGTGGATTGCCGCGCTGTTTGCGGAAGCGGACTGGAAAGTGGCCGAGAAGTTCTCCGTCACGACCGGCCTGCGCTACAACAAGGACGAGTACTTCGGCAGCCACCTGTCGCCGCGCGTCTACGGTGTCTACCACCACAACCCGCAATGGACCTTCAAGGGCGGCGTCTCAACCGGTTATAAGCAGCCCTCGCTGGCACAAGCCACGGCGGGCATCGGCTCAACCACCGGCGGCGGCGGCTGGCAAAATCTGCCCTGGCCCACCGGCGTCACCCCGCACTCGCGCGCCATCAATATCGGCAACCCCGACCTGAAACCTGAAACCAGCACCAGCTTCGAGTTCGGCACCGCCTATGAAAGCGCGGACCGGAATCTGCTCGGCAGCTTGATGGTTTTCCACACTAACTTCAAGGACAAAATCGCGGAGGATCGCCTTTGCGAAAATCCCAATGCCGACCGCCAGGATCCCTCCACGTGGACGTGCGCCTTCGGCCCATTTGACTACGTCTTCGTCGGCACTTACAAGAACGTGGCCAAGGCCGAAATGCAAGGGGTCGAAGCCACGCTGGATTACCGCATCCTTCCCTCGCTGCGCTTGACGACCAACTACACCTTCGTCCGCTCGGAACAGAAATCCGGTGAATTCATCGGCCAGCCGCTGAACAAGCAACCCAAGCACATGTTCAACGCCTTGCTGGACTGGCAAGCCACGCCAAAGCTGAACACGTGGCTGCAAGCCAACTTCCGCAGCAAAACGTCTGACTTCCTGAGCCGCACCAGCATGAGCGATGGCACGCCGAGCTATGCGCTGTTCGACGCGGGCGTGGTCTATCGCCTGAACAAGAACGCACGCGTCAGAGCGGGTGTGTATAACCTGGCGAACAAGAAAATCACCAACGACAACTACGGTGTCGTGCTCGATGGCCGCCGCTTCACGCTGGGCCTGATGGTGGACTTCTAAGCCGATCATCCTTCAGGTAAAAGCGGAACGCGCCGGTCCACCAGGTGGATCGGCGCGTTCCGCTTTCTACGCCGAATAAGCGGGATCTGTCGGTCAAAGGATTAGAATGTAAGCATTGCCTATTTTCCGGTTTCATCACCATCATGTCCCAAGGATTCACCACCACCATTTTGCACAGCGACCGCCAGTCCCCCATTGAGCACGGCGCGCTGCACAAGCCTTCCCACTTGGCCGTGGCCTATGGCTTTGACAACGCCCAGGACCTGGTGGACGTTTTTCAAGGCCGTAACCCCAGCTACGCTTACAGCCGCCAAGGCAGCCCAACCGCCACCGCCCTGGAAGCCAAGCTCACCAAAATGGAAGATGGGCTGGGCACCATCACGTTTTCAAGCGGCATGGCCGCGCTGACCGCGGTATTCACCACCCTGCTGAAGGCGGGAGACCACTTGATCTCCAGCGCCTTTTTGTTCGGCAATACGAACAGCCTGCTTGAAACTCTGGAAAACCTCGGCATCCAGATTGATTTCGCCGACGTCACCGATGCGGAGCACGTCCGCGCCCTGGTCAAGCCCAACACCCGCATGGTTTTTACGGAAACCATCGCCAACCCGGCCACGCAGGTCGCGGCGCTCGATGACATCGGCGCCATCTGCCGGGAACACGGCTTGGTCTATCTGGTTGACAACACCATGACCTCGCCCTATCTGTTCCAGCCCAAATCCGTTGGCGCCAGCCTGAGCGTCAACTCGCTGACCAAATACATCTGCGGCCATGGCAACGCCTTGGGCGGCTCCGTCACCGATACCGGATTGTTCGACTGGAGCGCCTACCCGAACATCAACCCCGCTTATCGCGGCAGCAAACCACAACAACAGGGCCTGGTCCAGATCAAGAAAAAATCGCTGCGCGACATGGGCGCCACCATTGCACCGGAATCCGCCCACCGCATCGCCGTCGGCGCGGAAACGCTGAGCCTGCGCATGGATCGCGCATGTTCAACCGCCGCCCTGCTGGCCAAAACCCTGTCAGCCCACCCCAAAGTCAAACAGGTTTTCCATCCCAGCCTGGCCCATCATCCGCAGCATGAACGCGCCAAGCGCCTGTTCCGCCATGGCGGCGCCTTGCTCAGCATTGAACTGGCCGACGGCCTGGATCCGGTCGCGTTCCAGAATCTGCTGAAGGTTGTTGTGTCCGCCACCCACCTGGGGGATAACCGGACCCTGGCCATCCCGGTGGCGCAAACCATTTACTGGGAAATGGGCCTTGAACGGCGCCAGGAGATGGGCATTGCCGAATCCCTGATCCGGGTGTCGATCGGCATTGAAGACCCGGAAGACCTGCTCAATGACTTCACGCAGGCGCTCAATG
>JBAYOI010000301.1:0-2786 GCA_041678365.1 Pigmentiphaga sp. | reverse complement strand
TTTTCTCCCTGCGCCAATAGCAAGATGGGCGGAACCCGCTGAAATTGCCGCCCCCGTCTTATGGTTGGCATCCGACGAAGCCTCCTTCATCACTGGCGCTGTCTTGGCGGTGGACGGAGGATTATCCGCACAAGCAGTCCGCCTTTAACCCCATTGGCCGCAACGCTGTTCAGGCCCCTGCCGCCAATATGCTCTGTGGAGAGACGCTATGAAACTGCTCGCCCCCCTACTCCTGTCTTGTGCCACCGGCCTCATGGTCTCAAGCGCCAACGCAACAGACGCCGCTTATCCGACCAAACCCATCACCATCATCGTGCCCTGGACCACCGGAGGCAGTCCGGACCTGCTCGCACGGCTCATTGGTGAAAAGCTGTCCCAACGCCTTGGCCAATCCGTCATCATCGAAAACAAACCCGGCGCCAGCGGGACCATTGGCGCCGCGCAAGTCGCACGCGCGGCCGCCGACGGCTACACCTTGATGTCCACCCCCAACACCTTTCCCATTTCCCAACTGGTTCTGCCGAAAAACGTCGTTCCCTTTGACGTGCAAAAAGACTTCACCCCGGTCAGCCTGCCCTCAAAAGCGGTCATGGTCATGGCCGCGCATCACAGCCTGGGCGTCAAAACCTTGGATGAGTTGGTCAACTATGCCAAGAAAAACCCCGGCGTCACCTATGCGGGCTCCGCGAACGGATCACCGCAACAGATTGCCGGTGAAATGTTCCGTCGTGCCGCTGACATCAACATGACCTTTGTCCCCTACAAAGGCGTTGCGCCCGCCGTCACCGATGCCGTGGGCGGACACGTCAAGGTGTTGATCGCGCCTTACGGCAATGTGGAGCCCTATGCAAAATCCGGTGTCCTTCACATCCTGGGCAGCTTTGAGGAAGAGGAGCTGGATGCCGCGCCGGGCGTCAAACCCATACGCGACCAAGGCTATCCCAACGTTGCCGTCCCCGTCTGGACGGGTTTCTTTGCGCCCGCAGGCACGCCACGGCCCATCGTTGAAAAGCTCAATGCGGAAATTGACCAGATCATCCAACTGCCGGACGTCAAGGAGCGGCTGCTTGGCAATGGCCAAACGCTGGTGGGTGGCAAGCCGGAGGTCCTGGCCAATCGGGTAAAACAGGATCTTGAGGCCTATGCGCCTGTGGTCAAGGCCGCCAATATTACGGCGGATTAATACGCAGGATCAGCGAGGGGATGAATCAGGGCGGTACGGTAAGCGTTCCGCTTGTCCAACCGCCCCCTCTCCTCCACAAACGCTATTATTGCGTTCATGCAGAACCCGACCAAACCGCCCCGTCCGCGCTGCGCACGCTGCCAACGCCCAGCGTCGCATTGCTTGTGCGCCCATGTTCCGACGGTGGCCAACCGCACACGCGTTCTGATCCTGCAACATCCTGACGAAAGCAAACACCCGTTGAATACCGCAAGGCTCGCCGTCTTGGGGCTACAGCAGGCTGAACTGTGGGTGGGCGAGCATTTTCCTGAACTGGGGAACCAACTGACTGCCGTCGGCACAGCCGTTTTGTTGTTCCCCGCCAGCAATGAAAGCCAGCTTTTGTCAGCCGCCTCGGGGAAGGCGGGGGAAACGCCGCTCTTGATCGTGCCGGACGGCACATGGCGGAAGGTGCGCAAAATCATCCAGGCAAACCCACTGTTGGGCACCCTTCCCCGCCTGAGCCTGCCAGCGGGTGCGCCGTCAGAATATCGGGTGCGCCAGGCGCGGGAACCCGCCGCCGTTTCCACGCTTGAAGCGATTGTTCGCGGTTTGTCAGTACTGGAGCCAGAGCAGGACTTTCAACCCCTGCTGGCCCCGTTCAAGGTCATGATCGAACAGCAGATCGAGGCGATCGGCCCTGAGGTGTATCAGCGCAATTATCTGGATGCGCGCGCATAGCGCTTCTCGCTATTCACCCCCAAGCGCAAACGTGGCACTCACCCTCCATTGACGGGGTACTTTTCCGCATTTTTCAACAGCTTGTCCTGCACGGCTTTGTCCAGGTCCACGCCCAGGACGGAGGCCAAGCGGACAAGATAGAGCAAAACATCGGCCAGCTCATCATGGACGGCTTCCGAGGTCTCCGGGCTCGTTGCTGCGGTGATCGATTGTGCCTCAGTCATCCACTGAAAGATCTCAGACAGCTCCCCCACCTCTCCGGTGAGCGCCATCACCAGATTTTTGGGTGAGTGATAGGGAAGCCAGTCTCGCTCAACAGCAAAGGTTTCCAGTGCCTGCTTCAAGGGAGTGACGTTGATGAGCGGGGTAATCTGCGCGGACACGACGAATCTCCTTCTCTGTGGGACCCAACCCCATTTCCAGCTGTTGGGGCGCTTGCATACAGCCTTCACGATACAAGCTACGCCTCCAATAAGCGAACGCCAAGCTTGGCGGCCTACTTATTCGCCGTCAGCAGCGCAAAACTGTTCATCAGATTGCGATAGTCAGGAATATGATTCGAAAACAAGGTACCCAAGCCCTCAACGTCATTGCGCCAATCACGGTGCAGCTCGCAAGCCGCGCCGAACCAAGTCATGAGCTGAGCGCCCGCCTGCTCCATGCGGCTCCAGGCCGCTTGCTGGGTCATGCTGTTGAAGGTGCCTGACGCATCGGCAATGACAAAAACCTCAAAGCCTTCCTCCAGCGCGGACAGCACCGGAAAAGCAACACACACCTCGGTCACCACCCCGGCCACGATGAGCTGCTTTCTCCCCGTGGCCTTGACGGCCCGCACGAAGTCGTCATTGTCCCAGGCATTGATCTGCCCGGGACGGGCAATATA
>JBAYOI010000300.1:0-2796 GCA_041678365.1 Pigmentiphaga sp. | reverse complement strand
GCGTGACCACAAGGCGCTGGCCTGGTTGACGGTTTCCAGCTCCTCCGTGACCCGCATTTCCCCTTTTTCCGCATCCCACTCTTCCTTGAGCATCTGGATCGGCAAGGCGATGTGGTCCGAATAGCGGCGCAGGATTTCGCGGAGCTTCCAGCTGTTCAGGAAGTCGTCCTCACCGTCGCGCAGATGCAGCGTGATGTCGGTGCCGCGCTCAGCCTTGCTGGCCGAAGCCACCGTGAACGCGCCGTCGCCGGCCGACGTCCACAGTACGCCCTCGTTTTCAGCGGCGTCCGCGCGGCGGCTCAGCACGCTGACCTGATCCGCCACGATGAAGGCGGAATAAAAGCCGACGCCGAATTGGCCGATCAATTGCGCATCTTTCTGTTTGTCGCCGGTCAGGCTCTGGAAAAACTCCTTGGTGCCGGAGCGGGCAATGGTGCCGAGGTTGGCAATGGCTTCATCGCGCGACATGCCGATTCCATTGTCTGAAACCGTCACCGTGCGCGCGGCCTTGTCCACCATCACGCGGATACCGATTGGCGCGCCGCCCTCCAGCCATTCGGGATGGTCGATGGCTTCGAATCGCAGTTTGTCGCAGGCGTCCGACGCGTTCGACACCAGTTCGCGCAGAAAGATCTCCTTGTTTGAGTACAAGGAATGGATCATCAGATGCAAAAGCTGTTTGACTTCGGTTTGAAAGCCCAGGGTTTCGACGTTGTTGGCAGTATCAGTCATGTTGCGTTATCCGACGGAACGATAGTGAGACAAAAGAAAAGGAATAGCCCCCATGTGGGGGCTATGGCCATTTTTTCAAGAAACCGCGGTGCTCAGGCGGGCGCCAGGCTCTGGATCAGGCGGCTGTGCTGCGGCACGCCCGCCAGCAGAAACTCCATCTGGTCCGCCAGAATCCGCCGGTTTCTGAGGATCATGCCTTCCCAGCGGTTCGGGCGATAAGGCAGAAACAGCAGCGGCATGCCCGCCTGTTCCGGCGTCCGGTTGGCTTTGCGCTGGTTGCACGAACGGCAGGCCGACACGACATTCTCCCAGGTGGTCAGGCCGCCCTGGGCTTCCGGCACGATGTGCTCGATGGTCAGATCGGCTTGCCGGAACAGGTGCCCGCAATAACCGCAAAGATTATGGTCCCGCGCGAACAGGCGTTCCCGGCTGACGCGCAGCGGCGCCGCTCGCGTGGTGCGCAAGGCGTGCCCGCGCACCGCGATGATGCTGCGCGTGCTGACGGTGGAAACCAGGCCGGTGTGCCGGTTGGTTCCGCCGCGGAACACCACGGTGGTGTCCCCCAGCTCCCACGCAATACGGTCTGTCACGTGCAGGGTAATGGCCTTTTCAAGGTCCACCCACTGCACTGGAATGCCCGTCACGTCGAGCGCCAAAACCAGATGTGCCACGAACAACTCCCCAAACGTTTCAAGAAGCCAGATTCGATCACTTCGGCGTTCGGCGGGACCGGATCAAGCCCAGACCGCGCCGCGCGCTTTCCTTTTTTACCATGTTCTTTGTGGGAGCGGGTTCCTACGGAAACGGGTGCCAGGCTTTATTCTTCCAGAGGCGTGTTTCACCTTGGCGCAGGGTAAAGAAAATATCGTCAGGCACCGACGCATACTGTTTAGCGCGTTCCAACGCGATCAGCGGTTCGTCAAGACGATGATCCGTCACCGGGAAAGTGCCCCAGGCGATGCCCAGCCCATAGGCGGCATCCAGACGGCGGAAGATCTGCACCGCTTCGGTCGGATTCATGCGCTCGGCGCGCATCCGCCAGCGCGGCTGGTAACCGCCAATCGGTAGGGCCGCCAGATCAAAGGGGCCGTAGCGCTCGCCAAACTGCAGGACGTCGGCGCTGTAGGCCATGTCACCGGCAAAAAACAAACGGAAATCGGGCTGTTTGAAGTCAACCACCCAGCCGCCCCACAGGGTCTGGTTATGGTCGAACAAGCCGCGGCCGCTGCTGTGCTTGACCGGCACCAGCCTGAACTCGACGCCCGCCAGCGCCGCTTCGCCCTCCCAATCCAGTACACGCAGCTCCGTGGCTTCCGGCACGTTGAGCCGGAACCAGACATCAACGCCCAGCGGCAGCAGAAACACCGGCGGACCGGCCTGCTGGCGCGTCAGTTGCCGGATCGTGGCAAGATCCAGATTTTCATAATGATTATGCGAAATGACGACCGCATGAATCGGCGGCAGGTCCTCCACCGCGATGCCGGGCCGATGCCAGCGCAGCGGTCCGCCCAGCCATCGCGGCCAGGCGCGGTCGGAAAAATGGGGATCCGTCAAAAGATTGAAGCCGCCCGCCTGAATCAGTAACGTGGCATGGCCGATCCAGGTTACCCGCACCCCGGCCGAATGGCTTTTCAGCAATTCAGCATCAATGGGCAGCGCTTCCAAGGGGGTTTTCGGCGAAGGGTCCGTGTTGGAGAACACATGGCTCCACAAGGCCAGGTGATCGCGCCAACTGGGCGCTTCATTGGAAGACCGGGGATTGACGAACCCCGCTTCATGATGATGGGGCTTGGCTGGATCGTAATAGGGATTGGTGGGCTTGCACCCGGCCAGCCCCCCTATCACGCTCAATAGCAACAACAGCCTCACTATCATGGCCTATCTCATTCATTCACGGGCAACGCCCGCGCCCTCGGAAGGTATGGCTTATTCCGCCGGACGGAACGCGGCTTGTTTCGGCTTGATCTTCAGCGCTTTGCCTTTGCGAGCCCGCTTGCCCAGATAAGGCGCCAATTCGTCATCCTTCAGTATCTCCACGTGATCCTTGTTGCGGTATATACCCTG
>JBAYOI010000299.1:0-2800 GCA_041678365.1 Pigmentiphaga sp. | reverse complement strand
GGGCGACACAAACTGAATGAAAAAGGACACATAGAAAAGAATGGCCTTCGGGTTCATCAAGCTGATCCCGAGCGCGGTCCGGAATGGCCGACTCCGCACCTGGCTGACAGGCAGCGGCGGCGCCGACAAGGCGTCGGGAAGCGGCTCGGCCGTCTTCACCTCTTTGCGCAGCCAACGCGCGAGCGCCGCACGGATCAGCCCCACGCCCAAGTAGGCCAGGTACGCCGCGCCGGCGTACTTCAAGGCCAGGAACAGTAGCGGATGCGTATGGAACACGGAGGCCAGGCCGGCTGCCGCCAACACCATCAGGATCAGGTCACCCATGAAAACGCCTGCCGCGCCTCGGCAACCCGCTCCGAAGCCAAAACGGGAAGCCGCCAGCATGACGTAAAAGGAGTTGGGCCCCGGCAGCACGACAATGATGAGGGTGCCGATGATGAAGGCGGTGAGGTCAGTGATGCCGTAGAACACAATGGGCGCTTATAAAAATAACGGGCAACCCGCATCGTAACCGGAGCGCGGCCGTGCTGCCAGCACGCACGCGGCGTGCTGGCTTGGCGGCAACACTTGCCGCCGCTTTCCGATTACTTGCCGACCATGCCCAGGCTTTCCGCCAGGCTTCGCCATTTGTCCGAATCGGACTGGATCATCGCCTTGAACGCCGCTGGGCTGTTGGAAATACGCTCGAAACCCATATTCTGCAAGCGCTCGGCCACCTCGGGCAGATTGACGATGGCGCGAATCTCCTGATTCAGCTTGTTGACCACCTCCGCTGGCGTCCCGGCGGGCGCAACCACGCCGTTCCAGATATTCACTTCAAAGCCCGGCACGCCGGATTCCGCCACGGTGGGGGCATCAGGAAAGCCCGCCAGACGCTCGGCGCCCGCCACCGCCAGGACTTTCAAGCGGCCGGACTGAATGTGCGGCAAAGCGGGCGGCAAGGTGGAGAACATGATGTTCGTCTCACCGCTCATCACCGACATCACGCCCGGCGCATCGCCTTTATAGGGCACGTGCGTCAGCTGAACGCCCGCCATTTTTCCCAACAGCTCACCGGCCAGGTGATTGGACGCGCCCATGCCCGCTGAAGCAAAGGTCAGGCTGCCCGGTTTGGCCTTCGACTGTTTCAGGACGTCCTGGACCGAATTGAGATCCGAGTCGGCTTTCGTGACCAGCAGCAAAGGCGTGGTGGTGGGCGCCACGACCGGCTCGAAATCCTTCCGGGGATCAAACGGCGTCTGTTCCATGGACACCGGCGTAATCACCATATTGCTGACCGAACCGACCAGCAGGGTATGTCCGTCCGCCGGAGAACGGATGACGTAGTTGGCGCCGATTGTGCCCGCCGCGCCGACGCGGTTGTCAACAATCACCGTCTGCCCCAGGCGCGGCGCCAGGTGTTGCGCCAGCAGGCGCGCCACAATGTCATGGCTGCCGCCCGGCGCAAACCCGACCACCAGCTTGATCTGCTTCGATGGGAAGGCGTCGGCCGCCAACACGCCCGTTCCTCCCGCCACCGCGAAGGCGGCGGACAACAGGACCAATGCACTGCGCAATGTTCGTTTTTTCATGATGAGTCTCCCCCAATCAAACAATCGCCCGTTCAATGCGGACGAGCGCGACCCCTACGTCCTTACTCCCGGACACACACCACAGCGGGTTCGGTATAGCCTTTGAGCCCGAGCAGGCCGAATTCCCTGCCCAGTCCGGATTCTTTTGCGCCGCCGAACGGCACCGCCATATCGGTATTGACGTGCGCATTGACCCAGACGGTCCCGGCCTCCAACTGATGGGCAATCCGTTCGCCCAAGGCAAGATCCCGGGTCCAGACCGATGCGCCCAGCCCCACACGGAAGGCATTGGCCCGCGCCACCGCATCCTCCACGTCATGGAAACGCAGCACGGGCAATACCGGTCCAAAGGTCTCTTCATCCACCAGTCGGCATCCTTCCTGGATGGACGAGAAAAGCGTCGGCTCGACGAAATAGCCGCCGGACGCTGTCGGCAGACCACCGCTCAACAGCGAGACGCCCGGCAACGCCAGCGTTTCTTCAATCACGGCACGCACCTGATCAAACTGCATCCGGTTCTGGACCGGCCCTATTTTCACGTCCGGGTCCAGGCCGCTGCCGACCTTGACCTGCTTGGCCAGCGCAACCAATTCCTGGCACAGGGCGTCGTGGAGACTGTCATGCACATACAGTCGCTTGATCGCCATGCACGTCTGGCCGCTGTTATAAAAAGCCGCCCAGAAGATTTTTTCGGCAATGTCCTTGACCCGCGCATCGGGCAGGACGATGGCGGCGTCATTGCCGCCCAGCTCCAGCGTCAGCCGCTTCAGCGTGCCCGCCGCGCTTTGCATGACCCGCTTGCCGGTGGGCACCGAGCCGGTGAACGAAATTTTGGCAATGTCCGGATGCTCGGTCATCCACTGGCCCAGGTCATTGCCGCCCGCCAGCACATTGAGCACGCCCGGCGGCAGGATGCCGATGGCCAGGCGCCCCATCTCAAGCGTGGCCATCGGCGTATACGGCGACGGTTTCAGCACCACGGTATTGCCGCTCAACAAGGCCTGGGCGATTTTCGTGCAGGCCAGGAAGATCGGCACGTTCCACGGCGTAATGGCGCCGATCACACCCAGCGGCCGGTAGTGCAGCTCGACCCGCTCAACGGCATCCTGCTTCAACACCTCCGGCTTGAGCTCCAGCTCGCACAAGGCTTCCATCGCGGCCGCGGCACGCGTGATCTCATCTTCCGACCGGTACAAGGGCTTGCCCTGCTCCCGGGTCAATAACGGCGC
>JBAYOI010000298.1:0-2828 GCA_041678365.1 Pigmentiphaga sp. | reverse complement strand
TGGTACAGTTCGTCTTCGGTTTGGACCGGCGCCTGGGCCACACGTACCAAGATGCGCGTGGCGATGCGGGAATGCAGATTGGCCTGCATGACGCCGCGCCAGTCCGTGCTGAAATGGGCACCGGCGCGTCCGGGGTGGGCGTCGTCAAACCCCAGTTCGTGCAGCTCGTCGACCAGCACGGCTTCCAGGCCTTGTGGACACGGTGCAAAAACCGAGAAGATGTTGGCGGTGCTGTGCTGGGCGCGGATCGCTTCGTTGTCCGCGTAGCGCTGGCCCGCCACCCGTTCGCGGCGGCGCGGCTCGGGCCGCTGCGCGGTGGCGGGCTCGGCGCGTTGAGGACGTTCGCTGCGCGGTGCCCGTTCAGGACGCGGCGGCCGGTCGGGGCGTTGGTTGCGGTCAGGCTGCGGGCGTTCGGTCTCGGCAGCGGGCGCTTGTCTGGCCTGGCTCCGTTGGAAATCGGTGGCGCGCCGGGCGCGTGGCCCGCTTTTGGGCGAACTTGCGTCCGCGCCGTCCCGCTTGCTGGCGGCGGAACGGGTCACGGAAAGTTTTTTACGTTCAGGAGATTGGCTCAAGGGAAAACCTGCTAGAAAGGCTTGACGACGACCAGGATGGTGATGATCAGCAGGAACAGCACAGGCACTTCATTGAACCAGCGATAGAAGGTGGCGCTGCGCTGCGCCGTGCCGCCGGCGAACTTGCGCAGCATGCCGCCGCACATGTGGTTATAGCCGATGGCCAGGATGACGACGAAGATCTTGGCATGCATCCAGCCGTTGCCGGGACCCATGCCAATGCCATAGCCCACATACAGCCAGAGGCCCAGAATAATGGCCGGGATGGACAGAATCAGGCTGAAGCGGAACAGGCGGCGGCCCATCAGGACGAGCCGCTCCTTGACCGCCGGTTCGCTGGCTTCGGCCAGGTTCACGAAAATGCGCGGCAGGTAGAACAGCGTAGCGAACCACGATGCAATAAAGACAATGTGCAGGGCTTTGATCCAGAGCATGTTGCGTCCCTCTGCTTAACCGCGCGTTTGCGCATTGCCGGTCAGCACCCACTTCAGCGTGGTCAGCCCTTCCAGGCCGACCGGTCCGCGGGCGTGCAGCTTGTTGGTCGAGATGCCGATTTCAGCGCCAAGGCCGTATTCAAAGCCATCGGCAAAGCAGGTGGGCAGATTGACATAGACCGAGCTGGAGTCCACCTCGCGCTGGAAGCGCTGCGCCACGCCGAGGTTCTCGGTCACGACGGAATCGGTGTGGCCCGAACCATACTGTTCGATGTGGGCAATGGCTTCGTCCAGGTCCTGGACGACCTTGGTGGCCAGGATCGGTGCCAGGTATTCGGTTTCCCAATCCGATTCGGTCGCGGCCGTGACTGACGGCAAGATAGCCTGGGTTTGCGTACAGCCGCGCAACTCGACCTCGTGCGGCGCCAGCGCTTCAGCCAGCTTGGGCAGGAAGCCGCTTGCCACCGGCGCGTCCACCAGCAGCGTTTCCATCGTGCCGCAGATGCCATAGCGGTAGGTCTTGGCATTGACGGCGATGGTCAGGGCCTTCTCCAGGTCCGCAGTGCGATCCACATAGACGTGGCAGTTGCCATCCAGGTGCTTGATCAGCGGCACGCGAGCTTCGTCGGACAGACGCTTGATCAGGCCCTTGCCGCCGCGCGGCACGATGACGTCAACGTATTCGGTCATGGTGACCAGTTCGCCGACGGCGGCGCGATCGGTGGTCTGGACCACCTGCACGGCGTGCGCGGGCAGGCCTGCCTTGGACAGCCCGGCCTGGATGATTTCACCCAAGGCGGTGTTGCTGTGGATGGCTTCCGAACCGCCGCGCAAAATGGCGGCATTGCCGGACTTCAGGCACAGGGCCGCAGCGTCGATGGTGACGTTCGGACGGCTTTCATAAATGATGCCAATGACGCCGAGCGGCACGCGCATCCGGGCAATCCGCATGCCGTTCGGACGCGTCTTGGTTTCGGTCAGTTCTCCCACCGGATCCGCCATGGCGGCAATCTGCCGCAGGCCCTCCGCCATCAAGCCCAGGGACTTGTCGGACAGGCGCAAGCGGTCCAGCAGCGCGGGTTCCAGCCCGTTGCGTTCCGCATTGGCAATATCCTTGGCGTTTTCCTGTTGCAGCCAGTCTTTTTTCTCAAGCAACTGCTCGGCCATGAAACGCAGCGCATTGGACTTGGTCTGATCGGAGGACTTGGCAACCAGGCGCGAGGCGTCCCGCGCTTGTTTGCCGATGGCCAGCATGGTGTCTTTGATGGTGGTCATGGTCATTCAATAATAAAAAGCGCCCGCGCTTGTCGCCGATCCGGCGTCAGGCAAATCGGGGTGGTGGATAGGCTCAACATAAGCGCAGGGCCAGTCGAGTCAGTTCGTGCCAGGCATCCGGCAGCCGTCCGGCCACACGCAGCCCTTTGATCAGCTTATCGACCTCATGGGCATGATGCAATGCCGCCGCCCAGGCTTTGGGCGGCAGGCGTTGCAATGCATCCTGCGCGTATTGCTCATGCTGGCCGAAAATTCTCAGCCTCTTGAACAGTGGCGTGATAGTCTGGCCTTGCGCTTTCAGCGCGGCCAGCCGGGCCAGAACGCGAATTTCCTCGCCAATGGCCCAGAGTAACAGAGGAAGTGCCTCGCCTTCCGCTTTCAGCCCGTCGATCATTCTCACCACGCGCGCGGCATCGCCCTGCAACATGGCGTCGCGTAGCTTAAAAACATCATAGCGGGCCACGTTCATGACGGCTTCGTGGACGGCTTCGGGGTTCAGCTTGCCCGCTGGACACAGCAGGGCGAGCTTCTGGATTTCCTGGTGCGC
>JBAYOI010000297.1:0-2829 GCA_041678365.1 Pigmentiphaga sp. | reverse complement strand
GCCACCGCCTCAATCTGGGTTGACGCCAGATATCCATAAGGAGAAATGAGGTCGAAATAGAACTCGATCGGCTCCTGCATCACCATCGCTTTCCTTCCTCTTTTGAATGCGCCGCGAGGGCACAACGCAGCTTGGTTTCACTTGCGGCCATTCATCTGGATGGCCATAAAAGCCATCATATTTTATATAAGTTTGCTTTACAAACAAACCGAATAAACCAACACGCCTGTTCCAGGAACGACTTGAACCGCTGGCCAAACCCTCATTTCCCTTATTATTTTCGAAGCGCTTTTCTAGTAGAAAACGCTCAACCAGCTCTCCAATCTCCACAGACTTATCATTTATTCAGAATAATAGATAAAAACTGTTCATTTGTTCCAGGTTTTCAGTCTACCTACAATCCCCTCTGCATTATGTAATGTCGTTTTCCCTCCTGGCAGGATGTTTCCTGCCAGTTTGAAGTTGGCAACACTCAAAAACGAGGCACGAACCATGCATAAAACACCCAATCAGGCCAGTAATGGGGGATTATTTAAAAAGAAGAAAACCATCAAGGTTTCTCTGCAAGATCAAAAAAGCCTGATAAAGAAGCGCCGCTTCCACTTAATAGCCCTGGCTCCTTTCCTTGCTTTAAGCTGTTATGCAGGAGCCGCCCAGACATCCAGCTATCCAAACAAACCGGTGCGCTTGATTGTGGCTTATGCGCCCGGCGGTGTGACTGACAGCCTCACCAGGCTCCTTTCCACCGAGCTTGCCAAAACCCTGGGCCAGACCGTTGTTGTAGAAAACCGAGGCGGCGCAGGAGGAACCGTTGGTGCGGCATTTGTTTCAAAAGCGGCTCCGGATGGCTATACCTTGCTGGTCACCAGCCCGCCGCAAATTGCCGTCGCCCCTTTTCTGCTTGACCAGCTCCCCTTTCAGCCAGACAAAGACTTCACCACCATCGGCACCTTTGCCACGACGCCCAACATTCTTGTCGTCAATCCCTCGCTCCCCATTAACACCTTCTCTGAACTGGTGACCTACGCGAAAGGCCCTGGACAGGGAAAGTTCAGCTTTGCCTCTGGCGGTCCAGGCAGCACAGGCCAGCTATACGGCCAAATCCTGAATGACGCGACGGGAATGAAAATGATCGACATTCCCTATGGAAAGTCGTCCTCCGCGGCATTTCCTGATGTCATTGCCGGCAGAGTCGATTCAAACTTCGGCCAGCTTCCAGGAACAATTGGCTATATCCGTTCCGAGCATGTACGGCCCATTGTCATTTTGTCCCAGCAAAGGTCTCCCATTCTGCCCGATGTGCCCACCATTGCCGAGGAAGGCTACCCGGAAGCAAGCATGGAGTTCTGGCAAGGGATAGAAGGGCCCGCCAACATGCCACCTGACGTGGTTGCCACACTCAGCAAGGCCTTGCGCAGTGCAATGGCCTCACCGGCACTCGTCAAAAGCATGGAATCGATTGGCGCACAAGCCTACGTGACCACACCCGAAGAATTTGCCGCCTTACGGCGCCGGGACATTGACGGCTACGGCAAGCTCATACAACAGATGGGACTCAAGTCCGCAAAGTAGTTCTTTTTCCCTGACTTGAACACCCTCACCCCGGGCCAAGGCGAAAGCCTTCGCCTTCCCACCTGCCATTCAAGCGGAGCCACCCCATGCAGTTCAATAGCGCAACCAGCCCTGATCCTAGCGGCAAGGAAAACTCACGGCCTCGCGTCTGGGATAAATTCCTGAGCGACAGAGATAAAGCCCACATTGCGTTGCAGCCTCCTTTTCGTAACGGCATGGGCACGCGTCCTGTCCTGCTTTTAGTCGATTTTTACCGTTGGGTTTTTGGCGACGAACCTCAGGAACTGCTGGAGGCCGTAAAAACGTGGCCGGGGAGTTGCGGATTAGCGGGCTGGGAGGCCCTGCCCCATATTCAACGTTTGGTCGCGGAAGCCCGGAGGCTCCAGATTCCCCTCATTCACATCACCGGCATGCGAGATGCGCCGGTCTGGCGGGATGAAGAGAACAACAGCACAGAAAGCGAAGCAGAACGTCAGCGCCGTTTGCGCAGATTTGACATTGTTGACGAAGCTGCGCCCATCCCGGGCGAATTGGTTTTGCAAAAGACCGCACCCAGCGCTTTCTGGGGCACCCCTCTTGCAGGGCTGCTCAATGGCTACGACATTGATACCGTCATTGTTCTGGGAGAATCCACCAGCGGCTGTGTCCGGGCCACCGTTGTGGATGCAAAGAGCTACCGGTTCAAGGTCATGGTGCCGGAAGAGTGCGTATTCGACCGCCATGAAGCGGCGCATGCCATCAATCTGTTTGATATGGACCAGAAATACGCGGACGTCGTCTCCGTTGACGAGGCCATACGCTATTTACAGCGCTGCGCAAAAACAAAATGAACGGGCCGCCGCGTCGGGCGGCGGGATTTTTTGTCTTGTTTCCGATCAATCAGCGCTTAACACCCACACCTCAATGACATGAAAAAGCTACAACTCACCTTGGCGGTTGGCGACTACGAAATTACCCGGCCGCTCAAAGAAGGAACGGTGCAAGCGGAGGGCATAGACCTCATCGTTCTCACCAAGATGGATTCCATTACTCGCCATTGGCGCTTCTTGCGAAACAACGAATTTGATATTGCCGAAGTATCGGCGTCGTCTTATTTGGTTTCCCGTGATCGAGACATGCCTTTCCGCGCTTTGCCCGTTTTTCCGCATCGCCGCTTCAGGCATGGGTTCATTTATATCAACAAAAACAAAGGCATTTCAAAACCCTCGGATTTGGCGGGCAAGAAAATAGGCGTCAAGGCCTACCAGGTCACGGCGG
>JBAYOI010000296.1:0-2856 GCA_041678365.1 Pigmentiphaga sp. | reverse complement strand
CGGCGGCAACAGCAATCCAGGTACTGGCGGGACAGAGAAGTGCCGCATTGATTTGTAAGTGCCCTTACCATATGATGACGCGATGACCAAGCCAAGCCCTGACCTCATTGCTGACTCTTCCCTCCACGATATTTATACGCGGCCCGGTTTCCTGATTCGCCGTTCCCATCAGATCCTGATGGGCATTGCGGATAGAGAATGCGCCAGCATCGGGCTGACGCCGCATCAACACGTTTGCCTTTCCGTGCTTGACCGCTGCGGTGCCTTGGATCAGATGAGTCTTGGCAAGGCCATTGGCATGGACCGGGCCACGGTCGGTGAACTGATCCGCCGCCTTGAAGTGAAAGGGCTGGTGACGCGCTCTCCGTCCGTGGAGGACAGCCGCAGAAAAATGGTTGAACTGACGCAGGCGGGGAAGGCCTATGTAACGCCATCAGAGGCGGTTGCCGATCGCATCTCAAACGGAATTACAGCGGCGCTTACCGAGAAAGAAAAAAAACAGTTGATCGCGCTGCTGACAAAACTGACAACGCAGATGAACCATCAGTGTTCCATTCCACTGGAGCCGCCGCCGGTGCAAGCGGCGGTCAGCGCCTCCCAGGACAATAGGTCCTCCTGAGCATTGATTCTGAGGGTTCCAGGTGGGCGGGTTGCAAACGGCCCGCTTTATTTATTTGTTTATTGATATGTGTGGACACATATTATATAGTGGCAGCAAACCTTGCTGATTCAAAGGAAAGACTGGCTCATGTCTGACATTGCCCGCATTTTTTCAACGCGCTCAACCCTTGAGCGGCACCTGGATTTTGAAAAGGCCCTGGCGCAGGAGCAGGCCGCGCTCGGCATGATCCCGGAGGCTGCCGCCCGGCACATCCAGGACGTGTTGCACGTTGACGCGCTGGATCTGGACGCGCTGTTCGAGGCAACGCAGAAAACCGGTTTTGCCATTGCGCCGCTGGTGCGGCAAGCCCATCGCCTGTGTGGCGAGGCGGGGGAGTACTTCCATTGGGGAGCCACTACCCAGGATGTCTTGATCAGCACGCGGGCCAGCCAGATCAATGACAGCCTTCCCCTGTTGGCACAGCAATTGAAAGGCGTGATCAAGCGGTTGGCTGAGCTGGCAAAAACCTATCGGGACTTGCCCATGGCGGGGCGGGGCTTCGGCGGCCACGCCTTGCCCATCACGCTGGGTTTGAAATGCGCCAATTGGCTTTCCAGTCAGTTGCGCTTGTCGCGCCGTCTGCGTGACTTGATGCAGACGCCGATTGAAGGAGAGCTGTGCGGCGCAATGGGGACCTTGGCTGCCTTTGGTGAACAAGGCAGGGCATTGCAGCAGCGTGTGCTGTTGCGCTTTGGTTTGCCGGAGCAATTGACAACGGCCTCGAGCGCGCGGGATGCGGTGGCTGGCGTGACGCAGTTCCTGGCCCTGTTGACGGCGTCGTGGAGCAAGATCGCGCATGATATTGCCACGCTTTGCAGTACGGAAATCGGCGAGCTGGACGAACCGGTCTCCGGTGCAAAAGACACCTCATCAACGCTGCCGCACAAAAGCAATCCCACGTAT
This sequence comes from Pigmentiphaga sp., assembly GCA_041678365.1. Lineage (GTDB taxonomy): Bacteria > Pseudomonadota > Gammaproteobacteria > Burkholderiales > Burkholderiaceae_B > Pigmentiphaga. Next base: position 1,292 of record JBAYOI010000296.1, on the reverse strand, counting down.
TGCTGGCAGGTGATGAGCGCGGCAACCCTGGTCCAGCAACATGCCGCCACGATGCTGTATGCAATGGGCCAGGAGCAGGAGCGCTCGGGTCAGGGTTTGCTGGAGGCGCAATGCGTCCCGCAGGCCTTTATTGAAACGGAGCGCGCCGTGCTCAAGCTGCGTACCGTTCTGGAAGGCTTGACGGTTCATCCGGCGCGGATTACCGCCAATCTCGCGTTGACGCGCGGGCTGGTCTGTTCCGAAGCCGTGCAGATGGCGTTGGCGCCTGTGCTGGGACGGTTGCAGGCGCACGATCTGGTTCATGAGGTGTGCCAGCAGGCCGCCAGCGCGGGGCTGTCCTTGGCGGACGCATTGAAGGCGGATGCGCGGATCACGCCTCATCTGGATTCTGGACGGATCGAGCGATTGACGGACCCAAGCCATTATTTGGGCCAGGCCGCTGACATTGTGAAGCGGGTGGTGGCCGCGGCCGAGGCGGAGCAAAGGCAGTTGACTGCCGCCCTGAAACACGGGGGCGGGTTGGCATGACGCGGATACCGGATTGCGCCGCGCCCGTTGCGCGCCCAACGGCAGTGAGCTGGAAAGCGCCTGCGGGCAGCTGGGACACGATCTTCCATGTCCTGGGACCGCAAGCGGATTACCCGTATTGGGCAGGGCGGCGCTATACGCCGCCCACGGCTCGGCTTGACGCGTACTTCCAGATGCTTGAGACCCTGGGCATCGATCACGCCATGGTTGCGCATGCCACCACGCAAGGGCCCGGCAATGAGATTTATCTCGACGCCATTGCCAAGGCGCCGGATCGTTTGGTTGGTGTCGTGCGACTTGACGAAACTTTGACGCGCGAAGAAGCGCGGCGTTTGCATGCCCTGGGGGTGCGGGGCAGTCGATTCGGTTTCCATCCGATGGCGGGCGGCGTATTCAATCGCGCCGCGCTTGAACATGTGGCGTCGCTGACGGCCGAGTTGGGCTGGTTCGTCCAACTGCATATTGACAGTCGGCTGCTATCAGAACTGCAGCCGTGGATTGCTGCGCTGCCGATCAATGTCGTGCTTGATCACTATGGTCGCGTCGATATTGCCGAAGGGATGGGTGGCGAAAACGTGCGTGTGCTGCTTCAACTGGCCGCGCTGCCCCATGTCTGGGTCAAGCTTTCCGGCGCGGATCGGGTGTCTTTGCAAGGCTATCCGTATGCCGACTTGCAGCCGCTTGCGGCGGCATTGGTGGAGACCGCGCCGGACCGGCTCTTGTGGGGGACGGATTGGCCGCATACCGGTTATCTCAATCAGGCG
>JBAYOI010000295.1:0-2892 GCA_041678365.1 Pigmentiphaga sp. | reverse complement strand
GTTTTGGTGCGCGATGGTGTGATGCTGAGTATCTTGCTGACGACGTGGAGGATGTCGGTGGGGCGGGTGGGCTGCGGCCACTTGATTTCCGTGCCCGCGCCAATCAAGCCTTTGGCAAGGGGAAAGCTGCTCACCCAGAGTTTCATGGTGAGGGAGGCGGTATGCCAGCCGCTGGCCGAGAGGCCTTGGAAAAGCGAGTCTTGAGCGGCTTCGTCATCAAGATGGAAAGGCTGCGGGTCGAACTGGCGGGCAAAGTTGCGTATCTGCTCAGCGTCCAGCGCATGGTCGGCGCTCCGGTATTCCGCACCCACCACCAGGTCGTCCAGATACAGTGCATCCTGCTTTGTCATGCTCAGCCCTTAGTCCCATGTGCTTCAAGCTGCTCACTTTCCCCGCCGTGAGCCAGGGCGACAATGGCTACGCGGATGCGCGCAGCAGCGTCACATATCAAACCGGTGGCCGCAGCTACGGCACACCAAGGCCACGCGTGAGACGTATTGTTTGCAGCGAGGGCAGGCTTTCCCGCCGTTGGCTTTCAGAAAATGATTGATGCGCTGACGGGAGCGCCACTTGAAAATCATCCACCCGAACGCGATCAACGCCACCAACGCTGCCGCTACGATTGTCACCATGCCCATGGACTCACCTTGTGAAAAGCCTGCTCTATTGATTGTTGACCTGATGGCTGTCAGGGCGGAAGCGTGTTCCGCTGATGGTGGATGAAATATTGGCTACAAATTGTAAGCCTCAAAAATCATTATAGAGACTGCGCAACGCAAAATCCATAGCAACCTCTGCTGCCGAAGCAGACTGCGCGCAGTGGGTTGGAACCGGGCTAATCCCGAACGCGCAAGGCCTCGTAGTCAACCATCACGTGTTCCCGATAGGCGGGCCGGGCGGTCAAGTCCGCGTAGTAGCGCTCAAGGGCGGGCCGGGTTTGCCGCGGGGTGTTCAAGGTGAAATAACGGAACAGGATGTGCCCAAGCTGGATGTCGGCCAGGGTGAAGTTGTCATTGGCCAGAAAAGCCTGCTGCGCTAGACGGGCTTCGGCAATATCAAGGTAGCGATCAAGTTGCGGCAGGGCGCGGCGGACCGCGGCGGGGTCTTGCTGTGAGGGTGGCACGAAAATCTGGGGCCAGAATATGAAACGGCTGAAGAACTGCGCCACATTCCATTTTGACCATTCCGCCCACTTGTCGACCTGTGCGCGGGCAAGCGCTTCCTCCGGCCAAAAGACGGGGTTGCCATAGCGGCTGGCAATATAGCGCAGGATGGCGCCGGTTTCCCACAGCGGTTCACTGTTGCCGTCCCTGAGCACGGGGATCGTGCCATTGGGGTTCATGGCCAGAAACGCCGGGAGATTGTTGCCGCCATGGTGCAGGCCCACGTCGTGCCGAATGGACGGCAGCTCCAGTTCCGCCAGGCACCACATCAGCGCCTGTACGTTGGAGGAGGTGCACCGGCCCCAGATTTCCAGCGTGTGCATGACCATCCCTTGAAAGCAGTTCTATTGAGCCGTCATTGTGCGGTGTTTCGGACGGTCGTCGCAAGCGTTTCCGCCGTGTCCGCTTCAGGGTTGGGGTTCCTTATCACCTTCACCGTCAGCGCCACGCGTGTTCCGCCAACGCCGGACTGCACATGTATCTTGCCGCCCAGGCGCTCGGCGCGCGCCGCCATGCTGCGCATGCCGACGCTCTGGCCGGCCTTGCGCACTGCCTCCAGGTCGAAACCCACGCCGTCATCGTTGATTTCCAGAGTCAGGGTGCCGTCCTCGGCCTGACGGCAGGTGACGGAAACGGTGCGAGCGTGACTGTGCTTGATGAGGTTTGATAGCGCTTCCTCCACCACGCGCGTCATGCCCAGGCATTGCAGGGCGCTGGGGCTGACGCGCCAGTGTTCGTCCATCCGCCATTCGGCGCGGATGTCCATTTCGTCGAACAGATGGGTGAAGCGGTGCCGCAGCGGGGCGATCCACTGGATTGGCGTTGCCGGCACGGTCGCGTCGGCGCTGGAGCCGTGGTCGATGATCTGGCGCAGATCGTCGCGCAGGGTTTTCAGCAAGGACAGGGTGCGCGCTCTGCTCAAGGGCTGCGGCGTCTGTTCCACCAGCGCCATGCTGCGCACCAGGCTGCCGCCCAGCCCATCGTGCAGGTCGTGCACGATGTTCAGCCGTTCCTGCAGTTTGGCATGGGCCAGCGCTTGCTCATGCCCGCGCGCCAGCGCCTGGCCTAGTTCCGTGCGCGCTTCGCCCACGCGCTGTTGCAGCTCCAGGTTGAATTGTTTGATGCGCCGAAGGCTGAAGGCCAGCCGTCCTCCCAGCAGCAGCGCCATGAAAATCCCGGAAATCGGACCGGAAATAAAGCCCCAGGTTTCATGTGCCTGCAAACGTTGCAGGACGACGAACAGATCATGAAGGCCGATCACCAGAAACGTCAGCCAGCACAGGGCGAGCAGCAGGTGTTCGGGCTTGCGGGTGCGCCAGGCGTGCCATTGGAACTGGAGGCAGTTGGCGCAGAAAATCAGGACCGCTGTAATCCAGGCGATGCCGGCGATGGTTTGGGATCCGAACAAGGCGCAGGCGGTGCCGACGAGGCACAGTAGCCAGAGGACGCGCTCGGTACGGGGCAGGTGCTGTTCGCCGAAACGCCAGGTGAACAGGCAGAAGCAGGTCACGTAAAGCACGAAAATGAAAATGTTCAGGCGCGAGTGCGCCAGAACATTGCTGAATGGCCAAGTTGTGGTGGCAAGGATGGTGTAGAGGTAGAGCACCCAGCACAGCGACATCAGGGCGTACCAGCCGAAGGCGCGTTCGGCGGGATGCAGGCACCAGACCACGAGGAATATCATGCCCAGCGAGGCCGATAGCCCGAGCGAAATATAGTAGAGCGTGCG
>JBAYOI010000294.1:0-2907 GCA_041678365.1 Pigmentiphaga sp. | reverse complement strand
GTGTTCAACGAGTTCCTGACCGAATATTCGGCGGGCCGCACGCCAAACCCGGACGTACTTTGCAACGCCGAAATCAAGTTCAAGGCTTTTCTGGACCACGCCATGCGCATGGGTGCCGAGCGGATCGCCACCGGCCATTACGCGCGCGTGCGCGAGGTGATGGAAGGCCCCGACGCTGGCAGCTTCCAGTTGTTGAAAGGTATTGATGCATCAAAGGATCAGTCCTACTTTCTGCACCGCTTGACGCAAGCGCAGCTCTCCCGTTCCCTGTTTCCGCTGGGCGAACTGGAAAAAACCGAGGTGCGGCGCATTGCGCATGAGCTTGGGCTGTCCAACGCAGCCAAAAAAGACTCAACCGGCATCTGCTTCATAGGCGAACGTCCTTTCCGCGACTTTCTCAGCCGTTATCTGCCCACCGCGCCCGGTCCCATCCTGACGGACGAAGGACAGCGGGTGGGCGAGCACGTGGGGCTGTCGTTCTATACCCTGGGGCAGCGCAAGGGCTTGGGCATTGGCGGCGTCAAAGGAAAGCAGATGGCTGACGGCAGTTTCGATGCCTGGTATGTGGCGCGCAAGGATTTGCCCAACAATACCTTGTATGTGGTGCAAGGGCACGATCATCCCTGGCTGCTGCAACACCGTCTGGCGGCAGAAAACGCTTCATGGATCGCCGGGCAGGCGCCGCGTGAAACCCAGTTGGCCGCCAAAACCCGCTATCGGCAGACGGATGCGCCATGCACCTTGCAGACGGTCACCGCTACCGGCTTTGAACTGGTGTTTCCCGAGCCGCAGTGGGCGGTGACGCCGGGCCAGTCCGCCGTGCTCTATCAGGGCGAGGTGTGTCTGGGCGGCGGCATTATTTCGTAGCCTCCGGATCCTCCGGCCAGTAAATTTCCTCAGACTCCAGAATCAGCTTGGTGGTGGCCTGGTAGTGCGCGCTCAGTTGATGGATGGCCTGATCGGCGTTGCCTGCCAGAATGGCCTCCACGATTTGCGCATGTTCACTGCCCTGATCGCGGTGAAAATACGTGGTTTCCGCCACCAGCTTGCGGTAGCGGTACAGTTGATCCGCCAGTTGCTCGCAAAACCCAATCAGCCAGCGTGAGCCGCAGCCTTGAATCAGGGCGCGGTGAAACCGGCGGTGGCTGACTTCCCATTCCGCATTGTCCTCAAACTGCTGATCCTGCAAGGACCGGGGCGTGCGCCGCAGCCGGTGGTGAGCCAGCACAATGGCTTCTTCCCAGTCCGGATCGCGTCGCAGCATGCCTTGGCGGATGGCGACCTCTTCCAGCCAGCAGCGGGTATCCGTCAGCTCTTGCAGATCCTGGCGGCTGATGCCCGCCGCCACAAAGCCCCGCTGATCCCGTCTTTCCACCAGGCCATCGGCAATCAGCCGGTTCAAGGCTTCGCGCAGCGGCGTTTGTCCTGCTTGATAGAGGTCGGACAAGGACTCAATGGCAAGTTTGGTGCCGGGACTGAATTTGGCGGACAGCAGATCCTCGCGCAAGCGGTCATACAGACTGCTTGACTGCGTGGTGGAGGTGGAGGAACGAGAGGGTTGGGCGGTTTTCACCACGATGATTATCCTTGGCGGCCAAATAGGGTGCAGTACAAAATATATATAAAACTGGACTTCTTTGCAAAAAATATATAAATTTCAGGGGGTGCATATTGATTGCCGCTCACCAGACCAAAGAGGAGCTTATGAAATTCGTATCGTTTGTTCAGGCTGGCAAGACCCGCCTGGGTGTTTTGACGGAACAGGGCGTCATTGACCTGAACCAGGCTGTCCCGTCTGTTCCCGCTGACCTGCGTGAGGCGCTGGAGCAAGGCGTTGATCTGAAAGCCGCCGGTGAACAAGCCATTGCCTCGAACGCCGCCCGCATCCCGACCGAGGGCCTGGAGTACGCGCCGGTCGTTCCGCGTCCGCATAAAATCATCTGCCTGGGCCTGAACTACTTTGATCACGCCAAGGAAGGCGGCCGTGAGAAGCCTGATTATCCGTGGTTCTTCTATCGCGGCTCGTCCTCGTTGCTGGCGCATGGCAAGGAAGCCTTGTTGCCGCGTGTTTCCACCCGGTTTGACTGGGAAGCCGAGCTGGCGGTGGTGATTGGCAAGGCAGGCAAGCATGTGTCGCAAGACAAGGCGCTGGACCTGGTGTTCGGTTATGCCTGCTTCAATGATCTGTCGGTGCGTGACTATCAGAAGCGTACGCCGCAGTGGACCATCGGCAAGAACTTTGACGCCACCGGTGGCTTTGGCCCCTACCTGGCCACCGCAGATGAGCTGCCGGAAGGCGCGCGCGATCTGCGCATCCAGTGCCGCGTTAATGGCGTGGTCAAGCAGGATGCCAACACCAGCGACATGATCTTTGATGTGAAAGAAACCATCGCGCTGCTGACTGAATGCATGACGCTCGAGCCGGGTGACGTCATCGTCATGGGCACGCCCGCGGGCGTGGGTCAGGCCCGCACCCCGCCCGAGTTCATGAAAGGCGGTGACGTGGTGGAGATCGAGATCGACGGTCTGGGCGTGCTGCGCAACCCGGTCAAACAAGAGGTTTGACCACGAGCCCAAGCGTAAACCTCGGCCTTCAGGCCGAGGTCAAGCGAGGCACTGTCTATACGGCGCCGAGGGCGCCCCCGTATTGTGGCGGGGAAGCTCCCGACTTCAGGCGGGAGTGACTCATCCGCGCTTTTCCCACAAGAATGTCCCCGTGGCAGAAATCTGGCGCGGGGGCGTTGTGTGGGGGGCGGCGAAAGCCTAGCCTGCGTCGGGCGGCGCCGTTTCCTGGAAGGAGGGCCGCTGCTCGAGTTTTTCCCTCAGGCGGTTGAGGTTTTCGAAGTCATGCTGCCAGCCCAGCTCCGGCAGGCGGTAGGCCACATAGGCCAGCGCGGTGCCGACCGC
>JBAYOI010000293.1:0-2935 GCA_041678365.1 Pigmentiphaga sp. | reverse complement strand
TGAACTCCATTGCAGCACGCCCATTCTACTGATGACGGCCAAAGACCACATTGACGACAAAATCACCGGCTTTGCGCAAGGCGCCGATGACTACCTCGTCAAACCCTTCCACCTCCGAGAACTCACCGCCCGCATTCATGCCCTGCACCGTCGCGGCACTGTCGGCGCTGCGGTGCTGTATGCGGGCAGCGTCGGGTTTGAACCCGGCACCTTGCGCATTCGGCTGGAGAACGGGCCCGCGCTCCAACTGTCCGGCATGGCGGCGCACATTGCAGAAGCCCTGGTCCGCGCCTATCCCAACTTTGTTTCCTATGAACAGCTCAGCCAAAGTCTGTGGGGAGACAAAGAGGTGGAGCCCCACACGCTCAGGACGCATATTTACGCTTTACGCAAACTGCTCCAGCAAGAACTGGGCGTCAACCTGATCAAAACCCTGCATGGACGCGGTTATCGGCTTACCCCTCCCAGCGAGGAGGAAGCATGAACACGGACCACCCCACGCACACGGCAACACGCAAACGCGGCCCCGTTTTTTTAACGCCCTCAATTGAAAAACGGATACGCCGCACGGTGCTGGGTGCCATTCTGATCACCTTCTTTGCCACCGCCCTTTCCGTTCTCGTGGCCAACGAAAGCCTGGAACAAGCCCTCCTTGATCTCGACTTTCAGGCCGAGCGTGAACTGGTGCTCGACAACGCCCGACCAGGAGAAATTCTGGTCTGGGACACCCCCACCCTGAAAGCCTATTATGTGCCGGCTGGCGTCCCCCCCGACTCGCGCCTACCGGCCTTATTCCGTGGTTTTCCCACCCCTTTTTCCGGCGAGGTGGAAATAAACGGCGCCACGTTTCTGGTCACCACCGACCAAGTACGCGGCGGTCAGTTCTTTCTGGCCAAAGACATCTCACCGTTCGAGCTCCGCGAAACGGCGTTTCACCGTTTCCTCGGGCTGCTGGGCTTTCTGGTGATCTTGCTGGGAATCATCCTCTCCCGCCTGACCGTTAGGCATTTGGTTGCGCCGCTTAAACAACTGACCCACCAAATCCGAAGCACCACACCCGCCGCGCACATTCGCCGGATACCCGAAAACCACCAAGATCGGGAACTCCAGGAAATTGCCCTCTCGTTCAACCGTTTTCTGAGTGAACTAGAGGCTTACGTCAAACGCGAACAATCGCTGATGGGACTGGCCAGCCATGAGCTTCGCACCCCGATTGCCGTGATCGCGGGTGCGCTGGACGTCCTTGAGCAGCGCGGCCTCCCGCCCGCCGAGCAAGCGCCGTTTTTGCGCATCCGCCGTGCGGTGGATGAAATGGCCGCCAATATTGACACCCTGCTCAAGCTGACGCGACGCAAATCCCTGGTTGAACGGCACGTCCCGATTGATTTGGTGCGTCTGATGGGCGAAGTGAAGGAAGACTTGAACCGCCATGGCAGCGCAAGTGCTGAACGCCTCACCGTGACGGCGGCGGCCTTTCCCACCGTGACCGAAGACCCCGCGCTGGTCAAGATGCTACTGCGCAACCTGGTACACAACGCCACTCAACACACCGAGGGCCAGGTCAAGGTGCGCATCAACCCAAGCAGCGTGGAGATTGAAGACGAGGGAGCGGGTTTGCCCCCCGCTTATCTGGCCTATCTGACAGACCCGCTCACGGATGCCGCCGAGCTGTTGGCCTTTTCAGGCTTGGGCCTGTTTCTGGTGACCCTGATTTGTGAACGACTGGGCTGGACCTTGCAAGCCGAAGCGCCCGCCGGGCAAGGGACCCGGCTGCGCCTGCTGATCAACACCGGGCCACCCATCATTTAATGCCCGCCGTTTAGTGCTCCTCCGCTCCTTCCTGTCCCAGGAAGCCGCCGCTTTGATGGCGCCACAGGCGGGCATAAGTCCCATTCTGCTGCAATAGCTCAGCATGGCTGCCCGCTTCAATAATCCGGCCTTCGTCCAGCACAATCAGACGATCCATCGCGGCAATGGTGGACAGGCGATGCGCAATCGCAATCACGGTCTTACCCTCCATCATTTCATTGAGGCTTTCCTGGATCGCCACTTCCACTTCTGAGTCCAGCGCGCTGGTGGCCTCATCCAGCAGCAGAATCGGCGCATTCTTCAGCATGACCCGGGCGATGGCAATGCGCTGACGCTGGCCGCCAGAGAGTTTGACGCCGCGTTCTCCCACCAGCGTATCAAAACCGCTACGGCCTTGCCGGTCGGTCAGTTGCTGAATGAAGTCGTCAGCCTGGGCATGGCGTGCGGCCGCGAAGATCTCTTCATCCGTGGCGTCGGGACGCCCATAGGCGATGTTGTCGCGGATCGACCGGTGCAACAAAGACGTATCCTGCGTGACCATGCCAATGGCGCTGCGCAAACTGTCCTGCGTCACGTGGGCAATATTTTGTCCGTCAATGCGGATCGCGCCGCTATCCAAGTCATAAAAGCGCAGCAAGAGATTGATCAGCGTGGACTTACCCGCGCCGGAACGCCCGACCAGACCGATTTTTTCACCGGGTTTGACCGTCAGACTCAAGCCTTCCATCACCTGGCGCTCACCGTTGTAATTGAAGCTGATCTGATCAAACGCCACTTCGCCGCGTGTGACTTCCAGCACGCTTGCATCGGGCGCATCCTGCACCTTGGCCGAACGCGAAAGCGTAGCAATACCGTCCTGGACCGTGCCGATGTTCTCAAACAAGGAAGCCATCTGCCACATGATCCAGTGCGACATGCCATTGACGCGCAGCGCCATGGCGGTCACGGCCGCCACCGCCCCGGCACCGATCTGGCCGGCATGCCAGAGCCAGACGGCCCAGCCTCCCGCCCCGCCGATCAACGCCACCACCAGCACCTGATTGACGATCTCGAACTGGCTCACCAGACGCATCTGCCGGTAGCCGGTGTCCTTGAAATCTTCCATGGCTGCGCGGGCAAAATGGGC
>JBAYOI010000292.1:0-2940 GCA_041678365.1 Pigmentiphaga sp. | reverse complement strand
TTGCTTGAGCTGGTGGGATTGTCGGGCTTTGCCAAGGCTTATCCGCAACAGCTGTCCGGCGGCATGGCGCAACGCGCGGCAATTGCGCGCGCCTTGGTGTCCGAGCCGGAGATTCTGTTGATGGATGAACCCTTTGGCGCGCTGGATTCGTTGACCCGCGTCTATTTGCAGGAAGAGCTGCTACGCATCTGGGAAGCGCGCAAGGTCACTGTCATTATTGTGACGCATGACGTGGAAGAGGCGGTTTTCCTCAGCGATACCGTGCTTGTGATGGAGCCCCGTCCCGGCCGGATCAGCCGCACGGTGCCCGTCGATCTGCCGCGTCCGCGCCATCGGGCGGATCCGGCCTTCGCGGCGCTGCGGCAAAGCATTCTGCAACAACTCAGGCGCTAGGGCCCTGTTTGGCTTTCCGCGCCAGGCTGAACTACACTTTTGACCACGCGCCTATGCGCAAGCCTCGCCGTTTACGGCGAGGTCAAGCGAGGCAAATTTTAAATACGGCACCGCAGGTGCCCCCGTATTGTGGCGGAGAAGCGCCGACCGATACGGCCGGCGTTCTTCACCACGGGTTGGCGGTGTGCCGACCCGTTTCCTATCGTGTGCGGGACGCAGATGCTGACAGTGTATGGGGTGGTGACGCTTGGGGCGTTGGTGGCGGGCGTGATCCAGGGAATGTCCGGGTTTGCCTTCGGTGTGATTGCGATGTCGTTCTGGGCCTGGGTCCTGGAGCCGCAGATGGCGGCCACGCTGACGGTATTCGGTGCGCTATTGGGCCAGGTATTGGGCGTCATGACGGTTCGGCGCCGCTTTGAGTGGACGCTGCTGGCGCCGTTTCTGGCGGGCGGCCTGATCGGTCTGCCGCTGGGCGTTGCCTTGTTGCCAAGGCTGGACGTCAACACCTTCAAATTCATTCTTGGCACCATTCTGATCTTCTGGTGTTCGGCCATGCTTTTTTCCAGCCGTTTTTCCAGAATCAAGCGGGGCGGGAAATGGGCGGACGGCCTGATTGGCATGACCGGCGGCGTGCTGGGCGGACTCGGCGGTTTTTCCGGCATTGTGCCAACGCTGTGGTGCACCTTGCGCGGTTTGCCGAAAGACCAGCAGCGCGCCGTGATCCAGAACTTCAACCTGTTCATCCTGGCCATCACCTTTGGCGCGTATCTGGCCACTGGCCTGGTGGAGCTAGCGATGCTGCCGATGTTCGGCATCGTCACTGTGGCGATGCTGATCCCGGTCTGGCTCGGCGCGCGGCTCTACCATGCCATGAGCGAGGTCCGTTTCCGGCAGATCGTGCTGAGCCTGTTGATCGTGTCCGGCCTGTCCTTGCTTGCGGCTTCCGCGCCTGTCCTGCTGGGCCGCTAGGCTCAGGCGGCGCCCGCCAGGCGGGAAAATTCCGCCGAGGCTTCTTTCAGCAAGTCCACAAAGCGCTGGACGTGACTGTCTTCAATGCGGGCGCTCGGCCCGTACACCGCCAATGAGCCCAAGACCTGGTCCGCGCCGGCGAATACCGGGACGGCCACGGCCACCGCGCCTTTGATCAGCTCGTCGCGGCTGGTGGCATATCCCTGCGTGCGGACACGGGCCAGTTCGTCCAGTTGACGGGCATGCTCGGAGGCCGACGTGCGCTCGTCCAGATAGACGGTGGGTTCGGCCAGAAACGCCAGAATGGCCCGGCCGCTGGCGCCAAGCGCAACGTTGGCGCTGTGCCCCACGCCGTTCTTGAAACTCAGCGGCTGCTGGCTCGGCAGTTCCGCCACGCAGACGCGCTCCTGACCGCGCTTCAGGTTCAGCGCGACGGTTTCTCCAGTTTCCTCCCACAGCTGGCGCAGGATGGGCTGCGCCAATTCGGCCAGATTCATCCCGGTCCCCCATACGTGAGCCAGATAAGCGACCGAAGGACCGAGCTGGAATTGCTGTGGTTCATTCGACGCAATGATGAAGCCGCGCTGCTCGAGTGTCTTCAGCAGCCGATACAGCGTGGGCCGACTCAACGCCACCCGTTTCAGCAGTTCACCCGCCGTCAGGCTGCGATCACCATGCCGAAAGGCCATCAGGATGTCCAGCGCGCGGTTGACGGAGCGCACGCCCTCATTTTGTTTTTCCGTACTCATCACTATCCCCTCGTTCTGCGCTTATTGTAGCTCTTTGTCCGTACAGTGAGAATGAAGTTTGCCTGTTGACATATCTAATGTCGTCTTTCACAATGCAGCTGTATCTTACAGTGGACTTGTGTCTCATTAGATGGACATTTGATGAGAGGCGAATTGTGTTGGACAGGAGAAGTTCGTGAAAAAGGAAATGTCTGAAGCGCTGACCCAGGTGGGTGCGGGCACGCCCATGGGAAAGTTGATGCGCCGCTATTGGGTGCCGGCGTTGATGTCGAATGAGATCGCCGAAGCCGATGGCCCGCAGGTGCGCGTGCAGCTGTTGGGCGAAAAGCTGCTCGCCTTTCGCAACTCGGATGGGCAAGCCTGTCTGATCAGCGAGTTTTGTTCGCACCGGGGCGTGTCGCTGTATTTCGGCCGCAATGAAGAAAACGGCATCCGCTGCGCCTATCACGGCGTGAAGTTTGACGGCATGGGTCAATGTGTGGACGTGCCGTCGTCGCCGCAAGCGTGCGCGCGGATGCATATCAAGGGCTATCCGTGCATTGAGCGCGGCGGAATCGTCTGGACCTATATGGGGCCGCCCGAGCATCAGCCCGCGCCGCCCGAGCTGGAGTGGTGCATGCTGCCCGCGGACCATGTGTTCGTCTCAAAACGTTTGCAATACACCAGCTATTTGCAGGCCATGGAAGGCGGCATTGATACCGCACACGTCTCCTATGTCCACAGCTTTGAGGTTGACCATGATCCCATGCATCAGGGCGTCAAGGCGCTGGACTACATCAAGGCGGACGGCAACGTGGTGTTCGAGATTGAGAAAACCCCGTTTGGCATG
>JBAYOI010000291.1:0-2942 GCA_041678365.1 Pigmentiphaga sp. | reverse complement strand
GCGCCGCCGCTGCCTGTCAGCCAGGTGCGGAGTCGGCCATTCCGGACCGCGCTCGGGATCAGCTTGATGAACCCGAAGGCCATTCTTTTCTATGTGTCCTTTTTCATTCAGTTTGTGTCGCCCGGCTATGCGCATCCGGCCTTGTCGTTCCTGATCCTCGGGACGATTGTCCAACTGTGCAGCATGACCTATCTGTTCGTGCTGATTGTCGGCGGCACTTTTCTGGCCGACGCGTTGCGTCAGCGGCGTCGGCTTTCAGCCGCCGCCACCGGCGGCATCGGTGGTTTGTTCATTGGCTTTGCCGCCAAGCTGGCGGGCGGATGAGTCCGGCGGATCACGAAACGGCGCGGCGCCCTGTCATCTGGGTGGATGCGGATGCCTGTCCGCTGGTCATCAAGGAAATCCTGTACCGGGCGGCGCAACGGGTGGAGCGGCCGCTCGTTCTGGTTGCCAATCAGATGCTGCGCACGCCGCCTTCGCCGTGGATCCGCGCGGTGCAAGTGCCCCGGGGGTTTGATGTGGCGGACAACTATATTGTTGAGCGCGTCAGCGCGGGGGATCTGGTGATTACCGGCGATATTCCCTTGGCGGCGGAAGCGCTGGAAAAACAGGCATTCGTCCTGAGCCCGCGTGGGGAGCGTTATACCGCGGATACGATTCGTGAACGCCTGGCGCTGCGCGACATGATGGAGGAGCTGCGCAGCGCGGGCGTGGACACCGGCGGACCCGACGCCTTGAGCCAGGCGGACCGGCGCGCTTTTGCAAGCGCCTTGGATCGGTTGTTGATGGCCCACCGCTGAAAGCGCCTGCCTCGCTCTGCTACAGTAGTTTTTTCTGCCACCCGTTAATCGAAGACGCTGATGAAAACGCTGTGTGTAGCCGCCGTGCTTGCTTTGTTGACCGCCCTGTTGATTGCGGGCCTGCATCAACCCAGGCCATTGGAGACGCAGTTGATGCGCCTCCAGGTCCAGCAGGCCTTGCCGGAGATGGCAAGCGAACTGGACGGCGAGTCTGCTGCGTTGCAGGCTTTGTTTCTTTCCTATGCCAATGATCCCGTGCTGCTGGCAAAAGCCCGCGTGGCACGGTTGCGCTATCCGGAGATGGCGCTGCCGATTCTGCTGGACTTTGGAGACAACCCGAGCTTTCAGGACGTCTTGCGTCGCTATGGCGAAGACGTGTTGCTTCCTATCCATTACTTCTTGCACAACGACGTATTCACCTTGGAATTGATGCGCGGTTTCAATGAAACGGCCCGTTCCAGCTTGGGGGCGCTGCGGCGCTTGTGGGGAGAGCGGGCGCCGCTTCAGGACCGTGCCGCCAGCGGCGCGCTGACGGGGGAAGAGCGGGCCTGGTATGCGATTCACTTCATTGCCGCCGAGGGGTATGACTTTCTGGGCCAGTTCGTGATGAATGCGCGCGGCCAAGTGGCCTGGATACAGACGGAACGGGTGCTGGAAGGAATCAATCAGTTTTTTGCCAGCGGGATACGCGGCCTGGAGACCAAGATCCGGCGCGATGAAACCGTGGGCGCGGGAGATATTGGCTGGGCGGCGCTGGACGTTGCGATCGGCGTCAGCGCATTCAAGCTGTTGCGCGTGGGTAAGGCGGGAGCCATGGGCGCGCGTTCAATGAATTTTTCACAGCGCTCGGCCGCGCTGGGCGCCGGGCTGTGGCGGGGAACGGTGATTGGAACGAGACTGGTCAAATACGGCGCGCCCGCGGTGCTGGCCTACGTGGCCATTCGCCACCCGAGCGTCATCAACTCGCTGCTGGGCTCAGCGGCGGAAAGGCTGGGGCTGCCAGTGCCGCTGGCGCAGGTGCTGGGATGGACGCTGGTCTTGCTGCCGGTACTATTGGTGTTGCGTTGGCTGATCGGGCCGCTGGCCTGGCTGATGATGGGATTGGCGCGTTCCCTGGCCTGGACGCACCGGCGTTTGAGCGGGCGGCGCCAGGTGTGGCGCTAGTTAATTCTTGTTCCGCGCTCAAATCAAATCAATTTCCAGCCGCAAGGAGTCGCCCCGATAGACGCCTTCGCCCACATACAGCAGTTTGCCTTGATGGTCCAGCGCGCGGCGCAGCACGAAGGCAACCGGGGTGTTCAGCGGCACGTCAAGCCAGCGCGCAATGTCCTGGTCGGCGGAGCCGATGGTGACGACCTGGTGGGCACGGGCAATGCGCTTGCCCGCGATCTCTTGCAGGATGGGCAAGGTCGGTTCATGCAGAAAACGGTTCGGCGGGCCCTGATCAAAAATGTCTTTGTCCAATAAAAACCGCGCCAGCAGGTAAGGACGTCCTTCGCGCGCATGAATGCGGCGCATGACGGCGTAATGGGCGGTGGGTTCGCCTTCGCCTTGCGCGAAAGCGGGCAGTTCATCCACCCTCGCATGCTCAATCACTTGAATTTCCGCGCCTTCGTGCGCGGAAATCAAGGAAGACCAGATAGTGGCCAGGTGGTGAACGTAGCGCTCTTTCGGTGACTTGCGCACAAAGGTGCCCTTGGCCCGGAAACGCTCGATCAGTCCCTCTTCTTCCAGGATGCCGAGTGCTTCCCGAATGGTGCCGCGCGCCACGTTGAACTGCGTGGCCAGCTCGGCCACGTTGGGAATCCGTTCATCGATCGGCCAATCGCCGTTCAGGATCTTGTTGCGAAACAGCGCGGCCAGCTGCAAGTAGCGCGCCATGCGTTTCAGCGTGACATCGGATAAAGAGGACATAAGCTCGTCAAAAGAGAAAGCGGGTTATGCCCGCGCCGCCTTGCGGGCGGCGCGGGCTCCGGCTGTATTCTAGGATAGTTTCAGATCAACCCGCCTGAGTGCAAGGCTTATTGCCCCCAAGCCGCTTCATTCGGGCTGGATGCCGAGCTTGCGGGCCAATTCCCCAAAACTCCGGATGTCGCGGCTCACCACCTCCGCCATTTCTTCCGGCGAGCCATTGGCGGGCTC
>JBAYOI010000290.1:0-3014 GCA_041678365.1 Pigmentiphaga sp. | reverse complement strand
CCGCCACCAGACGGGGGCACCTGCGGTGCCGTATTTAAAACTTGCCTCGCTTGACCTCGCCCTGAAGGGCGAGGCTGGCGCATAGGCGCGTGGTCATAATCGGCAATCCGATCAAAATTACCTTCGGCAAAATCCGCCAGAAAGCGTTGATCGAATCGGGTGTTGATTTGTCCTGTTTCCGGCGTGCCGACCCAATGGCTCAAGCCGCCCGTGCCGAGTATGGCCACCCGCTCCGAGCCGGGCAGCGCCTCAACCACCCGCCTCAAGGCCTTGCCGAAGTCCGCGCAGCGGCGCAGCGAAGGCAACGGCGCCACCGTGCAGTTCACATAGATCGGCAGCACCGGCATGTCCCAGCCCTTCATCAACAGCTGCAAGGGGCAGGAAAAGCTGTGATCCAGCGGCATGTCGCGCGCGCTGCTGATGTCGAATCCGGCCTGGACCAGCCCGCCATGCACCTGCTCTCCCCAGCCTTCCAAGCCGGTGTAGTCGCGCTTGGGCACGCCGAACTCGCCATGGCCTTTGAACTCGACCCCAGTGCCGATGGCGAAAATCGGCAACTGCTCATAGCTGAAGGTCAGGAAATGATCGGTGGCCACCACGATCAGCACGTCAGGACGGGCGGCGCGCAAGCGCGCCGACAAGGCGTCAAAGCCCGCAAAAACCCGGTTCGCCCGGCTGCCGTCTTCGGCATCGCCGCTCGGACGCCGCATCATCGCGCCGGTGTGCGAGACGGCCGCGCCCCAGACCCAATCAGCCATGGCGATGCTCCCGATCCCCCAGACGCTGCTTGAAGTATTCAACAAACCGCTGATACGTCAACAAGGCGGCTTGTGGATGATAGCGGTCCAGCGTGCTGTCCATATAGGCATGGCGCGCGCCGGGATAAAGATAAAACGAGACATCCACCGGCGCCTCGGCCTCAAGTGCCGCCTTCAGGCGTTTCGCCGCCTCCAGCGGGATGGCTTCATCGTTTTCACCGAAGTGCAATTGCAGCGGGCATTTCATCGTCGGCGCCAGCGCAATCCGCGAACTGCCCTGTCCATCCATCGTATAAGGACCCGGAATTTCCGGCAGCGCATACAGCACCACCGCGCAAGCCAGGTCCTCCGACTGGGCTGCCCACGCCAGCACGGTGCCGCCGCCCAGGCAATAGCCAAGTCCCGCGCAACGATCCGCCTTGACGCCGGGCTGCTGACGCAGCCAGGTCAGCGCCGCCTGGCAATCCGGCACCACCACCTCATCCCGCGCCGCAATGAAGGCCTTGCTGCGGCGCTCCTCCGCCGTGGTGTAATCCTGCGGCGGTCGGCCGCCGATCCGGCTGTACGGATCCACGGTCAGCACCGCAAATCCTTCGGCCGCCAAGCGGCGGGTTTCTTCCTGCCGGTGCTCGGTCACGCCCAGGTTCTCCGGCGCGCAGACGATGCCGGGAAAGGATCCCGGCCCTTCCGGCCGGGCCAGATAGCCGCGCACCTGATCGCCCCCGCTCGGAAACGTTACCCATTCCGCCTTGATTGCGTATTGGCTCATGCCGCCACCTCGATATCCGCCAAGGCCGCTTCGCCTTTGCGCTTGACCTCCACGTCCAGCAGGCTGGCGCAGGACGGGCAAGCATGAAGCATGACCTCGAGTTCATGATGAATGCGCACACGCGGCCCAAGCATCTCCGGCGTGGCCGCCGCCTGCCGCGCATAGTGCTTCCAGTTTTCCGCGGCGGGCGCAAGCGCCGTATCGCAGTGCGCGCAAACGAACCAGCGCTGTCCCTGCGCATTGACGATGCGGGCCGCATCGCCAATCACGGCCACGGTGCTGGCGGCTTGCAGGTCCACGTTTTCCGTCAACTGACGCTCGGCGGGCCAACTCAACCGGTCCGCCCGCACTTGCGCGCGGTGCGTCTGCGTGGCGTCCGCATCCAGATCATTGCCGGACAGCACCACGCCAAACAGTGTCAAGGCCGAGTCCGCGCTGATCGCGCCCCGCTGTACGTCAGCCTGGACCTGTTCCGGCTTTCTCAGCAGCGGATCGCCCCAACCGCCGCCCGCCGTCGGGTTGCACTCATACACGTCAAACTTCGTGAAGGCGAACTCGGGCGGCTTGGCATCGAAGGTGGTCTCGCTGCCTTGCACCTCATCAAGGCTGGCGGGCAGGCGGCCGGTCTCGATCCAGTCGCGGATATTGGACTCCTGAATGAAGCGGCGGTGGTTGCAGCCCGACGGGAAACCGCCGAACAAGCCCCGGGACGTCGGGGATTCATAACCATGGCAAGCCACCAGTGACTCCACTTCATCCACGCCGTGCAGCACAAAGGCAGCGCCTGCAGCCTGGCCGCCATTCTGGCGTCCAGCGCCCGCGCTGTCCGTGATGATCTTCCGGTACAGATAGAGCACCGGCAGCTTCAATTCGGTGGCTTCCACGTTCGGCGCCCTACCCGCCGTGATATTGCGCTGGCCCGACACATTGATGCCGTCGCGGTGCGCATAAGCGCCGCCGCCGGACAGCATCACTTCCAGGATCGGCGCGGTGGCCGGTTCGCCATACTGGTTCTTGCCGTGAATGTGGAACAGGTCCGGCCCGCTGGCAGGCGCGGCCTGCGCCTCCCGCACATAGTCCGGATGCGTGGCCATCAGTTTCGAGATGGCTTCAGTGGTTGTGACCTCAACCAGCCACATCGCACCAAGCGGCCCCTGGCTGCAGGGCGCCGGGAACGAGCACGACACAATCGAGCCTTCCTGCGCAATCACCTCGACCGGACGCAGCAAACCGGCATTCCACGGCAAGTCATAGGCCACCACCGGCAGGATGCCCGCATAGACGCCCGCCAGCAGCCCCGTGCGCGTGGCGTTCACAAAGCCCTGCGCCTGCGGATCCGAGCCCGAGTAGTCAAAAACCAGTTGGTCGTCCTGCTTCCTGAGTTCAACGTGGATCTTGTAGGTCTTGTTCTCAAAGCCGTCATGATCAAGAAACGCCTGCGCGCGGAACACGCCATCCGGCAGCTCGCGCAGCCGGGCGCGCATTTT
>JBAYOI010000289.1:0-3025 GCA_041678365.1 Pigmentiphaga sp. | reverse complement strand
GGATGCGTTGGGGTAGGTTCCCGCTCCTGAACGTGCAGCTGGAACAAGTCCCAGCGGTGATACAGGCCGGCCAGGTTGGCCGAGTGCCGGGCGCGGTCGCAGTCGGCCAGGTCAATCTCCGCATACACAATGGTTTCCTTGTCAAACACCGGTCCGGCCAGATAGCTGCCTGACGGCGAGATGATGCCGCTGCCGCCCCGGAAGCGGCCGGGCTGGCTGAAGTAGCTGTTCGGATGGAAGTCCGTCGGATAGTCCGCTTCATTGAAATAGGCCGCGGCCACGATGCCGAAGGCGTTGGTCACCAGGCAGGTGTGGCGCGAGCGCAGATCGGTGGCGTTCTCAATGCCCCGGTAACCGGGCCACAATGAGCAGTGCACATCCACGCCGAGCATGGTCCACTGGTAGATGAGCGGCAATTGGGCATGCTCGCCGCAAATTGTGCCGCCCAGACGGCCGATGGCTGTGGGAAACACCGCCTTCAAGTTCTCGCCACCTTCGCCCGGCGTGTGGAACAGTTGCTCGGACGAGGTGGGGCAGATCTTGCGATGCTTGCCGATGACGCGGCCCTGATCATCAATATAAAGAACCGTGTTGTACATGCGGCCCCGGTATTGGCGGTCGCGCTCGTTGATGCCCATCACGATGAAGGTTTTACAGCGCCTGGCTGTCTCGCACAGCAGATGGACTTCCGGACCCGGCACCTCGATCGAGCTCCATAAATACTTGGCCCACATGTCTTTCGACAGGCCCTGGCTGCCGGAAGCAAGCCCGGCATCGCTGCTCAGGTCGGTGCTCCAATAAGGAAAGCCGGGGAGCCAGGTCTCGGGAAAGACGACCAGGCGGGCGCCCTGGTCGCAGGCTTCCTCGGTGAGCCGGATGGCTTTGTTCAGGGTGGCCTCGGTGTCGAACCAGACGGGGGCATCGCGAAAGACCGAGCCCGCCTGGACGGCTGCCGCTTTGAATCGGGCCAGAGAGAAGGATGCGTGTGCTTGATTTGCCTGCATGGAAAACTCATTCCGCGGTGATGTTTTTGTCTTTGATGATGTGCGCCCATTTGGTGGTGTCCCGCTCAATGGTTTGGGCCAGCACGTCGGGTGTTGAGCCAACGGGAACCGTGCCCAGGGCAATCAGCTTCTCTCGCAGCTCGGGCACGGCAATGACGCGGGCCACGGCCTGGCTCAGTGACTCAATCACTTCCGGAGGTGTGGCGGCCGGGGCGAACAAACCGTACCAGTTATTGGACGCAACGCCGGAAATGCCTTGTTCTTCGAAGGTGGGGACGTCAGGCAGTACCGGAAGGCGATGGGGGCCTGCAACGCCAAGGGCCTTGAGCCGTTTGCCCCGCAAGTGGGCCATCACGGCCGGGGCGTCGGCAAAAAAGCCGGAAACATGGCCGCCGATGATGTCAACGATGGCGGGTGCGGCGCCTTTATACGGAATGTGTGTCAGCTTGGCCTGGCTGGCGTCGCTGAACAGCTCAAGCGCCATGTGCGGAATGCTGCCGACCCCGGAAGAGGAAAAGGGCGTCGGGCGCTTGTCACGCTGGCTGTTTTGAACGAATTCCGCTGCCGTGCTGGCGGGGTTGTCCACGTTGACGACCAGAATGGATGAATTATCAACCAGAAGCGAAACCGGCTTGAAGTCCTTGTTGGGATCGTAGGGCAACTGGCTGTACAAGCTGGGGCTGATGGCGATGGCGCCCACGGTGGAAAAGAACAGAACCGAGCCGTCAGCGGGTGAGCGGGCCACGTGGCTGGCGGCAATATTGCCGTTTGCGCCAGGACGGTTTTCAACGATCACGGTCCGTTTCAGCTCGGCAGAGAGCTGTTCGGCCAGTGGCCGCGCGACGTTGTCGGTGGGACCGCCAGCAGGGAATCCCAGCACGATGTGCAGTGGTTTGGATGACTGCGCATGGGAGGGCAGGGCAAGAAAAGGCAGCGCCGCCATCAAAAGGGCGCCGAGTGTTTTGGAATGAGTGAACATGCTGAACCGCTCCAATGAAAGGGGCATGGTTCCATGCTAGGCGGCGGGCTTGCCCCTGTACATTGACTTTTAGGCGGGCTCTCTTCCCTTTTTTCCGGGCGGCGCCGAACGCCCGGCTCAGGCAGGACGGGTCAGCAACTGGTTGATGTGACGCTTGCTCAGCGCCGGATTCACGCACTCCACGAAATCGTACATGTGGCGTGGCCAATAGGCATCCTTGCGGACAATAGCGCGAACCAGGGGCGGTGTCAGCCAGTGGCTCAACGGGCGGTATTGGAGCAGATGATCGCGGTCTTTGTCATAGGCCAGGGCCGGAATGACGGCGAGCCCGACCTCGATGGAAGCATAGTGCTTCATGACTTCAACATCGGCACTGCACACCACGGCGCGGAAGGCTTGATTGGCTTGCTTGAAAGCGGTCCGGATACTCTGCACGATGGCGTGGTGATCGCCGTAGGTGATGAGCGGATAGGGGGCAATGTCCGCCACGCCCAAGGACGGTTGCGTGAAGACGGGGTGGCGTTGGTGGCCGACCAGGCCCATGTGCAGCGGATAACAGGGCAGGCCGATCAGCGTCGGCGGCAAGCTCGACGGGACCGAGGTGACGCCCATGTCTGCCTTGCCCGCGGCAACCAGCTCGGCAATGTCCGTGGGCAAGGCCAGGACAAGATGAATCGATACGTCCGGATGCAGTTGCGCGAACTGCCGGATGGCTTGTTGCAGGCCGTAGCGGGCGTGGGTGTGCGTGGTGGCGATGCTGAAGGTGGTGCTTTGCACCGAACGATAATCATCAACGCGGCGTTGAATATCAGCGGCGCCCCCCAGCGCCACGCGGGCTGACTGCAACACCTCCTCTCCGATGGGCGTCAGCCCCAGAATCCGGTTGCTGGTGCGTTGCAACAGCGGCACCCCAAGCGCCTCCTCCAGCTGGCTGAGCTGCTTGCTGGTGGCGGATTGAGTCAAGCACAGCAATTGCGCCGCTTTGGAAATATTGAAGTTCTCGTCAGCCAGAACACTGAGGGCGCGTAGTTGCTGGAGGTTC
>JBAYOI010000288.1:0-3037 GCA_041678365.1 Pigmentiphaga sp. | reverse complement strand
GGCGCCAGCACGACGACCGCCATCGTTTCGTCGTGGCGGATCTGGCCCAGACCGGCCTGGCGCCTGAGTCGGTGGATCTGGTCTGGTCCAATCTGGCCCTGCACTGGCACCCCGCCCCGCATGAGGTCATTGATGAGTGGTGGCGCGTGCTGAGAACGGGGGGGCTGGCGATGTTCAGCAGCTTCGGACCCGCCAGTTTTCAGGAAGTGCGCCAGGCCGTGGAGGCCATCGGCTATCAGACGGCTTTGCCCGCCTTCGTTGATATGCACGATTTTGGGGATTTATTGAACGAATCGGGGTTTTCCGATCCCGTGATGGATCAAGAGACCCTTAAGCTGACCTATCAAGATCCAAAAAAACTACTTACAGAGCTCTCTTTAATGGGTGGAAACCCTAGTTTGGGTCGCCATCGCGGGCTGCTGGGAAGGGGGTGGCTGGCACAGCTTCAGGAGGCGCTGGAGGCACAGCGCAAACCGGATGGAAAAATCCATTTAACCCTTGAAATTGCTTATGGTCACGCCTGGCGGTCGGGACTCAGGAAAAGCGGCGCAAATACCACTGTCGTCTCCGTTGAGAGTATCGGCGGCCGGACAAAAAGTTGATGGCGGGGGCAAAGGAGTTGGTTGATGCCGGGGAGTCGGCCGACATATACTAATCAAGCCAGGTATGTGATGACTCAACTTAAGGTCGCATGCCGCGCGAAGCACTAACGGGTTTATGAGGGTATTCCATGATCAAATAACGTGGATTAGCCCGAAAAGAATTAAAAACGGTGTGTACTTCGAGGTCGGACATGAAGAAGTGGTGGAGAGGGACGTTGGCGGTACTGTTGACGGGCTTGATGGCTGGTCAACCGGCACTGGCTGCTCGGGTAGGAGACAGTCCAGGCGGACCAAAGGTAAACCAGATAGATCTGCATGAACCCGTGACGCAAATTGCGGCACAGATTCAATGGCTGCATTACATGATGCTGGCCATCTGTCTGGTCATTTTCATCGCGGTATTTGCCGTGATGTTCTATTCAATCTGGGCGCATCGGCGTTCTCGTCGGCCGGAGCCGTCAACCTTTCACGAGCATATCGGGGTTGAAATCGCCTGGACGGTGGTGCCGTTCCTGATCGTGATCGGCATGGCCTTGCCTGCCACCAAAACCGTCGTGGACATGAAGGACACGTCGAATGCGGATTTGACCATCAAGGCAACCGGTTATCAGTGGAAGTGGGGCTATGACTACCTGCACGGTGACGGTCAGGGCATTTCCTTCCTGTCCAATCTGTCCACGCCGCTGGCCCAGATGGAAGGCACCGAGCCCAAAGGGGAAAACTACCTGATGGAGGTAGACAACCCGATGGTCGTGCCGGTCAACAAGAAGGTGCGCGTGGTGACCACGGCCAATGACGTGATCCACTCCTGGATGGTGCCCGCTTTCGGCGTCAAGCAGGATGCGATCCCCGGCTTTGTCCGGGACGCCTGGTTCCGGGCGGACAAAATCGGTGAATATCGCGGGCAATGCGCTGAGTTGTGCGGCAAAGACCACGCATATATGCCGATCGTCGTGAAAGTCGTGTCGGATGAAGATTACCGTACCTGGGTCGAAGAGCAGCAGGCGGCCATGGCGGCATTGGCTGACGACGCCAGCAAGACCTGGACGCCTGATGAGCTGAAAGAGCGCGGCGCTCGTGTCTACGCGGCCAACTGCGTAGCCTGTCACCAGGCCAACGGCAAAGGCATGCCGGGTACGTTTGCGGCCCTCGACGGCTCCCCGATTGTGTTGGGCAACAAGGACGGCCAGATGGATATCGTGCTGCACGGAAAAGCCGGCACGGCCATGGCGTCGTTCGCTTTCCTGAACGATGTGGAAATCGCAGCGGTGATCACCTATACCCGTCAAAGCTGGGGCAATGCGGGCAAAGGCGCTGATCCTGTTGTTCAGCCCATGGAAGTCCAGGCTGCCCGATAACACGGACGAAGGCCGCGGCCTTCGCCTCAACCCATAGATTTAGACGCTCTGATGCTGGCTTGCCAGCCAGCGTAGTGCAGTAAGGAGCCTTGAATGAGCACCACCGCATTGGATCACGCCCAGGGGCACGATCACGCGCATGACCACCACGGCCCGGAAAAGGGCTGGCGGCGCTGGCTGTTTGCCACCAACCACAAAGACATCGGGACCATGTACCTGATCTTCTCCTTCGCCATGCTGTTGGTGGGAGGGGTGTTGGCTTTGCTGTTGCGTACCGAGCTGTTTTCGCCGGGCATCCAGTTTTTCCGGCCGGAACTGTTCAACCAGTTCACCACCATGCACGGCGTCATCATGGTGTTCGGCGCCGTCATGCCGGCGTTTGTCGGCTTCGCCAACTACATGATTCCCATGCAGATTGGCGCCTCTGACATGGCGTTTGCACGGATGAACAACTTCAGCTTCTGGCTGTTGCCGGTGGCTGCCGTCCTGCTGGTGCTGTCCTTCTTCGTGCCGGGCGGCGCCGCCGCCGCCGGCTGGACGCTCTATGCGCCGTTGTCCGTGCAGATGGGTCCGGGCATGGATTTTGCCATCTTCGCCCTTCACATCATGGGCGCGTCCTCCATCATGGGCGCCATCAACATCATCGTGACCGTGCTGAACATGCGCGCACCGGGCATGACCTTGATGAAAATGCCGCTGTTCTGCTGGACCTGGCTGATCACGGCCTATCTGCTGATTGCCGTGCTGCCCGTGCTGGCGGGCGCCATCACCATGATCCTGACGGACCGCCACTTCGGCACGTCCTTCTTCAACGCCGCGGGCGGCGGTGACCCGGTCATGTACCAGCATATCTTCTGGTTCTTCGGCCACCCCGAGGTCTACATCATGATCTTGCCGGCCTTCGGCATCATCTCGGCCATCGTGCCGACCTTCGCGCGCAAGCCGCTGTTCGGCTATGCCTCGATGGTGTATGCCACGGCCTCGATCGCCATTCTGTCCTTCCTGGTGTGGGCGCACCACATGTTCACCACCGGCATGCCGGTCACCGGCCAGCTGTTCTTCATGTACGCAACCATG
>JBAYOI010000287.1:0-3067 GCA_041678365.1 Pigmentiphaga sp. | reverse complement strand
TGCACGAACTGCTGGAACACCACCACCGCGATGCCAGCCTGCTTCAACGTGAGTCCATGGAGCAGAACACCGCCGCCAAGAGCCTGATCATGATCATGATAGGCGGAGGCTTTGTGCTGGCCCTGTTGCTGGGCTGGCTGGTGACACACAGCGTCATCCGGCAAGTGGGCGGCGAGCCATCGGATGCCGTGCGCATGCTGCAACGCATCGGCCAAGGCGATCTGACGGTGGCCCTCCCCATCGCTCGCCACGATAAAACCAGCATGCTGTACAACCTGCAGCAGATGCTGCAACGGCTGGTGGCCGTGATCGCCGACGTGCGTAATGTCACGGGCATCGTGGCGGCAGCGTCCGAGCAGGTCTCCGCTTCAGCGCAGGCCTTGAGCAACAATGCCTCGGAGCAGGCCGCCAGCGTCGAGGAAACCAGCACCTCGGTCGAGCAGGTCTCGAACACAGTCAGCCAGAATGCGGATCATGCCCGCCAGGCTGACCACATGGCCGCCCAGAACGCGCAGGATGCAGAAGCCAGCGGCCGGGTCGTGGCCGAGACCGTCACCGCCATGCGGCAGATCGCGCGCAAGATCGCCATCATCGACGACATCGCCTATCAGACCAATCTGTTGGCGCTGAATGCCGCGATCGAAGCCGCGCGGGCTGGCGAGCATGGCAGGGGCTTCGCCGTCGTCGCCGAGGAAGTGCGCAAACTGGCGGAGCGCAGCCAGGCGGCGGCCCAGGAAATCAGCGATGTGGCAAGCAGCAGCGTCGCCCAGTCCGAACAGGCAGGCGCTCTGCTTGCCCAAATGGTGCCCGCCATCGCCAGCACGGCTGACCGGGTCCAGAAAATCGCCGCCGCATCGCAGGACCAGGCGGCGGGCCTGGAACAGATCAATGCCGCCATCAGTCAATTGGCGCAAACCACCCACGTCAATGCCTCGGCCTCCGAAGAGTTCAGCGCCACGGCCGAGGAACTCAGTTCCCAAGCCCTGCAATTGCAGCAGATGATTCGTTACTTCAAGGTTGGGCACGTCTTGCCGGATGCCCCGTATGTATCGGGCAAGCGGGCGCCGGACTCCACGGCGACCGAAACACGGATTTTTCCTGTGCCGACCCCCATCCAGCGCGACGACCTGGACGACAGTCCCACGGACGAGTCGCGTTTCGTGCGCTTCTGAACACGGCTGACGCCATGGACGCGGCACAACAATCGGCAGCCGGGCAAACGGGCCACGGCCAATATCTGACGTTCCGCCTAGGCGTGGAGCGCTTCGCCATGCCTAGCTGCGCGATACGCGAAATCATCCGCTTGCCCGCGCTCACTGGCGTCCCGCTGATGCCCGATTTCCTGCGCGGCGTCATCAACGTGCGCGGCACGGTGCTGCCGGTCATGGACCTATCCCTGCGCCTGGGACTGGCCGCAACGGTTTTCACGAAACGCACTTGCGTGGCCATTCTGGAACTCCCCCGGGGCCGACGCGACGGCACGATTGGTGTGCTGGTCGACGCCGTACATACCGTGCTCTCCCTGGACGCCTCCCACATCCAGGCGCTGACGCCGGTCCACCCCCGCATCCGGTCCGAGTTCATTCTCGGTACAGTGGCGCAGGACGGCGGCATGACCGTGCTGGACAGTCAAACCGTGTTCGACCTCGAAGCGCTGGCAGCCGCCATTGGCCGACCCAGCGCCGAGCGTTTCAGTCTTGCACCCGCCGAAGCAGCCAGAGGCGCGCCGTGACTCGACGCCCCTCTTCCCCGCCCGCCGCGCCCTATGCAAGTACCGCCATGACGCTGGACGACGACGAACTGATCCTTTACCAATCGCTGTTCTATCAACGAATCGGGCTGCATCTGACCCGTGAGAAGAAAGCCCTGCTGATCAGCAGGCTGACTCGGCGCCTGACCGACCTGGGGGTAAGCAGTTTTCGTGAATACCATCAGCGCATCACGGCCCCGGGCCCGATCGCCGCGGCGGAGCTGCAATATGCGATTGATCTCATCACCACGAATGAAACCCGCTTCTTCCGCAACCCCGAGCACTTCGGCTTCCTCCGAGAGACAATCCTTCCGCAGCGCCAGCAAGCCCACCCGTTCCGCGTCTGGAGCGCGGCCTGCTCCAGCGGTGAAGAAGCCTACAGCCTGGCCATGGTGCTGAACGACGTGCTGGGCACTGCACCCTGGCAGGTGCTGGGTTCAGACGTCAGTCAACGCATGCTGCACAAGGCCAGGCGCGCGCTCTATCCCATGGAGCGCTGCCAGCTGATTCCCCACGAGTATTTGAAGCGCCACTGCCTGCGCGGCCAACATGAATATGCCGGACAACTGTTGATGGATCACACGCTGCGGGAACAAGTGACATTCGTGCAATTGAATCTGACCGACCTGCCAGAGACACTGGGCCCCTTCGACCTCATCTTCCTACGCAATGTGCTCATCTACTTTGATCTTCCCACCAAGACGAACGTGGTGAAAACCGTGCTGCGCAGCCTGCGGCCCGGCGGACATCTGGTGCTGGGACTGGCGGAATCCTTGCAAGGGCTTGCCACCTCTCTGGAGAACGTCGCGCCCGCCATCTACCGGAAATCTGGGGCCGACGGCGCGGCAGCGCGACGCCATTGATTCAAATGTCTTATTTTACGTAACCCAACACAGCGGTTACTATCGGCGGAAGCTTCGGAATGTAGTCATCAACATTGTTCATATTGATGTTTCATCATTATCCATCGCAGCAAATGCCATGACCACAGCCCTCCCCCAGTCTTCCTCTCTACCGGATTCAATACTCGTCATCGACGACAGCAGCGTCCAGCGCCAGCATGCCGTTTCCTTGTGCGCCGACCTGGGCATCAGCCGGATCCATGAAGCCAGCCACGGCGCCGAGGCATTGGAAGTCCTCGCCGCGCTCCCGCAACCGCCATCGGTGTTGATCATCGATCTGGAAATGCCGGGCATGAACGGCGTGGAGCTGATCCAGAATCTGCATAAACGCGGAACCAACATCCCCTTGATCGTGGCATCCAGCCGAGAGAATCCGTTGATCAACGCGGTGGAAACCATGGCGCAGGCGCTGGGC
>JBAYOI010000286.1:0-3076 GCA_041678365.1 Pigmentiphaga sp. | reverse complement strand
CGCGCTGTCGGCGGCATGATAGGCGCGGGGCAGTTGATTGGGCGATCCTGAGCAGCCGCGAAAATACACCAAGGCGAAGTGCCAGCCGCGCTCGGCGCAGGCATGGGCCAGGGGCCGGACATAATGGCTGCGCGCCGACCCTTCCAGGCCATGAAACAGCAGCAGCCCGTGGCGGGCAGATTCCCGGCCCGCCAGGTAGTCGATATCGAAGAAATCGTGGTCCGGCGTGTTGACCCGGTGACGGTCGAACCGGAGCGCGGGCGGGCGCGGCGCGCCCAGCGCGGCATACAGGGTCTGGGCATGGCCGCCTGGCAGCCAGCTCGGCGCTCGATAAGGGCGCGGGAGCGGCTGCAAGGCCATCTCAGGTGAAAACGATGGTTTTTTGGCCGTTGACCAGAATCCGGTGTTCAACATGCCAGCGGACGGCGCGCGCCAGGACCTGGCACTCGACGTCGCGGCCGACCCGGGTCAGTGTTTCCGGCGACATGCTGTGATCAACCCGGGCGATGTCCTGCTCGATGATCGGGCCTTCGTCCAGATCCGAGGTGACGTAGTGGGCCGTGGCGCCGATCAGCTTCACGCCGCGGTCATGCGCCTGATAGTAAGGCCGCGCGCCCTTGAAGCTGGGCAGGAAGCTGTGGTGGATGTTGATGGCGCGCCCGGCCAGCGCATGGCACATCTCCGGCGTCAGGACCTGCATGTAGCGGGCCAGCACCACCAGATCGATCTGCTCGCGCTCGATGATTTGCAGCACTTGGCGCTCTTGCTGGGATTTGTCGTTTTTGTCTACCGGCAGATGATAGAAGGGAATGCCGTAGGAGGCGGACAGCAGCGCGAAGTCCGGGTGGTTGGAGACCACGGCGGGAATGTCGATCGGCAATTGGCCGCTTTTGGCCTTGAACAGCAAGTCGTTCAGGCAGTGTCCGTGCTTGCTGACCATCAGCAGCACCCGCGACTTCTTCAGCGGGTCATGCAGCTTCCAGCTCATGGACAGCGGCGTGGCCAAGGTGGTGAAGTCGCGCTGGAAGTCCGCGAGCGGGCAGGTCTCGGGACGCGTGAAGTGGATACGCAGGAAGAACAGACCGGTGTCGGCGTCGCCAAACTGCTGAGAGTCAACGATATTGCAACCGCGCTCATAGAGAAAGCCGGAAACGTGATAGACGATGCCGGTCGAGTCCGGGCAAGACAGCGTCAAGATATGGTCGTGTTGCTGCACTGTTGATCCTGTCATGGAAGCACGCTGGCCTGAGGGCCGTGGGAAGAGCGGGTAGCGCGGTGGTCAAAAACAAACCCCGGCTTGGGACCGGGGAGCGGCATTCGCCTGGATGAAGCGGCGCGTGAGCCGTGAGGCCGGGGCGGGCCCGGCTTCAATGGCTCAGTGCGCGTGCACCTTTTCCCCTGCTTTGAGTTGGTACGTTGCGCCGCAATACGGGCACTTGGCGGCGCCGGTCTGGGACAGTTCGAGGTAGACCTTCGGGTGCAGGTCCCAGACCGGGGTGCCCGGCCGGGGACACGACAAAGGCAGGTCTTCCGCGCGTACTTCGATCGGGGAGGAGGTGTTGGTGCTCATGAGTAGCCTTTTAAACTTGCGTCAACCAGTGGGCGTATTTGGCGTTGCGGCCGGCAACGAGGTCGAAATAGGCCTGTTGCAGCTTTTCGGTCACCGGGCCGCGCTTGCCTGCGCCGATCACGCGGCGGTCAAGCTCGCGGATGGGCGTGACTTCCGCCGCGGTGCCGGTGAAGAAGGCTTCGTCGGCCACGTAGAAGTCATCGCGGGTCAGGCGGCGGCTCACCAGCGGGATGCCCAGGTCCGAGGCCAGCGCGTGGATGGTCGAGCGGGTGATGCCGGTCAGCGCGGAAGCGATTTCCGGTTCATACAGCACGCCGTCGCGGACCAGGAACACGTTCTCGCCGGAGCCTTCCGCGACGAAACCCTGGGTATCCAGCAGCAAGGCTTCGTCAAAGCCCGCTTCGGTGGCTTCAAGGTTGGCCAGGATCGAATTGGCGTAGGTGGACGCCACTTTGGCGCGCGGCATCGTCACGTTGACATGCTGGCGGTTGAATGACGAGGTCTTGACGCGAATCCCGGTCTCCAGGCTTTCCGCACCCAGGTAGGCGCCCCATTCCCACGCGGCAACGGCCACGTGCACCTTGGCGCCGCGAGGCGAGACGCCCATCTTTTCCGAACCGTAAAACGCGATCGGACGTAGATAGCACGAGGCGAGCTTGTTGGCGCGGACCACTTCGCACTGGGCTTGCAGCAGCGTGTCCAGGTCATAGGGAACCGGCATCTGGTAGATGTGGGCCGAGTTCAACAAGCGCTGGGTATGCTCTTTCAAGCGAAAAATGCTGGTGCCGGTATCGGTTTGATAGGCGCGTACCCCTTCAAAGACCGCCAATCCGTAGTGCAGGGAGTGGGTCAGGACGTGGGTATTGGCTTCACGCCAGGGCACGAGTTGCCCGTCGTACCAAATGAAGCCGTCGCGGTCAGACATCGACATGTTTAGATCTCCGAAATGAACCAGACATTGTAGCAAGGCGTTTTAGCAACGCAGCGCTAAGGAAGGAAATGGTGCCTGCCGCGCAACAGCGGGCAGGGAAAACCGAAAGAATACCCTTCGATTCACGGGCGTGGGGTGTTGAAGACAAAACGCCACAGATCGAGCACGGCCGCGCGCTCCGCTTGCAGCTCAGAGGGATTGACGAGCGCGGTTTCCTTGTCCTGCAGGCGTTGGGCGTGCTGTTCGGCGCGCAGCATGCGGTAGGCGTCGCCGGCGCGCTGGGCCAGCGAGGCGGGCAACAGATCCGCCTCCGCCGCGCGCCTGAGCAAGGTGATGTTGCCGAGATTTTCCAGCAGGATGCGGTGGGTGCGCGAATGCAGCAGCACCAGGTATTGCGTAACAAACTCAACATCGACCATGCCGCCCGGATCATGCTTGATGTCGAAATCCGGGCTGTGGTTGGGGTGGCCCTCCGAGATTTTGCGCCGCATCGTCACCACCTCTTGCGCCAGCGTCGCGGCGTCGCGCGGCATCAGCAGGATGTCCTGCCGGATCCGCTCGAAGCGCTCGCCGAT
>JBAYOI010000285.1:0-3092 GCA_041678365.1 Pigmentiphaga sp. | reverse complement strand
GGAAAACCGGGTCAGCGAAACCCGCATTGCCTTGACCGGCACCGCGGGCGGCGCGGGCAAGCTGCGCAGCGGCTACTGGTTCAAGGAGAGCACGACTGAGGGGGAGCTGATCCTGAACGCCAAACAGTTGCAAACCGGCGGCGCCATGCGAAAAATCACCGTCTTCCAGCTCAGTCCGGACAAACAGCTGGAACGGGTCATCGACGCCGAAGAAGGACTGCTGCAGGGCGGCACCCTGCGCCTGCACGCGCCCCAAGTCACGCATATCCCCGACAACTTCGCCGAGGCGCTGTCCGCCGATGCGCTCGGGGAGCAAATCCCGTTGCGCATCGAACAGCTCGACCATTACACCGTGCCCACACAACTCACGCCCGAGCTGTTGCTGGCGCGCGCGCTGACGCCGGAACGCATGGGCTTCAAGGATTTGCTGAACTACTTGACCTACGCGGAAGCCAACGGGCTTTCGGCCGAACGGCAATGGGTGGCGTTGTGGCGCAAGCTGGCGTACCCGCTGACCTTGTTCGTCATGATGGCGATTGCCGCACCGCTGTCTTTCGTCCAGGTCCGCCGCGGCGGCGTCAGCATGAAAGTGTTCGCCGGTATTTTTCTGGGCGTTGGCTTCTTCATGGTCAATCAGTTGTCATTGAACGTGGGCCTGCTTCACCAATGGCCCGCCTGGCTGACCGCCATCGGTCCGAACGCCTTGACCTTCCTATGCGCCCTGGCGGCGATTTTCCTGATGGAGTCCCGCTTGCGCTGGCAAAAACCGCAACCCCCT
Source organism: Pigmentiphaga sp. (assembly GCA_041678365.1). Taxonomy (GTDB): domain Bacteria; phylum Pseudomonadota; class Gammaproteobacteria; order Burkholderiales; family Burkholderiaceae_B; genus Pigmentiphaga. Next base: position 2,314 of record JBAYOI010000285.1, on the reverse strand, counting down.
GCCAAACAGGCTCACGCATGAACGCTTGGGTGATTGGCGATCTGCAAGGATGTTGCGACGAACTGGAAGCCCTGCTGGCACACCCTGCCTTGCGCGCCACACCCGAGGCCGAACTGTGGTTTGCCGGAGACCTGGTGAACCGCGGGCCGCGCTCGCTCGATACGCTGCGGCGCGTCATCGCGCTCGGCAGCCGGGCGCGCTCCGTGCTGGGCAACCACGATCTGCATTTGCTGGGCGTGGCGGCGGGCGCGCGCCAACCGTCCCGCTCGGACACGCTGGATCCGATACTGAACGCGCCCGATGCCGACGCACTGCTGGACTGGCTGCGCCATCTGCCGCTGGCTCACCATGCCGACCAGACGCTGATGGTCCACGCAGGCTTGCTGCCGGACTGGGACCTGCAAACCGTTCTGGCGCTGGCCCAGGAAGTGGAAGCCGAGCTGCGCTCCCCGCATTGGAAAACGTTTCTGGGCTCGGTGTTTGGCAATCAGCCCGCGGCCTGGCACCCGGACCTGACCGGCGCGGACCGGCATCGGCTGGTCATCAACGCCCTGACCCGGATCCGTTTCTGCTTCCCGGACGGCGCCATGGAATTCAGCGGCAAAGGCGATGCCACGCAAGCGCCCGCGGGAACCGTCCCGTGGTTTGCGCTGCCGCAGCGCAAGACACAGGATCAACGCGTGGTCTTCGGCCATTGGTCCACCCTGGGGCTGATCAATACGGATCAGCTCATTGCGCTGGACACCGGTTGTGTCTGGGGGGGCGAGCTGTCGGCCCTCCATCTGCCAAGCCGACAGTTGGTCCAGATCGCCTGCCGACAGCACCAACAAGCGGACTAAGCTTTCCTCATCCCACGTTCAAGCAAGGAGTTTCCGTGATTCCCGTCATTCTTTCCGGAGGCTCCGGAACCCGGCTTTGGCCGATGTCGCGCGCCGCGCGTCCGAAACAGTTCATTTCGCTGATGGGCACGAACAGCCTGTTTCAGTCCACGCTGCAACGGCTTCAAGGCCTTGACGGCCCACAAGCGGTCGAACCGCTGGTCATCTGCAATGAAGCGCACCGTTTCATCGTTGCGGAGCAATGCCGTGAACTGGGACTCACGCCGCGCGGCATCCTGCTCGAACCGGTCGGACGCAATACCGCACCGGCTGTCGCTATCGCCTGCCTGCACGCGCTGACACGCGATCCCGAGGCATTGCTGCTGGTCTTGCCCGCGGATCATCACATCGAGTCCATTGCGCGCTTTCACGAGGCCCTGAGGGCGGGCATGGATGCGGCGCGGCAAGGCAAGCTGGTGACCTTCGGCATTGTTCCGGACCGCGCAGAAACCGGCTATGGCTATTTGCAGGTGGCGGGCCAGCCGGTCACCGGCCAGGCCTGCGCCATTGAACGCTTTGTTGAAAAGCCGGACCTGGCCACGGCGCAGCGTTATGTTGAACAGGGCGACCACCTTTGGAACAGTGGCATGTTTCTGTTCCGCGCCAGCATCATGCTGGAGGAGCTGCAACACTTTGCCCCCGACGTCGTCAGTGCCGCGCGCGCAGCGCTGGAAGCGGCGCAGCCGGATCTCGACTTCTGCCGGTTGGGGATTGAAAGCTTTGCCAGCAGTCCTGACATTTCAATCGACTACGCCGTGATGGAAAAAACCAGCAAAGCCGTGGTCGTGCCGCTTGACGCCGGTTGGAGCGACGTTGGCGCCTGGGATGCCGTCGGCCGCCATCTGGACCATGACGATGAGGGCAATGCGCTGCGCGGCGACGTCGTCACGCTGGACACCCAGGACAGCGTGATCGTGTCGGAGAACCGGCTGGTGTGCGTGCTCGGGCTGAAGGACGTGATCGTCATTGATACGCCGGACGCCCTGCTGGTGTCTTCCAAGCAGTCCGTGCAGCACGTCAAGGACCTGGTGGCCAAGCTGAAGGCGCAGGGACGTGGGCAACTGGACTTCCACCACATCGTTCACCGGCCCTGGGGAAGCTATCAGCCGATTGACCACGGCGAGCGCTATCAGGTCAAGCGGATCACCGTGGCACCGGGGGAACGCTTGTCCGTGCAAATGCACCACCACCGCGCGGAACATTGGATTGTCGTGTCCGGCACCGCGAAAGTGACACTCGGCGACCAGGACGTGCTGCTGACCGAGAATCAGTCCACCTACATCCCGATCGGCGTCGTGCATGCGCTGGAAAATCCGGGCCGGATTCCGCTGGAGCTCATCGAGGTGCAATCGGGTTCGTATCTCGGCGAAGACGATATTGTCCGCTTTGACGACCGGTACGGGAGGAGGTAGGACCACCCCCTACGCGCTTCGCGC
>JBAYOI010000284.1:0-3107 GCA_041678365.1 Pigmentiphaga sp. | reverse complement strand
CCTGCGTGCCGTACACCGTCATCCAATCAATCAACACATGCGTCATCAGCACCAGCCAACAGGCCAGCGTCCACCCCTTCCAGCTCTCCCGCCAACCCGAGGGATTCGTCAGCCGCGCGCTGATCACGCCCAGCAACGGAGAGAGCAGGGTCAGAAAAAACAAAGAGTGGCTTTCCGCCCGATGGCGAACAATATTCCACAGATCATCGCCATGATCGATCACCACATCAAGGTCGGGCAGGGTACCCACCACCGCGCCGGTCAGCGCCGCCTTGCCCCAGGAACTGCGTCGGCCCATCAAGGCCACTGAAACCGAAGCGCCAAGCGCCGCTTGCGTCAAAGAATCCATAGTCGAAATCGAAAAGTCCCATCATTGGCAATGCCGCCACCGTAAAACACGCAGGTTTCAATCAGTGTAACTGCCCGTTTTTACCATGCCTCCTGAACGATTACTCCAAACGGCCCTCGGCACCGCAAGGACATTGCGCAAACGCAGACGCATGCCTCAGCGTTATGGGTAGACGGCTTTTCGGCATTGAAAAGGAGGGCCGTCTGTCATCCGCATCCGCGACACTGCGGCATCAACGCCCTTCATTCACGGATGACCTGACCATGCCCACGCCGCTTTCCTTCAATCGCCGACATTTTCTTCGCCACGCTGGCGCACTGATCGTTGCCAGCAGCCTGATACCGATGAAGACCTGGGCGTCACCCGTCTTTCCGATTGACCCCTTCCAGCTCGGCGTCGCGTCCGGCGACCCATCCAGCGACGGCTTCGTGCTGTGGACCCGGCTCGCCCCCAACCCCGTCGAGCCGCTCGGCGGCCTGCCCAATGAAATCATCAATGTGCGCTGGGAAGTGGCCAGCGACCCGCAGTTCCAGCGCATCGTCCAACAAGGCACGGAACCAGCGCACCCCGCGCTGGCGCACAGTGTGCATGTTGAGCTTCAAGGCCTGCAGCCCCGCCGTTCGTATTGGTACCGCTTCCTGGCCGGTGACGCCGTCAGCCCCATCGGCCAAGTCCGCACGGCGCCCGCGCTGAACGACACGCCCGAGCGCATCAAACTGGCCGTGGCGGGCTGCCATCACTACGAAGCGGGCTATTTCACCGCCTTCGACTACCTCAGCCGAGAAGAAGACCTGGACCTCGTCTTTCATTATGGCGATTACATCTATGAAACCGCCTCGGGCAGCAGCCGCGGCCACGGCGGCCTGCGCGTCCAGATGCCGGAACGCGCCCACATCGGCAAAGAGGCTTATACGCTGGAAGACTACCGCACCCGCTACGGCCAATACAAAAGCGACCCGCATCTGAAAGCCGCTCATGCCGCCGCCGCATTCGCCATCACCTTCGACGATCACGAAGTCGACAATGACTGGGCTGGCGTGCACGACACGCGTGGCGCGCCCGAAGCCGAGTACATGGCCCGCCGCGCCGCGGCCTTCCAGGCTTGGTACGAACACATGCCCGTGCGCCTCTCGCAAAAGCCGAACGGCCCCGACGTCCTGGCCTACCGCAGCCTGCAATACGGCCAACTGCTGCGCCTGAACCTGCTCGATACCCGACAATACCGCGACGACCAATTCTGTACGGCTTCGCAACTGAAGAAAGGCCACCCCTGGTGCCGCACCGAGCGCACGCCCGATGAAACCCTGCTCGGCAGCGCCCAGGAAGCTTGGTTGACCAAGCAAATTCAACACGACGCCCAGTGGAACGTACTGGCCCAGCAAGTCATGCTGATGCCGCAGGAGCGCCGCAAATCCCTGACGGGAAATTCCGTGGTCAGCATGGACAAATGGAGCGGCTATCCGCATGCGCGCGAACGGCTGGTCCAGGCGCTGAAAACCCTCCGTCCGCACAACAACATCGTGCTGTCCGGCGACCTTCACCAGTATTTTGTTGGCGTGGTGCCTTCGGAAGAACAGGACGTGACGAGCACCCCGATTGCCACCGAATTCCTGACCACCTCGCTGACCTCCGGCGGCGACGGCTCACCAGAGCGCCCCGGGCAGGAACACATGCTGGCCAACAACCCGAATATTGCATTCGTCAACGACCAGCGCGGCTACCAAACCTTCGAGTTCACCCCGCGCGAGCTGCGGACCGAGCTGAAAGTGATGGATCGGGTTGAAGTGCAAGGCGGGGCCTTGAGCACCTGCGCCCGCTTCATCGTGGAGGCGGGCAATCCGATGCCGCAGCGGGGGTGAGGACAAGTGCGGCGGCATAGGGCCGCCGCACTTTCCACTTACGCGGGCTGCGCCGAGGCGGGCAATCCGAATATCCGGTCAAAGTACAGGTTGTAAATGAAGGTATAGACCAAGAAGAAGAGGATCAGGCCCAGATCCATGACAAACGCGTGCCACAAGGACACCTCCAGCCACCACGCAAACAGCGGCACCAGCATGACGATCAGGCCCAGCTCAAAACCGAAGGCATGAGCAATGCGGCGCCAGATGCTCCGGCCCCGCTTCACCTGACGCGCCTCCCACCATTCGAACATCGTGTTGTAGATCAGGTTCCAAACCAGCGCGATGGTACTAGACGCCACCGCCGCCACACTGGCATGCCCCGCCCCTTGGCCGGACAGTAATGACAGGCCCACTGTGGTGATACAGACCGCAATCAACTCATAAAACGAAACGTAGACGATTTTTCTCTTGATGCCTTGCATGAGGTTCCTTTGCGCCCTACTTGACGGCGTGAGGGCGGGCCGTGCTAACGCAGGCTCAGGCGCCTACGCAGTTTCTCTGTGTAGGTAGAACTATATGTCCCATAAACTGATGTATAAAGTCAGTTCCTATCAGTTTTTTTGAAAGATTATGGCCTTCAACAGCGACAATCTCCGCGTCCTTCTGGCTGTCCTGGATGCAGGTTCGTTTTCTGCCGCCGCACGCGCCTTGAACCGCGTGCCGTCCGCAGTCAGCATGGCGATTGCCCAGCTTGAAGCGGAGCTGGATCTTCAACTCTTTGACCGGGAAGGCCGGGAGCCGCGCCCCACCGCCGCTGCCCGTTCCCTAGAACCCATGGCGCGCCAGGTGGCCAGCCAACTGCGGCAACTGGACGCCCATGCGCTGGCCCTGCATCAAGGACTGGAACAGCAGCTGGT
>JBAYOI010000283.1:0-3112 GCA_041678365.1 Pigmentiphaga sp. | reverse complement strand
TCGATTGCCTTGCAGGGCGGGGCAATGGCCGTGTTGAGTTTGTGGGCGGGACCGTGGCTGATGGAATCCCTGGGCATGAATTCGGCGCAGAGTTCGCGGGTGCTGCTCGGTCTGATGACCTCGATCGCGCTGGGTTATTTGCTGATGGGGGTGTTGCGCGCATGGCTGCAAAAACGTTTCTCCTTTCTCAGCGTGATCTTTGCCTGCTTCATGCTGCATGCGGTGGTGGTGCTGCTGATCGCGCTGTGGCGTTCGCCGTCGGCATGGTGGCTGTGGCTGGTGTTCGGCGTGAGCCTCGGGCCCTGGACCCTGATGCAGCCGCTGCTGGTGTCGCGTTTTCCAAAGGCGGTTGCGGGCAAGGTTGCCACCCTCTATAACATGTTGGTTTTTATCGGCGCTTTTCTGGTGCAGTGGGGCATTGGGGCAATGATCGACGTCTTGAGCCTGTGGGTGCCGGACCGGGCCCAGGCTTTCCAGCTGACCTTGCTGGGACTGGGGGTCTTGCAAGGCCTGGCCGCCTTGCAGTTTCTGAAAGTCGCCATTCCCGCCATGAGAAAAACGCGCGTAGCAGACTAAAGGACGAGGCATGCTCCCGGGAGACTTGATTCAGCCCGAGTTGGACATGGGGCTGGTGGTTCTGTCTTTCCTGATCTCTGTGTTGGGGTGTTTTGTTGCGCTGATGGCCTTGAGCCGCATGGAGCGGCAAGCCTCCCGGCAGTGGCTCGGCTATATCCTGGTGGCGGCCATCGCTTATGGCGGCGTGGGCGTGTGGGGCATGCATTTCATCGCCATGACGGCGCAAGTGATGCCGATCCCGGTGGCCTACGACGCCTGGAGCACCATCATCAGCCTGGGCGTGGCGGTGGCCGGGACGGCGCTGGCCCTCTGGGTCTTCAGTTTCTCGTTCAGCCTGGGTTTGCGCTGCTATCTGGCGGGCTTGCTGCTGTCCATCGCCAGTCTGGCGATGCATTTCATCGGGGTGCATGCCACGCGCATGTACGGCTATTTTGAATGGGACACGGGCAGGGTTGCCGCGGCCTGCTTGTTGGCGATGGTGGTCATCCCGTTTCTGCTGCGCCTGGCGTGGTTGGCCACCAGCACGCGGCAGCGCCTGTTGATCGCCGCGTGCTTTGCCATCACGATCAATGCCATGCATCATCTTGCCGTCTCCGCCTCCACCATCGTCTGCACCACGCCCCGCGCGCTGGAGGGATGGCTGCTCAACGGTGACTATCTGCCCTACATTGTGTTCTTCATTGCGGGCGTGACGCTGGTGGTGCTGGGGTCCGAATTGTTCCTGCACCGGACCCAGACCGGGCTGGCGGCGGGGGAGTCCAGGACGTTTAAAACAGGCCCCCACGCTGCGCCTGCGGCTGGCTGCCCCCCGAGGGGGCGCTTTTTGCCTTGGGGCGGCCCGGCGGCAAAAAAATAACCATGACGGTCCACTTGCGCGTTGTAAAACTGGTGATATAATCTTTCTTCTTTGCAGCGCCCGTAGCTCAGTTGGATAGAGTACTTGGCTACGAACCAAGGGGTCGTGGGTTCGAATCCTGCCGGGCGCGCCAGTTTACTTTTGTTCCGGCTACCTATGTTGTCAGCCTGAACAATCAGGTAAAATGAGCAAAGCGAATCAGTGAAAGACTGGTTCAATCAGCGCCCGTAGCTCAGTTGGATAGAGTACTTGGCTACGAACCAAGGGGTCGTGGGTTCGAATCCTGCCGGGCGCGCCATCTTCTAAAAAAGCCTCGTTCTTGTGAACGGGGCTTTTTTTCGTCCACGGCTTTCAGCGGTATCCGGGCAGCTTGCCGGCTCTACCCCATAAACGGGGGAAGCTTATTCACTAGACACGGTTGATCACACCGTTCCACCCGCACTGTGCCAAGACCCTCATGCGGTAATTTTCAAAGTTTCTGAACCCATAGGCCCGGCGTGAGAGCATCTCCATTTTAGTGTGGAAGCCCTCGGTGATGCCGTTGGATTTGGTGAAGCGCCACATCCGCAGGATGGGTTCCAACCATGATTTAAGCGTTTCAGCCAATGCCCGAGCCGGACTCTGTTCAAACTGCGCGATCAACGCCAGGAACTGGGGCATCATTTTCTGGGCCCGCTTTCTTTTCAAACTCTTCATCACCAAGAATCCATTCAGCTGCTGCTTGGCAAAGTACAGTGCCCGCAGCACCGGCTCTTGGGCCAAGTACTGGTGCAGGTTCTCCTTCTGCATGGCGGTCAGTCTCCAATGATGTCGGCGCATCAGGCTGAGCAGTCCGCGGTTCTTGCGACCCTCTGGATCATACTGCTGCCACAGCTTCAGGAAGTGCTGGTTCACCAAGCGGACCACATGGAAGCGGTCGGCCACAATCATGGCATTGGGGAAGTACTGCTGGGCGATTCGGCGATACGTTTCGGACAGGTCCATCACAATCACCCGCACCTTCTCCTTGCCCGGCAAGCGCTTCAGGTAGCTGCGCAGGCTCGCTTCTGAGCGTCCCAGCACGACATCGAACAGCTTGTGATTCTTCAGGTCGACTAAGGTGGTGGCGTAACCGCGCTTGCGTGTGAAAAAGTGCTCATCAATCCCAAGCACCTGCGGGCAGCGCCGACCGGAGAGCTCAGACAGCCGTTGTCTAATGAACGACTGATACCAGCGTTCCACCGTCGCACTGCCGATGCGATGCGTGTGAGTCAGCTTGCGCTGGCTGACACCGCCTTCATGGGCTTCAAAGACCTCCAAGCGGTAGGTCTCGGTGGCATGTAGCCTGGGACGAATACCGGCAAACCGATGCCGGAAATAGCGGTTGCAGTCTGTGCAGTGGTACTTGGGAACGCGCAGGTGCAGCACCACCAGCTTATTGCCCTGGCGCGTATGCTTGAGCGTACGCTGGTAGGTGGCTTTGACGCGCACGTGGTTGCCTGCGCAGTGCACGCAGGCGGGCCGCTTACGCGGCCCCGCCCATACATGAATATCTTTCGTTCGTTTGACAGCCTGGACCACCAGCCCAGGGATCCCTAGGATAGAATCGATTGGGGACATCGGCATTGCTTCCGTTAGACAAGTTCTTCGCAAAAACAAGTCTAGCGAATGTCGATCGTCCCCCTTTTATGATGAAGAGCC
>JBAYOI010000282.1:0-3123 GCA_041678365.1 Pigmentiphaga sp. | reverse complement strand
ATTGAAATCGATCTGAAGCGCGGTGATCTGCATCTGAAGGCGAAATGGCCCGCCTCGCAGAGCGCGGAATGTCTGGCCTGGCTGAAAACGCTGGTGTAAACGGGAATGACACCGTTCGCGGGCAAGCCCGCGAACGGTGTTGCCTGGCGCTGAGCTCGGCTACTGAAACACGGCTTCCAGTGAATCAGCCTCCAGGATGTTGATCAGCCAGGTATCGAGTTCTTCGGCGGAGGCTTGCTCAAGACGTTGCTGAATGGCGGCGGGCCAGGGGCCGAACTTGCGTTGGAGTTGCTTGCGCAAGAAATTGACCTCGCCCTCGACTCGGCCCTCGACTCGGCCTTCCACACGGCCGTCAGCAAATCCTTCCATTTTCCATTGATGGGTCCAAGACCTTGATTGATCGGCCAGCATGTCTTTGATCTCCAGTAAGTCCTTGGTGGGCGGAAAGGCAACCTCGGGCAAGGCGCGCGGCAGCAGGACGAAGCGGGTCCAGTTGAAGAAAGCGCGGCGCAGCGCCGGGTCGGCTTCCGTATAGTTATACACCCTTTGAATCAGGTTCTGAACATCCTCAATACTGCGGTTGTGCTCCAGCCGAAACAGCAGGGCGGCCAGGTTATCCTCGGGCAGGGTTTGCTGGTCCACCAACGCACCTTCGTCCACCAGCAGGTAACGCTGCTGAACAGTTTGCGGTAGCTGGCATCGTGGTGGTTCACCGCCCTCTCCTCGTGAAAGTGAAGGGGGAACCATAAGGGAGGGAAGACTGGCGCGGAGCGCCGGGTGAGACGGTGATGGCACAGCGGAAACTGCGTAGGGCAGGGGGCACTGCATGACGGTTCGCAAGCCGAGCTCACTACCGAGGTAATGCGTCCCGCACTGGGGAGCCAGTTCCGCCCGCTGACAATGATTGCTTCCACGCGTCCAGGCCGCCCGGGTTTACAATCGCGGCAGGGGTTTGCTTGCCAAACCGATTTCTTGTCCTCTCTTTTCTCGTTGATCACCGTGTCCCAGATCGCTCCCAGCCCCACTACGACCTCATTCCGTGCTGATTTCGTGCGCTTTGCCATTGAGCAGGGCGTGTTGCGCTTCGGTTCGTTCAAGACGAAGGCAGGCCGACTCAGTCCGTATTTTTTCAATGCCGGTCTGTTCAATACCGGCGCCTCCATCGCCCGCCTGGCGGACTTTTATGCCGACGCGCTGCTGGCCTCGGGTGTCGAGTTCGACATGCTGTATGGTCCGGCCTACAAAGGCATTCCGCTGGCAACGGCTACCACGATGGCCTTGGCGGCCAAAGGGCGGGACGTTCCGTTCGCCTTCAACCGCAAGGAAGTGAAAGACCACGGCGAAGGTGGCACGCTCGTGGGCGCGCCGCTGCAAGGCCGGGTCGTCATCATTGACGATGTGATCTCGGCGGGCACCTCGGTGCGCGAGTCCATGCTGCAGATTGAGGCCGCCAATGCCTCGCCCGCGGCCGTGCTGATTGCGTTGGACCGGATGGAGCGCGTCGGGCCGGATGAGGCCCTGTCAGACACCTCTGCCGTGCAAGACGTCACGCAGAAATATGGCTGCCCGGTCGTCAGCATTGCGTCGCTGGATGACATCCTGTCATTGATTCAGCAAGAATCGTCGGCGGAGTCCGAGCAATACAATGAGGCGGTGCGGGCTTATCGCCGGAAATACGGGGTCTGAGGACACATTCCTCCCGCTGTGGTCCAAGGCCAGAAACGCCTGGGAAATCTGTGGCGTTTCGATGACTAGGACTCATGCGTGCTGATCCTATAAATCGTTTGTCACCCTAGAAATGGGCGTCTGATAATGCATTCAGGCTTCTCCTGCTGTTGAACAGCAAAGGACACTGATATGCAAAAAGTATTCAGACGGTTTTTTGGCACGGCCTTTTTGTTTGCTTGCGCTGTTTCTCACGCTGCCTGGCCGGAGCGCCCAGTCACCTTGATCGTGCCGTGGCCGCCAGGCGGCGGGGTGGACGCCGCGGCACGTATCGCAGCGCCTTTGTTGTCGCAGCAGTTGGGGCAACAGGTGGTTGTGCAGAACAAGCCCGGCGCGACCGGAACGCTGGGAGCAGACTCAGTGGCAAAGGCCAACCCGGATGGTTACACCCTGCTCTGGACGGCGCTCAGCACGCACGCCATTCACGAAGTTCTTTATAACAACGCTCCCTACAAGCTTGAGAAGGACTTCATGCCCCTCTCGGTATTCGGGAACATTCCCTACATGGTTGTGGTCAATCCCAAGGTCCCGGCTAAAACGCTGTCGGAGCTGGTGGACTTGGCGCGTGCTCAACCCGGCAAGTTGACCTTTGGCTCCACCGGTAATGGCTCGGTTCATCATCTGGCCAGTGAGCGGTTCAAGAAAATCAAGAATGTTGATATGCTGCATATTCCTTACAAAGGGATAGGCCCGCTCCTGGTGGACTTGGCGGGTGGAGAGATCAACATGAGCATTGAGAGTACGTCCGCATCGCTCAGCTATATCCGATCCGCCCGACTGCGGGCGCTGGCCGTGGCCTGGCCCGAGCGCATGCCCATGTTGCCCGATGTGCCAACCACGGCGGAAGCGGGGCTGGAAGACTTTCATGTCAGCGCCAAGCTATTTGTTGCCGCGCCCATCCAGACGCCCGCTTCGGTGGTGAAGCGGCTGGACACCGCCATCAAGCAAGTTTTCTCGGATAAATCCGTGCAGGAAAAGTTGCTGGAGCAGTCAATCATCGCCAAGTACGTTTCCCCGGAGGATTCGGTCAAGCTTGTCCACGATGAGCTGACAAGCATCCGGCAGGTTGTTGAAGACGCCAATATTCAGGTGCAGTAGGAGACAGCGGGATGACGAGAAAAGCGGAAGTTTCCGGAGGCGGCATTGGGGGGCTGGCCGTGGCCACCATGCTTGCCCATGAGGGCTGGCAAGTACGCGTTCATGAGCAGGATTCAGAAATCCGGGAAATCGGCGCGGGCATCTATGTGAAGAACAATAGCCTGGAAGTCCTTGAACACCTGGGCGTCATTGATCGAATCCGCCATCGTGGCACAGTATTGGAAAAGGCGCAGATACGCTTCGCGGACGGCAGCGTCAGGCAGGAACGGCGCCTTGCGGGCGCCTCACGGGTCCATACCT
>JBAYOI010000281.1:0-3134 GCA_041678365.1 Pigmentiphaga sp. | reverse complement strand
CGAACGATGCAGATATGCAGCCCTTCGCCATTCAAGTCGGGAGTCAGGGTATAGGGGTTCATGATAGAGCGCCGTCCTGTTAAGAGTTGAAATCCTGGCCATCATCATAGCCAGTGACTGTTAATGAAAAACCGCTGGTCATATTGGGCATCGGCATTTGGCGCGACAACAGCTTCATGGTGCCCACCCCCAGATCCTTCAGGATTTGCGCGCCGATTCCATACGTCCGCAATCCAACGCGGCCGACGCGTTGATCGGTTGAACTCTGGCCTTTCTGGTCCATCTCAATCAGTTGCTGGAACTCATTGAACATGTCGGACTCTCCGCCGCCGCAGTTCAGCAGCACCATCACCCCGGCTTGCGCGCGGGTCATGGCTTGCAGGGAACTGGAGATGCTGCGGCTATGCGTGCTGGTTTCAATTTCGAGCAGATCCAGGACCGTGGCGGGCTCGTGCACCCTCACCAAGGTTTCCTGCTCCGGCTTGATCTGGCCATGCACCAGCGCCAGGTGCGGCGCACCGCTGGCGCTGTCGCGATACATGATGCCGTTGAACGGGCCGAACGGCGTCTGGAACATCCGCTCTCCAACCCGCTCGATCAGCGATTCATGCTCGCTGCGGTACTGGATCAGGTCCGCAATGGTGCCGATCTTGATTTGGTGTTCCTTGCCGAACTCAATCAGGTCAGGCAAACGCGCCATGGAGCCATCGTCCTTCAGCACCTCGCAGATCACCGCCGCGGGCTCCAGGCCCGCCATGCTGGTCAGGTCACAGCCGGCCTCGGTGTGGCCGGCGCGCACCAGGACACCGCCGGGCGCGGCTTTCAGCGGAAAGATGTGGCCCGGCTGAACCAGATCGGCGGGCTGCGCATTGCGCGCCACCGCCGCCTGGATGGTGCGGGAGCGGTCCGCGGCGGAAATGCCGGTGGTGACGCCTTTGGCCGCTTCAATGGAAACGGTGAAGTTGGTGCCATGCTTGGTGCCGTTGGCGGACACCATCAGCGGCAGGTCCAGCTGCTGGCAACGGGCCTCGGTCAGGGTCAGGCAGATCAGTCCACGGCCGTAGCGCGCCATGAAGTTGACGGCTTCCGGCGTGGCAAACTCCGCCGCCATGAGCAGGTCGCCCTCATTCTCACGGTCTTCTTCGTCAACAAGGATGACCATGCGGCCAGCCCGCAGCTCCGCAACAATGTCAGGAATGGGAGAGATACTTGCCGAGAGATCGGCGGTATCCGGGTTCAAAGCAGGCATGTCAGGCGTCCGGCAAAATGAAGCGCGGGACAAGGCGGCGCTTCAGGTGAAAACCAAAAGCGCATTTTACCCTCTTTTACCGCTCTGAAGCGCCGATTCCGCCTTTCTACACGGGCCGCTTGCGCCCGTTTGCAACGTGGCTCAGCGCTTTGGGCGCAAGCCCGGATCCAGGGCTTCGCGTTCGTCGAAGACGAAGCAGCGGCCTTGATAGCCCTGGCCGCCGGTTTCCTCAAAATATTTGAGAATGCCGCCCTCCAGCTGGTAGACATGCTCAAGGCCGACGTCCTGCATGTAAATAGCTGCCTTTTAACAGCGGATGCCGCCGGTGCAGAAGCTGATGACGGTTTTGTCTTCCAGTTCCCGCCGATGCGCCAGCACCTGCTCGGGGAATTCAGTGAACTTGCTCAGGCGCCAGTCAATGGCACCTTCAAACGTGCCTTCATCCACTTCAAAATCATTGCGCGTATCCAGCAGCACCACCGGCCGCCCCCGGTCATCCCTGCCCTGCGTGATCCAGCGCAGCGCGGTCTGGCTGTCAACGGCGGGCGCCCGCCCGGACTCGGGCCGGATCGCGGGATGGTTCATGCGAATGATCTCGCGCTTGATCTTGACCAGCATCTTGCGGAACGGCACGGTGCTGGAAAAGCTCTCCTTGATCTCAAGCCCCGCCAAGCCGCCCTCGAACGCGGGCCCGTGGCGCAGCCAGTCCACGAAGGCATCAATGTCTTGCCTGGAACCCGCCAGGAAAAGATTGATTCCTTCTTCCGCCAGCAGCACCGTCCCCTTCAGGTCCAGGGAACGGCACAAGTCCAGCAGCGTCTGCTTGAGCTCGGGCAAGTTGGAGAGCGTGATGAAACGATAGGCGGCAATATTGACGATCTGCACGGGACGACCCACTTCAGGAGAACACGCTATTTTACTCCGCTGCTCAGGGGCGCTGCGACGCGGGGCGGATGTCCGTGACGCCATAGCGTACCGCCGTCATGTGGGCCAGGATGGATATGGCGATTTCCGGCGGCGTGCGCGCGCCGATATCCAGCCCCACGGGCCCTTGCAGACGCGCGATTTGTTCAGGGCTCAGATCAAACTCGACCAACCTCTCCTTGCGCTTGCGCTGGTTGGCGCGCGAACCGATCGCGCCAACGTAGAAGGCCTCGGACTGCAAGGCCTCGATCAGCGCCATGTCATCGAGCTTCGGATCATGCGTCAACGCGACGATGGCCATGTGGCTGTCCGGCTTCAGGGCCAGGATGGTGTCATCGGGCATGCCGCGCTCAAAGCGGACACCGTCCACCTCGAAGCCTTCCAGATACTCTTCCCGCGGATCGCAGACAATGACCTCATAGCCCAGCGCCTGCGCCATGTCCGCCAGATACATGGTCATCTGGCCCGCGCCAATGATCAGCAGCCGCCATGAGGGGCCGAGCGCGGACATCAGGTGCCGCTCACTCAGTTCCAGCACGTCGGTGCGATCCGTGGCCGCCTCAAGCTCGACCGCGCCGGTCTGGCGATCCAGCTTGCGCACGATCCGCTTGCCCGCCAGCAGCGCCTCGACGGTTTCAGCCAGCCGCGTTTGCGGCAAGACCGGCTCCAGCACGATTTCCAGCGTACCGCCGCATGGCAAGCCAAAACGATGCGCTTCATCAGACCCAATGCCATAGACGACGAAGCCCGGCGTCTGGGCCGCCAAGGTGCCCGCCCGCGCCTTGTCCGCCAGGTCATCCTCAATACAGCCGCCGGAGACCGAACCGGCAATCGAGCCATCCTCCCGGACGGCGACCATGGCGCCGATGGGCCGCGGCGCGGACCCCCAGGTCCGCGTGACGGTTCCCAAGACCACACGCTTACCTTCTTGCTGCCACTGAAGGGCCCGCCGCAACACCTG
>JBAYOI010000280.1:0-3157 GCA_041678365.1 Pigmentiphaga sp. | reverse complement strand
TCGCCTGTTCGGCCGTTACGCCTACGTCGGTCTGGAAAGCGCTCAAGCTGGCCGCCTGACCTTGGGCCGCACGACCAACCTGGGCTTCATGTGGGGCGCCGGTGTAGCCAGCCCGTTCGGCCTGTCCTATGGCACGGCTTCGATCGGTTCGACCTTTGGCTATAACGACGCAGCTTTCGGCGGCGGTCGTGTTGACAACTCGGTTTACTACTACACGCCTAACTTCGCTGGCTTCCAAGCAGCTTTGGGTTACGCCTTCAACGCTTTCGACAGCGGCAATGGCACGCAGGAATTCGGTGATTCCGGCAACAACAACCGCTCGATCGATGCTGGTCTGCGCTACGGCAACGGCCCGCTGGATGTCGTGCTGACGTACCAACAAGTTGAATCCAACCTGCCCGCCACCGGCGTTGCCAAGAGCGCCATCCTGGCTGCTTCGTATGACTTCGGCCCGGCCAAGCTGCACGCTGGCTACAACCGTGTCAACGGTCTGCAGAACCACTTCGGCGCAGCTGGCTTCAACGGCAGCCGCAACTTCACCGGCGACAAAGACAATGCCTGGACCCTGGGCGTCAGCGCTCCGGTCGGCCCCGGCACGGTCATGGCTTCGTACCAGAAAGCTTCCAAGTCCAAAGTGGACGGCTGGCAGTTGGGCTACCACTATGACCTGAGCAAGCGCACCGGCTTGTACGCCTACTATGCTGACTTCGACCGTCGTGACCACGCTGCACCGCGTGACTTCACCGCTCGCCAGTTCGCAGTTGGCCTGCAGCACAAGTTCTAATCCTTGGCTGGCCTAGGCCAGTTTATGGATAGACTGGAAACCCCGGCTTTGGCCGGGGTTTTTTAATTTATGCCCCCACAACACAAGGCGAACCCCGCGCAGGACAGCGAGACGGTCACTTTTCAATCCCCAAACACCGCTTCGAGCCGTTCAGCGTCCAGCACATTCAGCGCCCAGGCTTGCAAGGTTTCAGCGTTTGCCTCGGCAATGCGGACACGGGCCCAGTCGGGCAATGAGCCAAACTTGCGTTGAAGCTGGGATTGCAATAGCCCAGCAAAACCTTTCTGCCTCCCCTCCGCCTCACTCGCCGCCTTCTCCCGGCTCAGCCTCACCCGTTGCAGGCTATTCAATCGCTCCATCATTTCTGGATCCTCGCTTTCTTCCATCTGATCAAAGAATTGCACATCCAACGCTTCAGGCAGCGTCAATAAGCCGTCCATGATCTGAAATAACACGCCGCGCGTTGCATCATCGTAGTTCCATTTTTTCAACTGACGCGCGAGACTCAGTTTACTGGCCAACCGCGCACGATCTAGTACGGTAGCCCTGCACGCCAACTGCGCCAGCACCACCACCGCAAACGGATTGCTCAGGGCCAGTTCTTCCAATTCTGCCATACGCGAACGCCAGCTAGCGAGGTTCACCACTGGATAGCGAAAGATCAGTTCATCGCCAAAATCTCCAGTTCGAAAAACCTCGTGATCCAAATCATGCTCTCGATCCAGATAAATCGCGCAAGACAGCAACGCATGACCGGGATATCGCTCGTACAAGCGAATGCGATAATGGAACATCCGCTCTGGAAAACGCAGACTGATACGTCCCGCCTGGACTTCCAGGTGCAGCAACAGCAACGCTTTGCCGCCTCCCTTCAAGGCCAATTGCGCCAATAGATCCAAGCGCTTTTCCCTCTGTTTGGTCAAACGCTCCAAGCGCCGCAGCGCTTTATCCAGAAAGACCGGCGCAACCGCCCAGTCAATCCGTTGATAGGTGTCCGGCCAAAACAAGGCTACGCACTGCGGCAGCCAGGTTTGCAGCGCGGTTTTCCAGATACCGTCAAAGTCAGGCGTAGGCGTATTGGCCTGCGTTTCTACATGCGGCTCGTTCAAGGCATACCGCGAGGACGGTAAAACGAAGCGGCGAGACGGCCATGGCGCCGAAGGTCGTCCACAATAAGCAAGATAAAGCATGGCGGGACCCAATGGAAAAAAGATATGCCAGCATGCCCTGCCCAGCCTGCGGGGACTATTCGTAAAACCCGAGAAGGATAAAATCAAACCGCCTTGCCCTCCCTTGAGCGAATGCTTTTTGCCTTCGGCGCGGGCTGGCGAAAAAAAACCAGGACCAACACAAGGCTGATCCTGGTTTTGCTTCTTCACCCGCCAACGCCGCCCTTGAAAGGCGCGCCGCGCGGCGGGGTTGAGGCTTCCTACTTCTCCAACTGACTGATATCGCGCACCGCGCCGCGATCGGCGGACGTGGCCATCAAGCCATAAGCCCGCAAGGCTTGCGACACGATGCGTTGGCGATCCACCGGTTTCCAGGCTTTGGCGCCACGCGCATCCATCGCTTCCCGGCGTTGCTGCAAGGTGGCGTCATCAACGCGCAGCTGGATCTTGCGGTTCGGGATGTCGATATCGATCATATCGCCCTCTTCCACCAGACCGATGGCGCCGCCTTCAGCCGCTTCCGGCGACGCATGACCGATCACCAGACCGGACGAACCGCCGGAAAAGCGGCCATCCGTCAACAACGCACATGCCGCGCCCAAGCCCTTGGACTTGATGTAGGACGTGGGATAGAGCATTTCCTGCATGCCGGGGCCACCTTTCGGGCCTTCATAGCGAATGATGACCACGTCACCGGCTTGGACGGTATCGCCCAGAATGCCTTCCACCGCGTCTTCCTGGCTCTCAAACACGCGCGCCTTGCCGCTGAAGACAAGAATGCTTTCATCCACGCCCGCGGTTTTGACGATGCAGCCTTTCTCGGCCAGGTTGCCATACAGCACCGCCAACCCACCATCTTGCGAGTAGGCATGCGCCCGATCACGGATGCAGCCAGTGGCACGGTCTAGATCCAGTTCGGCAAAACGCTTGTCCTGGCTGAACGCCACCTGTGTCGGTACGCCCCCGGGCGCGGCGCGGAAGAAGGTCTTGACGGCTTCGTCATCCGTGATGGTGACGTCGTACTTCGCCAGCGCATCGGCCATGCTGGGCGAATGCACGCTGTGGACCGAGGTATCAATCAGGCCCGCACGCGCCAGTTCCGCGAGAATGGCCATGATGCCGCCGGCGCGATGCACGTCTTCAATATGGTAGTCCTGCGTGGCGGGCGCAACCTTGCACAAGCACGGCACCCGGCGCGAAATGG
>JBAYOI010000279.1:0-3158 GCA_041678365.1 Pigmentiphaga sp. | reverse complement strand
TACGGTGAAATCATCGCGTCCATTTCCAGCAAGTCGGCTGGCCCGGGTACGCGCGCCAACATTGACGAGTTCACCGAGACCACGTCCCAGGCGATTGAGGTCATCGGCGGCGCGGCGCGCGGCAAGGCCATCATCATCCTGAACCCGGCCGAACCGCCGCTGATCATGCGCGACACGGTATTCACGCTGTCCGAATTGGCGGACCAGGATAAGGTCGAGCGCAGCATTGAAGACATGGTCAAGGCGGTGCAGGGCTATGTGCCGGGTTACCGCCTGAAGCAGCGCGTCCAGTTTGACGTCATCCCGGAAAGCGCACCGTTGAACGTGCCGGGCCTGGGCAAGCTGAGCGGCCTGAAAACCTCGGTCTTCCTGGAAGTCGAAGGCGCCGCGCACTACTTGCCCGCTTACGCAGGCAACCTGGATATCATGACCTCCGCCGCCTTGGCTTGCGCGGAGCGCTTTGCTGAAACACGACTCGTCGCCACGGCTTAAGAGGCAATGATGGAACAGAAGAAACTTTATATCTCCGACGTGACCCTGCGCGATGGCAGCCATGCCATTCGCCACCAGTACAGTCTTGATAACGTCCGTCAGATTGCCAAGGCGCTGGATGAAGCACGGGTGGACAGCATTGAAGTCGCCCACGGCGACGGCCTGTCCGGTTCCAGCTTCAACTACGGCTTTGGCGCCCACACCGATCTGGAGTGGATTGCCGCCGTGGCTGAAACGGTCAAGCATGCCAAGGTTGCCACCTTGCTGCTGCCGGGCGTTGGTACGGTGCACGATCTGCGCAATGCCTATGACGCGGGTGCCCGCATCGTGCGCGTGGCCACGCACTGCACCGAAGCCGACGTTTCGAAGCAGCACATTGCCTATGCCCGTGAACTCGGCATGGACACGGTCGGCTTCCTGATGATGAGCCATATGCAGACGCCGCAAGGCCTGGCCGAGCAGGCCAAGCTGATGGAAAGCTACGGCGCCACCACCATCTATGTGGTGGATTCGGGTGGCGCCCTGAACATGAACGACGTTCGCGACCGCTTCCGCGCCTTGAAAGACGTGCTGAAGCCGGAAACCAACACCGGCATCCATGCGCACCACAACCTGAGCCTGGGCGTGGCCAACTCGATCGTGGCGGTTGAAGAAGGTTGCGACCGGATTGACGCCAGCCTGGCGGGCATGGGCGCGGGCGCGGGCAATGCGCCGCTTGAGGTGTTCATTGCGGCTGCCGAGCGCTTGGGCTGGAACCACGGCACGGATCTGTACAAGCTGATGGATGCCGCCGATGACATCGTGCGGCCGCTGCAGGATCGTCCGGTCCGGGTTGACCGTGAAACGCTGGCGCTGGGCTATGCCGGGGTGTACTCGAGCTTCCTGCGCCATGCCGAAGCGGCCGCCGCCAAGTATGAGCTGAAGACTGTGGACATTCTGGTTGAACTGGGTAAGCGCAAAATGGTGGGCGGCCAGGAAGACATGATTGTTGACGTGGCGCTGGACCTGAAGGCGCGCGCCTGATTCTGACCACAAAAACCTCGGCCTGGATCGGGTCGGGGTTCTTCCGTAGGAGCGAGCTTTGCTCGCGAACCGTGTCTTGCGAGACATTCGCGAGCAAAGCTCGCTCCTACAGCCTGCCAGCCCGGCGGCAAAAAAAACCCGGCGCCAGGCCGGGGTGTGTAACGATTTAGTGTGAGAAGGCGGCGTTTCGGGGGCAATCCGAACCCGTTTCTTTTGACCCCGGCCCTGTGCCGGGGTTTTTTTGTTTATTGGATCCGTTTACTCAGCTGATGACGATTGCGTCTTGTTTTGCTCCAGCGCGACAATGCGCACTTCCAGCAATTTCAGCTGCGCTTCAAGGGCGTCCACCTTGGCGCGGGTGCGCGCCAGCAATTCCGTCTGAATGTCGAACTCTTCGCGGCTGACCAGGTCAAGCTTATCGAATGCCTGGCCAAGCATGCCTTTGACGTTGCGTTCAATGTCAGCGGCCGGGCTGCGGGCAATGAGATCAGACACGTTTCTCTGAAGGTCTTCAAAAAAGGCGCCGGGCTTGTTCATGGGGGTTCCTTGTTTCCATCGTGATGAATAAGTGTAAGTCGGATTCCCGGGCAGGGTAAGCGGGGTTCGGGTAGTTTGCACTTAGTTGGTGCGTTCCGCCCCGATTCCCCTCACACGACCTGGGTGGCGCACCAGGATTGGTTCGCAGGTCGGCCTTCTCCGTCAGCGAGCCCTGTTTGCGAACCTCCGCAAGCAAGTGTTCCTCCACGCCTTGAACCCATCATGAAAAAACTGGCACGAGAAATGCTTAACAGAGGGTAAGGGCGGAAAGGCTGCTCGGCCGTTTCTTCCTTTCATCCACTGTTAACCCTTCTTCTTGTCGGGATCGATCATGAAAAGAATCGTGATGGCTGGCGTTCTGGCCTCTTCCGTTGTTATGCCCGTCTGGGCGGCTGACCCTGCCTGGACGCTGAGCGGCAATGCCGCACTGGTGTCGGATTATCGTTTTCGCGGTTTCAGCCAAACCAATCTGAAGCCCGCCGTTCAAGCCGGTTTTGATTTGACGCATCAATCCGGCTTTTATCTGGGCAACTGGAACTCGAATGTGGCCAGTGAACTGTTTTCCGGCGGCAACCTGGAAATGGACGCTTACGGCGGCTATGCCTGGTCGGTGCAGGACTTCACCTTCGATGTGGGCACGCTGTACTACTACTATCCCGGCTCCAAATTCAACGGCAGCACCATTGACAACCTTGAGCTGTATGGATCGGTTGGCTACGGGCCGTTCACGCTGAAGTATTCGCATGGCGTGACGGATTTCTTCGGTGTGCCTGACAGCAAGAACAACTACTACCTGGACCTCGGCGCCGCCTTCGACCTGGGGCAGGGCTGGACGGGCCGTGCGCACGTGGGCTACCAGAAACTGAAAAACGATGCCATCAGCGGCTATGTGGATTACTCGCTCGGCGTCAGCAAGGATATTCAGGGCTGGGAGCTTGGCCTGACGCTGGTCAGCACCAGTCAGAAGGACTGGGTGCTGACGTCGCGCGGCAAGAACGCGGGGCGTTTTGGCGCGGTGCTCGGCTTGAGCAAGTCTTTTTGATAACGGATCTTTAGTGAGTCGATCATGAAATTAATTACCGCCATCATCAAACCCTTCAAATTGG
>JBAYOI010000278.1:0-3163 GCA_041678365.1 Pigmentiphaga sp. | reverse complement strand
GCCTGATAGGCTTCCCGGATCCGGGTTTCACCATAGGTCCGCTCGAGCCGACGGATCGTGAAGTGGCCCTTGGCCATTTCCTGGAAATGCGTCATGAACAAGGTGTTGATGGCCGCGCCGCCCAGCGCGCCGACCATCGGCACGGCTTGCGCCATCGCCTTTTCACCGACGACGATGGAGAAGCGGCTGGCAATTTCCGTAATCAGCTTCAGCAACACCGGCGAGCCGGTGCTCGACACCCCATGCGCGGTCACATGCTGGGCCGAAGCCGCCACCATTTGCGCCAGGGCGGCCCGCGATGCGAAATAACCCGCGTCCACAGAGTCATCGCCCGGCGCGGGACTGCCCAGCGCCAATACCCGGACACACTCCAGGCGCACTTCTGCCTGATCCAGGCTCTCGCCATTGGCGCGGGCAATGTCGGCAATCGAGCGTAGGATCAGCGTGGTGGAAATGGGCAGCTCCACCGCGAGCCCCGCCACCCCGAAGGCGCCGCCGACCCCGCCGGTCAAGCCGACGGCGGCCTTGTGCCAGGTCTCTTTCGATGCCATCGTATTCGTGCCCAGCGAACGCACGGCAATCTCCACCGCTTTGGTGACGGCGCTTCGCGTGCCCGCCTGCAAGGTTTTGTGCATGACGCCCGGCAACCTGGAAAACAGCGACTCTATCGGTTTGCCGACGGCATGAGCGAGCCGGGCGGTAAAACCGGGATTCTCCAGACGGTTTTTCGCCAGCGCCAATTCGTTCAACACAGGTTCGGGTAAAGTGTTCACAAGGGCCTCCATGCTTTGCCAGAGAGTAAATGGGGACGGCTCGGGGCGGGTCAAGGACTTGTTGCAAGCTGATTCAGGAAAGGTGCGGTCGCGTGGAAATCCGTCAGATCCAGTATTTCATCTGTTTATTCGAAGAAGGCAGCATGACCGCCGCGGCGCGGCGCATGCATATTGTCCAGCCCGCGCTCAGCGCGCAAATCGCCAAGCTTGAGGCCGAGCTGGAGCAAACCCTGTTCATCCGGCACCGCAAAGGCATGACGCCAACGGAAGCGGGACGCCGGATGTACCAGCTTTACCGTCCGATCCTGGACGACCTGATCCAGGCCCGCGAAGACATGATGGTCCAGCCCTCCGGACTGAGCGGCAACGTGCGGATCGGCATGATCAGCTCCTTGATGGAAACCATCCTGAGCGGCGTGCTGATCGCGTTCTCGCAACGCCATCCGCAAGTCCATATCAATGTGACGAACGGCCCGTTGCTGGACTGGTTGACCGAGCAGCGCATCGAACTGGCCATCATGGACAAGCCGCCCGGCCGGTTCGGCCTGCACATCGAGCCTTTATTCGACGAACCCCTGGTCCTGGTCGGCCCGGCCAGCAGCGCCTTGCCGCCCGGGCCGGTTGCCTTGCAAACGATTTCCCGGCTGCCGCTGATCCTGACGGGCCCGCAGCATGGCGTCCGCATCATCATTGATAACGCGCTCGCGGGCAGCGGCATTCTGCTTCAGCCCAACCTGGAGGTGGACTCAATGCCCGCCATTCTGAGCGTGCTGGCCGAGGCCAAACTGTATTCGCTGCTCCCCACCCTGCTTGCCGAACAAGTCAGGGACCACGAGCAGTACCGGATCTGGCCGCTTCATGGCCCGACGATCAGCCGCCAGACCTCCTTGATCCACCACCCGAAATTTCCACTCAGCCCGGCCGCGTCGGCATTCGCCGCGCTGGTCCGCGAGCACACTTCCCATCTTATAAGCAAATGAAAAACGCGGCCATTAATCACTATTTGTGATGGTAATGATCAGAATAAACCATGGAAGAACGCTGGCCCGCGCGCCAATCAAGCCCGTAGAATAAGGCTTGCCCATTCAACGCCTGCTTTGCAGCGAGCACCAACGAGGAAGACAATGTCGAAACTAAAAATCAATCTGGCTTGCTGGGATTACGACCGCACCCGCGCCTTGATGGATGGCCGTGTTCAGATTGACGGCGTAGATCTGAACTATTTCAACCTGCCGGTTGAGGAAACCTTTTTCCGCATGCTACGCAACCGGGAATTCGACGTCGCGGAAATGTCCTTGTCGTCCTATACAGTCTCCTTGTTCCGGGACAGCCCGTTCATCGCCATCCCGATCTTCCCGTCGCGCATGTTCCGCCATTCCTGCATCTACGTGAACGCGGACGCGGGTATCAACTCGCCGACAGACCTGATCGGCAAGAAAATCGGCACGCCCGAATACCAGATGACCGCCCCGGTGTGGATTCGCGGCACGCTGGCCGAGCACTATGGCGTTCCGATTGACAGCGTGACCTACTACACTGGCGGCGAAGAAGAGCCGGGCCGCCCGGAGAAACTGAAGCTCGACCTGCCGGAACGGATCAAGATCCAGCCGATCGAGGCCCACCAGACCTTGTCCAGCATGCTGGAAACCGGAGAGATCGACGCGCTGCACACCGCCCGCGCGCCGTCCAGCTTCTACAAGAAAAACGGCAAGGTCAAACGCCTGTTCACCAACTTCCAGGACGTCGAGCTGGACTACTACCGCCAGACCGGCATTTTCCCGATCATGCACACGCTGGTCATGCGCCGCGAACTGTATGAGTCAAACCGCTGGCTGGCGCAGTCGCTCTACAAAGCCTTCGTTGAGTCCCAGCGCCATGCCTATGAAGATCTGCGTGAAACCGCCGCGCTGAAGATCATGCATCCGCTGCTGCTCGGTTCGCTGGAAACCGCCATTGATGCCATGGGACAGGATTTCTGGCCCTACGGTTTCGAGGAAAACCGCGCAACCCTGAGCAAGTTCCTGAACTACCACTACCAGAGCGGCTTGTCCAAGTCGCTGCTGAAACCGGAAGACCTGTTCGCCCCGGAAGCGCTGGAGTCTTTCAAGATCTGATCGTCTCAGGCATGCAAAAACCCCCGAAGGTTGGATGTCCAACTTTCGGGGATCAGTTCCCTTGGAGACGCGTTTTTTTATCGCCGGGCCGCTCCCAAGATAAAAGCGCCCCCTTTTGGGGGCAGCGACGTCCCGTAGGGACTAGCGTGGGGGGCTTTTTTACCGCCGGGCCGCCCCAAGGTAAAAAGCGCCCCCTTAAGCCGTCCGCCGCAGCATCGGCCGCAAGGCCTTGACGCCTTGCAAGCCGAACCACTGGCCGATCCCGCTGCTGATGGC
>JBAYOI010000277.1:0-3165 GCA_041678365.1 Pigmentiphaga sp. | reverse complement strand
CCAGCCTCGCCCTTCAGGGCGAGGTCAAGCGAGGCAAGTTTTAAATACGGCACCGCAGGTGCCCCCGTCTGGTGGCGGAGAGGCTCTGGCCGATACGGACGGAGTTCTTCACGGCGAGGCGGTGATTCGTTCCGCGGGCAACGGCGCGGCGGAAATCCGCAACTGGCTGATCGCGGCCGAAGCGGTGGGCGGACGTGGCGCGGAAGTGATTGCTTATGAGCCGGTGGCGTCCTGGGTGACCGGTATTGCCTTGTGCGAGGTCAAGCCATGAGCCGCCGGGACCTGGACCGTTTTCTCTACGTGTTTGACAAGGATCCGGCCTTGCGTCAGGCGTTTGAGCAGACGCCGGCGCACTGCTTTGCCGGTTTTGATTTGTCGGAACCAGAGCAGGCCGTGTTGCGCGGCAAGGACTTGGCCACCCTGTATGAATGGGGGGTCCATCCCTTGCTGATCAGGAATTTCGGCGCCAGTGTCGGCGTCAAGTATCAAGAGGCTTATCGGCAACGCGGGTGGGTTGTGGATGAGCAAACTGCCAATCAAGGAGACAACAATGAGTGAAGTACGGTCGCGCTGGGTGAAGGCGCAAGGCGTGAAGACCCATTATGTGGAGAGCGGAGACGGCGACAATGTCTTGATTGCGCTGCACGGCGGCGGCGCCGGTTCATCGGGCGCATCCGGCATGGGGCGGGTCCTGCCCCTGCTCGGGGAAAACCTGCGTGTGCTGGCGCCGGACTCGATCGGCGGTTTTGGCCAGACGGATCCCAGCGCGCCCGCGCCCTACGGCTTGATCAGCCGCGCCCAGCATACGGGCGATTTTATTGACGCGCTGTGTCTGGACCAAGTCAGCCTGCTGGGCAACTCGCAAGGTGCCTGGTCAGCCATCTACTATGCGATGCAGCATCCAGACCGCGTCAAGAAGCTGGTCATTGTTTCCTCATTGACGATTGCGGGTTCAATGGGCCTGTCCCAGCCGCCCAATGCGGCAATGAAGGCCTTGATGGGCTATGACGGCACGCGGGAAGGCATGAGAAAGCTGCTGGAAGCGCTGATCATCGACCCGGCCCAGATCACGGATGCATTGATTGACGCCCGGCAGGCGGCGGCTTCCCGGCCGGGCGCCTATGAGGCATTCCAGCAAATGGCCAAGGCCATTGATTACGTCAAGAAGCACCCGGTGCTGTCGATGCAGACTGACTGGCGCCAGGCGCTGCCCCGGCTGACCGAATCCGTGCCCACGCTGATCATCTGGGGCAAGAATGATACCTTTGCGCTGCCCGAAACCGGTCAGGCCCTGGCGGATCTGCTGCCCGCCGCGCAGATTGCCTGGGTGGACGGCGCGGGCCACCAGGTGCAGACCGATGCGCCGGAAACCACCGCCCGCTTGATCCAGGAGTTTCTCAGTGCCTAAATACGTCATGCCGCAATCGGCGCATACGCCGGAACGGATGGCGGGCATGGTGCCGGGCATCCGGGCCAACGGCTTTCTGTTTCTGTCCGCCGTGCGGGGCCGCCATCCCGACACGGGCCTGATGGCCGATGATCCGTATGAACAGGCACAGCAGACCTTGACCAATTTGCGCCATATTCTGGAAGCGGCGGGCGCCACGCTGGAGGACGTGGTCAAGGTCACGCTGTTTCTTTCCAACCTGCATCACCGGCAGGCTTTCCATCGCGCCTGGATGGAGGCATTCCCGTCCGAGCCGCCCGCCCGCCTGGCGGTGGGCGTGGCCGACGCAAACGGGGCGCCCGGCGGCAATGCGCATTTCGTGCTGGACGTCACCGCCTTGGATCGGGCGGGCGCTTCGCCCGCCTGAGCGTGCTTCACTGTGCCATAAAGTTGGTATTATCGACCTTTGCCTGCAACGGCCCGGCCTCCCCCTGTCGCGGGGAGGCGAGCCCTTGCGTTTCCTTGTCGATGTCATGAGCGGTCCGGACGTGTCCTCTACCTTTTCTGTTTCCGAATCCATCCCGCGCGGCGCACTGCCGATGTATGCGCAGCTTTTTACCTTGTTCAGACAGCGCATTGAACAAGGGGTGTGGGAAGTGGGTGCGCAGATTCCGTCATTGGAAGCGTTGACCCAGGAATTCGAGGTGGCGCGCGGCACTGTCAGGCAGGCCATCGGCCTGCTGGAGTCAGAAGGCCTGGTCGCCCGTCACCGGGGCAAGGGCACGTTCGTGCTTGAACGCCCGCAATCGAATGTCTGGTATCGGATCCCGCTGGACTGGAACGCGTTCATGCAGGGCACGCCGGACATCGAGTTCGAAGTGCTGGAAACGCTGGCGGACCAATTGCCGACCAATCCCTTTCATGAATTGGGCAAGCTGGACGGACCGTATTATTTCATGCGCCGCCGCCTGCTCAGGAATCACATTCCCTACGCCATTGGCAGCACCTATATCCAGGCGGGCATTTATGAGGCCCTGGGGCGCGAGGCCTTTGAAAAGCCGGTGCCGCTGCGACTGCTGAACGATTACCTGCCCAAAGGCATCGCCAAGGCTGAGCAGACCATCCGGGCGGGCGTGGCGGATCTGGAAACGGCGCGCTTGCTGGGGCTGGCAACGGGTAGCCCGATCATGATTTCAGCGCGGTCGGTCATTGATCATAAAGAACGGCTGGTTTATGAGTCGATCGGGGTGTTTCGCGGCGATCTGGTGGAAGTGCACAGCATCATCCAGCCCTGAAAGGAAGATCCCCTACGCGCTTGGCGCGCAGGGGAATTTTCTTTATTGCAGACTGATCTTCAACAGGTTCAGACGGCTTTCGGTGGCGCTTGATTCTTCTTCAATGACGCCCCGCATTTCCTGGGCGCTGGAGGTATACGGCAGCAGTCCCAGGGTTTTGAAGCGGGCCAGCAGTTCCGGGTTTTTCAGCGCCTTGGCAATTTCCCGGTTCAGGGTGTTGACGACCTCGGCAGGCGTGCCTTTCGGCGCCACGATGCCGACCCAGGTGTCCACCTCGGTTTGCTGCAGGCCTGTGGCTTCCTGAACCGTCGGGATGTCCGGATAGTCAGGATGGCGCTCCTTGGCGGCTGCGGCAATCATCTGCATTTTGCCGGCCTTGACCAATGGGATGCCGGAGCCGACCGTGGCCACGCTGAAGGTCAGGTCACCATTGGCCACGGCGGTGTAGATTTGCGCCGCTTCCTTGTAATGGACCGACAGCAT
>JBAYOI010000276.1:0-3191 GCA_041678365.1 Pigmentiphaga sp. | reverse complement strand
CTTGCCGGTCATGACGTAGACCGTCTCCATGATGGCGATGATCACGGACAGGCCGATGGTCAGCGGGACGAAAATAAAGTGATACAGCGCCGTCAGGGCAAACTGTAATCTTGAGAGCCCGACAATATCGAGTTCCATGATCAGCCTTCCTTCTTAATATTTCCAATTTTCAGAAATTTCTGAAAACTGAGAAATTATGGATCGAATCGCACCGTTTGTGAAGCCCCTGCCCTCCCCTGTGTTGATAGGCAACAAGTCCGCATGGAATAATCGGACTTCCTCTCTTTTTGCAAGGCCATCACCTTGAGTCCACTCATTCATGACTTCGTCAGTCACTTCGGCGAAATGGGAAGCCGTTGGGGCATCAACCGCACAGTCGGGCAGATCTATGCTCTGCTGTTCGTGACGGAGCAGCAGTTGAATGCGGATGAGATTGGCGAGCAACTGGGCATTTCCCGCTCCAATGTCAGCATCGGCCTCAAGGAACTGCAAGCCTGGGGCCTGGTGCGGCAACACCGCCTCCCGGGGGACCGGCGCGACTACTTCACTTCACTGGGCGATGTCTGGGAAATTTTTCGCGTCATTGCGGCGGAACGGCGGCGGCGCGAAGTGGCCCCCACCCTGTCCGTGTTGCGCGACTCGATGCTGGCCAAGACCACGGAACCGGAAGACGTTTTTGCGCAAAAGCGCATGCGGGAAATGTATGAGCTGGTGGATCTGGCCAACACCTGGTTCGACGATTTGCAGCGCCTATCCCCCGAATCCATGGCTCAACTGATGAAGATGGGCACCAAGGTGCAGAAACTGCTGGCGTCCAAGGACCGCCTGCTGGGCGGCGGCAAGTCCAAGGCCTGACGCCCTTGTCCAGCACGCGGCCATGAAAAAACGCCAGACCGGCTGGCGTTTTTCATGGTTTTACTCGGTGGTCGTGCCGTCGAAATGTTCTTCTTTTTCGTCGGCCTTGGTCGGGTGCAGCACACCCTCGCGGTGCTCAGGCGGCCCGTACAGCGTGTAAAGACGCAGCGGCTCGCTGCCCGTGTTGATGACGTTGTGCTTCGCGCCAGCCGGCACGATGATGGCATCATCATCCTGGACGCTGTAGGTATTGTCATCAATGACAACGCGCCCCTGGCCTTCCTCAATCCGAAAGAACTGGTCATGGCCTTCGTGCACCTCGGCGCCGATTTCTTCCCCCGCCTGCAAGGTCATCAGCACCAATTGCAGGTGCTTGCCGGTATACAGCACCTGGCGAAAGTTGTCGTTCTCAACAGTGAGTTTTTCAATGTTATCTACAAAGCCTTTCACGTTATTGCTCCTCTAGCTACAAGACGGTTCGGGGAAGCGCCCCGGCCCGTGGCCCAGGCTAACCCGGACGATTTAAGGACGATCTCCTCAATTCTGCCATACGCGGAGGGCAGCGGCGCCACCTTGGCAACAATCTCACAACGGACCCAGCGCCGCGAGCCACTGCTTGATCATATCCGCCAAGGCACCGGGTTGCTCCAAGGGGAGCATATGGCCCGAATTGCCGATGACCCGCAGGCTTGCATTCGGGATGGCCTCGGCCAGTTCCTGAGTTTCTTCGGCGCTTCTCAGCGCATCGTCGGCGGCGGCGATCACCAAGGTCGGGCACCTCAGCGTTGACGCCGCGATCTGGTCACGCCGCAGCTGCGTTTGCGTCACCAGCGCGGCATAGCCAAGACGCTCTCCCATGCGCTTGATCCGGGCGATCAACGCCTTGTCGTCACGGCGGGACGGGTGCAGGGATTTGGCAATCGAACCGGAACCCAACCCACGGAAACTGTCCGCCCGCATGGACGTCACCGCATCACGCTTGGACTTCTCCCGCGCAGCGCTGTCCACCCGCAATGAGGTCGCCACCAACACCAAGGCGGCCACGCGCTGCGGATGCCGTTCGGCGACTTTGCGAGCCAGATAGCCGCCCAGCGAGAAGCCGACCAGCACGAATCTCGGCGGCGCCGCGTTGGCGATCCCGTCCGCGATTTCCTCGGTGCTGGCGCCTGGCTCCAGGCGCAGGCAAACCGTCGGCGCATGCGGGCCGAGCCGCTCGACCACCTCGTCCCACAGCGATTCGTCAAGCATGAAACCAGGAAGGAAAACCAGCGGGATCGGCGTTTGGGTCATGATTGTTGCGTTGATTGAGATCAGTGTAGGCCAGGGTCGCCGCGCTGACTGGCGGCGCGTTGACCCGGTCGGCAAACAAGGGCTGACCCAGAGCATAGACGAAGTACAATTTTTCCGACAACGGAACTTGCCTGGCTTGCTCGATCCGTCACCGATCCGAGCCACCCCACTGATCGTAATAGGGAGAAGCGTCATGAGGCTGGTGGCCTTGACGTATGGAACGGAAGGCGATACGCGCCCTATTGCGGCGCTCTGCCATGCGTTGAAGGAAGCGGGGCATGACGTGTTCTTGCTCGCCGATGAGAACACCCTTGGAAGCGCCCAGGCGCCGGGCTGGCGGCATTCGCCGACCTCTCCATTGCCGAACATCTGGATATTCCGCTGATTGGCGCCGGCATGATCCCCATTTCTCCAACGCGCGCCTTTCCTTCGCCCTTTCTGCCCGCAGGAAAACTGCCGCCCAGCTTGAACAAAGCCAGCCATCACCTGGTCAACTGGATGTTGTGGCTCTCGTTCAGGACGTCAATCAACCAAGCCAGAAAGCAGGTCCTGGGGCTGGGGCCGCGCCACCGTCTTTGGACCGGTCACCCCATGCTGTACGGCATCTCTCCCGCCTTGCTGCCTGAGCCGCATGATTGGCCGGGTTTGATCGGGAAGTCTTGCTACGCACACTGTTCGAAGCCTTGGAGGGAGAGCGCATCGTCTTTCATCCAGGCTGGTCCGGCTTACCGGAGATCCCGTTGCCGACCCAGTGTTTTGTAATCGGAGACACGCCCCATGACTGGCTCTTTCCACGGATGTCCCTGGTCATTCACCACGGCGGAAGCGGCACCGCTCACTCGGCTTGCCGCGCGGGGGTGCCCTCCGTGGTCCTGCCTTTTGCCGGAGATCAATGCTTCTGGGCCCACCAACTGGCGCGCCAGGGCCTGGCGGCCGCCCCCGTCCCCGCCAAGAAACTGAGCGCCGATGCCATCAGGCAAGCCATCCGATTCGCCCGGTCCCCCCAGGCAACATCACGAGCCGCCGCGCTGGCGGCGCGCATGGCG
>JBAYOI010000275.1:0-3197 GCA_041678365.1 Pigmentiphaga sp. | reverse complement strand
CGAGAGCGAGAAGGTCGTGACTGCCAGCATCGACGAGGCGATGATATTGAGCAGGCTGTCCACCGCATCGGCGCCGAGTTCGGGCAGATCCCACGGCAGCACATGTTGCGTTGCGATGGCCAGTAGAGTTTCGAAGCGCCCCGACAGAAAGGCTCACTTGAAAACCCAACCACCCCCACCCATCAATGAAAGTCCCGGCTTGCAGTCTCCAACTCACCCAGCATCGGCGTCAAATCAACGAGTCGGCCCACAATGAAATGCTGCACGCCATGCCGAGACTGCCAAGTCCCATAGGCGCCAAGCAGCCTTGAATACAGCAGCTCCTTGCGTTGGCGCTCAACAATTTGGGGCCGCACAATAAGATTCACGTGGCCCTCCTCATCCTCCAGGGTGACAAAAATCACGCCTTTGGAGGTGCCGGGGCGCTGGCGTCCCGTGACGATGCCGCAAGCGCGCACAAGTCGCCCGTCCGGTTGATCGCGCAACGTTGCCGACGAAAAAAACCGCAGGGCGGTGAGCTGATCGCGCAAGAGTGCAAGGGGGTGTCGGCCCAAGGTCAAACCGAGCGTTCGATAGTCCGCAACCAGCGACTGGCTTTCAGTGAGCAAAGGCAGCGCCGGTGTCATTGGCTCGTGGATCTGCGCCGCGTTGAGCAGCCCGCGCTCAGGCACGCTGACGGCGGACTCCCACAGCGCCGCCCGCCGATGCCCGGCAAGCGCCCGCAAGGCATCGCCGGCAGCCAGGCAATTCAAGTCATGCCGGGTGAGGTCCGCGCGTCTGGCCAGGTCCGCCACGGAATCGAAAGGCCTTACCGCACGGGCCTCCTCGATCCGCCTGGCGCTTTCCCGAGCCATACCGCTGAGCTGGTTCAAGCCCAAGCGCACGGCCGGCCGCGTGCCGCCGGTGGATTCAAGTTGCGCCTCCCAATGGCTGACCGTGGCATCGGCGGCAAGAACGGTTACGCCGTGGCGCCGGGCATCCTGCACCAAGATGGAAGGTGAATAAAACCCCATGGGCTGACTGTTCAGAAGGCCGATCAAAAACGCTTCAGGCTCATGCCGCTTGAGCCAACAACTGGCGTAGGCCAGCAAGGCGAAGCTTGCCGCATGGCTCTCGGGAAACCCGTATTCGCCAAACCCCTGGATCTGTTTGAAGATCTGCTCGGCGAACTCGCGCTCATAGCCGCGGCTGGTCATGCCAACGATGATCTTGTCATAAAACCTGCCCAGGCCGCCTTTGCGCTTCCAGGCTGCCATGGATCGGCGCAATTCATCGGCCTCCCCCGCTGTGAAGCCGGCCGCCAGCATCGCCACCTGCATCACCTGTTCCTGGAAAATCGGTACGCCCTTCGTACGCGCCAGCGCTGTTTCGACGTCAGCGCTTGGATAGGTGACCTTCTCCAGACCTTGGCGGCGCCGTAAATACGGGTGAACCATGCCGCCTTGTATCGGCCCCGGTCGGACAATAGCCACTTCGATCACCAAGTCATAAAACTTGCGTGGCCGCATGCGAGGCAGCATGGCCATTTGCGCGCGCGACTCGATCTGGAAAGTGCCAATGGTGTCGGCTTCGCAAATCATGTCGTAGGTTTTGCTATCTTCGGCCGGGATATCCTGCAGTTCAAAGGGGCAGCCGCGTTGTTGCGACACGGCTTCCAACGCGCGTCTGATGACGCTCAGCATGCCCAAGGCCAGGACATCGATCTTCAGCAGGCCGACGGCATCAATATCGTCCTTATCCCACTGGACGACGCTGCGACCCGCCATCGCGGCGTTCTCAATGGGCACCAGGCGGCAAAGCGGTCCTCGCGATATGACAAAACCCCCGGGGTGCTGCGACATATGGCGGGGAAAATCCATCAGGCGCTCTGCGAGGCTGACCCATTGTTTGGCGGTGGCGGAGTCGGGGTCCAACCCGCAGGCGGCCATGCGCGCCGCCAGATTGCTGCGCCCATCCCAGTAGTGGTAGGACTTGGCCACCGCGTCAACAATCATGGGATCGATGCCCAAGGCCTTGCCGGTATCACGGATCGTGCTTTTGACGCGGTAGGTGATGACCACGGCGGTCAGCGCCGCGCGGTCACGGCCGTATTTGTCGTAGATGTACTGGATCACCTCTTCGCGGCGCTGATGCTCGAAGTCGACATCAATGTCGGGCGGCTCATTGCGCTCTTTACTGATAAACCGCTCAAACAGGCTATTGCCGCGTATCGGGTCCACCGCCGTGATGCCCAGGCAATAGCACACCGCGCTATTGGCTGCCGAGCCACGGCCCTGGCACAGTATTTTTCGGCTTCGAGCAAATTTGACAATATCGTAGACCGTCAAAAAATAGGGCTCATAGTCCAGTTCGGCAATCAGGTCCAGCTCATGCTCGAGCTGTTGCCGAACGTTGGGCGGGATCCCCGCGGGGAAACGCCGGTGCGCGCCCAGGTAGGTTTCCTGGCGCAAATAGGCGGCCGGGGTGAGACCTTCCGGACAAATCTCGTCAGGATATTCGTACTTCAGTTCATCCAGATTGAATGGGCATTGGCTGGCCACTTCTATCGTTTCTTCCAGCGCTTCGCGGGGATAAAGATTAGCCAGACGCAGGCGGGCACGCAGGTGATGCTCGGCATTGGGTGCCCGCTCGAATCCGCAATCTTGCACCGATTTGCCCAGGCGAACGGCCGTGAGCGTGTCATGCATGGGTTTGCGCGACCTCACGTGCATTTCAACCTGGCCCGTTGCCACCACGCGGATGCCGACATGGCGCGCCGCGGCAAGTACGGCGGCCTTGTGGCGATCATCCTGGGCACGGTGTAAAAGCGTGAGCGACATCCAGCACCGGCCTGGAAACGTGGCAGCTATCCATTCAGCCTGGGCAAGCAAGCGCTCAAAAGGCGCACCGTATTCGGGTACCAGCAAGGCAACGCACTCGGGCAAACCGCGCAAATGAACCAGGGCGGGATCAGTGGGGCTATCGAGATCGTTCAGTGTCAGCCGGTACTCGCCTTTCGGCGCACGGCGCCTGCCCAGCGTGATGAGTTCGCACAAGTTGCCGTAGCCACGCCGGGTCTGGGCCAGCACGACCACGGACACGGCGGCTTCACCCTCCTCATTGCGCAAGGTAAAGCTGGAGCCGATCAACAGCGGCAGCTTCTGCTTCTTGGCCTCAACGTGCGCCCGCACCACCCCTGCCACCGAGCATTCATCAGT
>JBAYOI010000274.1:0-3227 GCA_041678365.1 Pigmentiphaga sp. | reverse complement strand
GGAGCACGCGCAAGTCCTGACGCGCTGCCGCCACCCGCTCCAGCGGCTGCCGGACCCCCGCCGCCACGGTGCTTTGCTTATCAAGAAAAGCCTCCACGGCCGCGGCGGACGTTGATACCCGGACCAGCCCCGCGTTTTTCAGCGCCCGCGTCAGAAACAGATCATAGGCCGCGCCTTTGCCCACGGACACCTCGACATCGGCCTGGTCAATGTCGTCAATGGCCTTGAACGGCGCGTCTTTCCAGACCAGATAGGTGCCTTCGATCAACACGTAGGGGGCGGTGAAATCCAACTCTTGCGCGCGCACCGGGTCAAGCGCACAAAACGCAATATCCCACTTCCCTTCATGCACACTGGCCGTGACGTGGCCCGCCGCTTCGTAGAACACCATCTCCAGCGGCACGCCCAGTTCACGCGCCAGCGCCTTGGCCAACGCAACGGACACGCCCATCGGCTCGCTGTCAGGAGACCGCTGGGCCAGAACAGGGTTGCCAAAATTGATCGCGGCGCGCAACGGGCCTTGCCAATCGGGAATCGCGAGTTGAGAAGAAGCAGAAAGGGTCACACCGGTCTCCAAGATAAGCGGATACGACTGCGCGGGGCAGCATTGCTTTTTTTATCTTAAAGACCCAGATGAGAAAGAGGAAGTTTTTTATCGCCGGGCCGCTCCCAAGATAAACCACCTCGCAGCCTGCATGCTGCTCGGATTCACCAGGCACGAATCAGTCCTCAAGGACTGCTCCGTGTCCGGGTTCATCCCCTTGGGGCAGCGTAGCCGCCGAGCGGCGCAGCGTGGGGGCCTTTTTATTTTTGATAAATCAAGGAATCAGATCTTTCGATCGTGCATGCACGATCGTGGCCAACGTCGTCAGCATCGGGATCGGCTCCCCGAGCGCCAGGCCGATATCGCGCACCGCCAGCACCGTGTTCTCCAGCTCCAGCGGCCGCCCCGCCTTCAAATCCTGAAGGAAAGAAGGATAGTGGTGCGGCGCCAGCTCGGGCCGGGTCAGCGCCTCTATTTCAGCCGTGACCGTCACGCCCAGGCGCGCGCCGACACGCTTGATTTCCGCCATAACCTGCCTGACCAGCTGGCGCGTTTCCGGGTCGGCCAGAGTGGCGTGGACGGTTCTTTCCGTGGCCGTGCACACCATGGACTGACCCGCATTGATCAGCAGCTTTTCCCAGATTTTCTCGGGCAGATTGCGGGCCACGTGCACCTGCACGCCGCCCAGACTGAAGCGCTGCATCAATTGATCCAGCACGGCGTCCTGGTGACCGTCCGGATAGCCAAGATCCAGACGGTTGCGGCTCGGGCTGGTGTTCTTGATCCAGCCGGGCTTGACGCGTTGGCCCCCCGCCATCGCCACCCCCCAAATCAGCCGCTTTTGCGGCACCCAGCGCGCCCGCTTGCCGTTCGGATCAAGCAGGGAATCCAGCAGCGCCCGATGCTCGGCCACCACCGCGCTGCCATACCACCAGGGCAAGCCATTCATCACCACCACGACACGGGTTTGTTCATGCAGCAGGGGCTGAATGGATGCCAGCGCCCGGTCCAGCGTGCCGATCTTGACGCTGACAATGACAATGTCCTGCGGCGGCAGCGTGGCGGGATCATCGGTGACCGCCACCTTGACGGTGTAGCGTTGTTCACCCGACTCCAGGTTCAGGCCGTCACGCTGGATGGCCGTCAGATGCTCTCCCCGCGCAATCAGGGTCAGACGCACGCCCGCCAAGGCGAGCCGGGCCGCCAGATGGCCGCCGACTCCGCCTGCGCCCACGACGGTGATCAACGGCATGTGGGACGAGTTCTGAATAGCCATGGCGGTCTCGATGCATGCTGGAGAAAAGCGCTTATTTAACCATTTGACAATGGAAAAGCGAACTGAATCCGACCGAGAGCCATGAAAACCGGCTTCATTATTCCTAAAACAGGAATTGTTTATTTATTTCTATCATATTTATAAAACCGATTGAATAAACTAAATTTAAGCCATGTACGCAGGGAATACCACTCACTCGTCGACCCAATAATTTCAGTCATTCAAGGAGTCTTAGCATGATCAGCAAAAATATTTCGACTGTCGCCATCGCTTTTTTCGCCCTCTTCGTCGGCCAAGCCTTTGCTGCCGACGTCATTTTTGACGATGCGAGAGACCAGTTTGTGGTTCAGCCCGCCGCCCAGGAAACGGGGAAAACCCGTGCCCAAGTTAAGGCGGAACTGGCCGAAGCCCGGCAAAACGGTGTTGTATTTGATGCCGCCACCGACTCCTTTGTGAACAATGCGCCTACCCAAGTCGCAAGCAAAACCCGCGATGAAGTCAAGGCCGAACTGGCTGAAGCCCGCCGCACCGGCAATATTTTCGACCCTGCCACCGACCGTCTGCTGAAAAACGCCTAATGCGGTCCTTATTCACACTAGACCATAACGCCGGACAGGTGCTGCTTATTGAAGCATGGCTGCGCCCGCTTCATCCCGGCGGCTCAGCAAGGCCTCAACAAAATGCTTGGTTGAGGGGCGCTGGAGCCGCCCTTTCTTCCACACCAGAAAAACGTCCCGTTTGCCCTGGCCGCGCAGGAAAATCTGGGTCCGGATCGATTCAAACTTCTGTGCCAGCTGGACGCCATGATAGGGGATCAGCGTATAGCCCAGGCCTTCGTTGACCATGCCGAGCGCAGTCATCACGAACGAGACTTCGACCACCGGCGTAATCAGCACATTGGCGCTGGCGGCAAGCGACTCGACCAATTGCCGGGTCGGGCTGGACGAGCGGAGCGCAATGAACGGCTCACGGCTCAATCGCTTCCAGGTCAACGGCGCGTCCGTCTCCATCATCGTGTGGTGACAGGCCACGTACAGGCCATCGGTGTACAGCTTTTCATGGTCCAGGTCATTGCGCGTGACCTCATTGACGACAATGCCAACGTCCACCTCGCCGCCTATCACCTGATCCAGCACTTCATTGCCCGCGCAGTCCTTGACCAGGACCACCAGATCGGGATTGCTGGTCCGGAACTCGGCAATGATCTGAGGCAGATAAAAGGCCGCTTGCAGCGGCGAACAGGCCACCCGCACTTTTTCCCGCTTGTTGTGATCGACCAGCTTGGCATCCTGCACCGCAATGCGCAGCTCCCCGAGCATCTTGATTGCGAACGGCAGCAAGGACTGCCCCGCATTGGTCAGCATGACATAGCGGGTGGTCCGCTCAAACAAGCGGATGTCCAGCTGC
>JBAYOI010000273.1:0-3234 GCA_041678365.1 Pigmentiphaga sp. | reverse complement strand
TCGCGCCTTCACGCGTGACGGCGGTTCCCGCAAATAAGACTTGATCCATGGTCTCCTCCAGAAAGGTTGATGAAATTCATTCTAGGGAGACGGGGGTTAAACAATCTAATTAAAAAAAAGGGCGATGGATAAGTTTTTGCTGAACGTCCCGAGGACGGTAGAAATAAAAGAAGGCGGGACAGACGCCCGCCTTGCCGTTAGGAGCGACTCCTACCGCCCACGCTCCTGGTTGAAAAGTCGGCCTCCGCCCGGCAGCGGGCCGCGCCACTCAAGCAGTTGCAGCGCATCCCATAGAACGGCCTGATTGCTGGTGATGACCGGCTTCCCGAGTGCTTTTTCCAATGGTTCGACCGCTTCAAAAGCCCGTACATTGGCGCAGGAAAGCAGGATGGCATCCATATCGGGCCGTGCATGCTGCTTCGCGATCTCAGCCAGCTTGTCCGGCTCCATCCGGGCCGCTTCCTTGGCATCGACGAAGTTCAGCCCGACGGATTGCAGTACCTCAACACCGGCGGCTTCGAGTGACGCTTTCTCGTCTTGAGAAAACACATCGGCGAAGGGGCAGACGTGCACGATTTTTTTCGCCCCGACCTGGGCCAGCGCCCGTTTGATGGCAACCATGGTGTTGGAGGCGGGCAGGCCAAGGACCTTGCTCATGCGCTCGGCCAGCCGCTGGTCGCCGTGGACGCCATAGGAAACGCTGGCGCCGGTACAGTTGAAGGTGACGGCATCTGGATTGAAGTCCATCAGGTAGCCCGCCTCCTCAATGGCTTCCAGATGCGCGCGCGCCAGGCTTTCCGGTGTGACGCGGCCGTCCTCCTTGCGTAAGCGGATGCGGTGGACGTGATACTGAATGCCGGGCGGGCAAAAGCTGCGGAAATCGTCCTCGCCGATGGTGTTCAGTGAGGGGACGATCATGCCGATCCGCTTGAGTCCTTGGGTCATGTTCCGCTCCTATTGGGCTGCTTGCTCAGCGCCGATATTGAGCTCGCGGACGATTTTCTCATAGCGCTTGATTTCATCGGCCAGCGTTTGACGAAAGGCGTCGGGCGACTGGTGCGCGATTTCATTCTTCTGCGCTTCATAGAAGGCGACGGTCTCCGGTTCGGCCTGAATGCGTTTGATTTCGGCGTTCAGACGGTCGACCACCGCTGGTGGCGTGCCGGCGGGCGCGAGCACAGCCATCCAGTTCATGACTTCGAAACCGGGCAGATTGGCGGCTTCGGCAATCGTGGGCACGCCCGGGGCCAGCGCAGTGGCTTGCGCTGAAGAGACTGCCAGCATTTTCAGCTTGCCCGCTTGCGCGAACATGTCGGAGGACGCGTAGCCGCTCGATACCAGATCCACTTCGCCCGACATGGCAGCCTGCACCGACGCGGGGGTGCCTTTGTAAGGGATGTACTGGAGCTCGACGCCCGCCGCTTTCTCCAGCATGGCCATGCCCAAGTACATCGTGGTGGAGCCGCTGATGGCGCCGTAGGTCAGTTTGTCCGGGTTCTTTTTGGCGTAGGCCAGCAGTTCTCCGAGTGTGTTGAACGGCAAGCCGGGATTGGCAGCAATGCCATTGGGCGCGCGCGCCACCAAGGTGATGGGCGCGAAATCCTTCAGCGAATCGAACGGGAGCTTTGGGTAATAGCTGGAATTGATGGCATGGGCCACGCTGGTGAACAGCAAGGTGTGGCCATCGGCGGGCGCGCGCGCCACGTGGGCGCTGCCGATGGTGCCGCCCGCGCCGCCCCGGTTCTCGACAATGACGGTCTGGCCCAGGGCGTCACTCAGTTTTTTGCTGTAGTAGCGGGCCATCAAGTCCACGCCGCCGCCGGCCGCGAAGGGGACGACCAGCGCGATCTGGCGCGACGGATAGTCAGGGTTGGCCAGGGCGGGGCCGCTGCCTGGCAACAGGGCCAGCGCGGCGACTTTGAATAGGATGTGCTTGTTCATCTCGGGCCTTAGAAACGGTGGTTGATGCCGACTTTGAAGGAACGGGGGTCGTGGCGATTGGCGCCCGCGCCCTGGCTGCCTTTGGTGTCCGTCGCAAAGTCAACGTAAAGGCGGGTACGCCGGGATAGCGAGTACAGGCTGCCCACGTTGATCACGAACGCGTCAACGCCGTCTTGAATGCCATAGGCGCCCACACCATTGGTCCGATGCTGGCCGAACTTCAGGTAAGGCTCGAAGGAGCCTGCCTGGTAGGCCGACGTGATGGCCCATGAGGAGGCCTTGGTCCAGCCCGCCTGCGGGCCGGAGGCGCGTTCGTATTGGAAGATCGCGCCCACGCGCAGTTTGTCGAATTTATAGACGCCGCCAATGCTGGTCAGGTGGCCTTTGGCGTCCCACAGCGGATCGGACTCGATGTTTTCGTGGCTGATGCCGAGCATCAGGTGCTTGTTGCTGTAGCGCAGACTGGCGCTGAAATGATCCCCCTGACCATTGCTGGCCGCGGTACCGGCATCTCCCCGCGCGTACATCAGCTTGGCCTGGATACCCTGGATGCTCGGGCTGATGTAGGAAATGGCGTTGTTCTTGCGGTTGGATTCGGCGCTGCCGGGGGTGCCGTTGCCACCGGAAAAGACGGAAATGCCCCGGTTCGAGTTGCCGCCACGGCCCGGGCTGCCGGAAATCCAGCGGCCAAATGTGTCGCCGTTGTACATGATGCCGGTGCCGTTGAAGCTGCTGGCGCACCAATGAAGGTCGACTTCACACAAGAGATTGGCGGTGGTGGTCAGAAAACGGCCCGCCATGATCTCGCCCCATTGCTTGCTTTCCAGGCTGAGGGTGGACTGTCGGTTGAACAGGCCGAAGTTGCTGACGGCGCCGGTAGCCAGGTTGGGGGCCATTTCCAGCCTGAACTTGGCTCTCAGGCCGCCGCCGAGGTCTTCAGCGCCGGAAATGGCAATCCGCGATGCGCCAAAACCGCCGTTCTGAATGCCTTTCAAAGTATCGCCGTTTGCGTTTTTCTGATAGCGCAAACCGGCATCGAGTTCGCCGGTGATCGTGACCGATGACTGGGCCGACGCGCTGCTTGCAAAGCCTGCGATCAGGGCGCCCATGAGTAGGGTGTGGTTGATTTTCACCATGTCTCCTTTGTTCTAGTAGGGAAGT
The DNA here is from genome assembly GCA_041678365.1 of Pigmentiphaga sp. Classification (GTDB taxonomy): domain Bacteria; phylum Pseudomonadota; class Gammaproteobacteria; order Burkholderiales; family Burkholderiaceae_B; genus Pigmentiphaga. The sequence goes on along the minus strand of JBAYOI010000273.1, from coordinate 132 downwards.
CCTAGGGAAGTTCCGGTAAGGGGCCGGGTTTCTTCACGAGGAGATTCTGGCAAAAAGCGTGCAGCGAATCTTATTAGAAATGCGTGGCGCCAATAAGTTTCGGCTGATCGATGACAAGCGCCTCGGCCCAAG
>JBAYOI010000272.1:0-3236 GCA_041678365.1 Pigmentiphaga sp. | reverse complement strand
TCGCAGATCGTGCTCGGCAATACCTTCCACCTGTGGCTGCGGCCCGGGACCGAGATCATCCAGGCGCACAACGGGCTGCACGGTTTCATGCAGTGGAACAAGCCGATTCTGACGGACTCCGGCGGCTTCCAGGTCTTCAGCCTGGAAGGGCTGCGCAAAATCACTGAGGAAGGGGTGCGTTTTGCCTCCCCGATCGACGGCACGCGGCTGATGCTGACGCCGGAAGAGTCAATGCGGATCCAGCGCGGCCTGAACTCCGATATTGCCATGGTGTTCGACGAATGCACGCCGTATGAGATTGAAGGCCGTCCGGCCACGGCCGAAGAAGCGGCCAAGTCCATGCGGATGTCGATGCGCTGGGCGCGCCGTTCCAAGGACGAGTTCAACCGGCTGGAGAACCCGAACGCCCTGTTCGGCATTGTGCAGGGCGGGATGTACGAACCGCTGCGCGACGAGTCTTTGGCGGGACTGACCGACATCGGCTTCCACGGTTACGCGATCGGCGGCTTGTCCGTGGGCGAGCCCAAGGAAGACATGCTGCGCATCCTGAAGCACGTGACGCCCAAGCTGCCGCAAAATGCGCCGCGCTATCTGATGGGCGTGGGCACGCCGGAAGACCTGGTGGACGGCGTCAGCAATGGCGTGGATATGTTCGATTGCGTCATGCCGACCCGTAACGCCCGCAACGGCTGGCTGTTCACCCGCTATGGCGATGTGAAGATCCGGAATGCGCGGTTCAAGTCGGATTTGGCGCCGCTCGATGAGAGTTGCAGCTGCTATACCTGCCGCAACTTCTCGCGCTCCTATCTGCACCATTTGTTCCGTTCCAATGAAATTCTGGGTGCGCGGCTCAATACCACCCACAATCTGTACTATTACCTGAACCTGATGCAGGAAATGCGCGACGCCATTGAAGGCGGCGTATTTGCCGCCTGGCGGGCCGAGTTCGCGAAAAATCGTGCCCGAGGGGTGTAGTCTGGTTTACCCTAGAGCTTTCGTCCCTTCGGTGTCGCGCCGCTGGGCTACAATTTCGCGTCAAATTTACGCACCAAACAGATTCTGAGATTCTGGAGAAACAATGTTGACCACCTCTGCCCTCCCCCTGGTCCTGGCACAAGCCGCCGATGGCCAAAGCACGCTGTTGAGCATGCTGCCCATCGTGCTGATGTTCGTCGTGCTGTACTTTCTGATGATTCGTCCGCAGCAAAAACGCGCCAAAGAGCACAAAGCCATGGTTGAAGCGCTGGGCAAGGGCGACGAAGTCGTCACGTCCGGCGGTTTGCTGGGCAAAGTGTCCGAAGTCAGCGAGACCTATGTCACGCTGGACGTGGCCCGCAGCGGTGACGCGCCGGTCCAGGTGCTGGTCCAGAAAGTGGCCGTTCAGTCCTTGCTGCCCAAAGGCACGATCAAGGCCTTGTAATGAAAGGGGTGCTCAGGCCCCCTTTTTTCACGCGAAAGTTGACGTGACAGGTTCGCAGACGGGGGCTGGCGCAAAGCGCCCGCCCTTTTTTGTCGCAGGGCCGCTCCCAAGGCAAACCACCTCGCCGCTTGCATGCACCAAGCCGAAAGCGCAGCGTTGGGGCTTTTTTGCTTGGCGCCCTTGAAGCGCATTTGACCGGCCGCCCTGCGCGTCCGGTTCCCTAGGCCAGGTAACACATGAATCGTTATCCTCTTTGGAAGTACATCATGATCGCGGTTGCGCTCGTGGTGGGCTTCATTTACACCCTCCCCAATTTTTATGGCGAGTCCCCGGCCGTCCAGGTTTCCAGTGCGAAAACCACGGTCCGGGTTGACAACGCCACCGCCGCCCGCGTTGAGAGCATCCTCACCGAGGCAGGCATCACGCATACCGGCATGCAGTTCGATCAGAACGGCCCGGTCGGCACGGTGCGCGTCCGGCTCAATTCGCCTGAACAGCAGTTGCAAGCCCGCGATCTGCTGGAGCGCACGCTGAACCCGAACCAGAACGATCCCAGCTATGTGGTGGCGCTGAACCTGTTGTCGGCCTCGCCGTCGTGGCTGACCTCATTGGGCGCGCTGCCCATGTACTTGGGCCTCGATCTGCGCGGCGGCGTGCACTTCCTGCTGGAAGTGGACATGGACGGCGCGTTGACCAAGCGTTATGACTCCGTGGCCGCTGACGCCCGCTCCATCCTGCGCGACCGCACGGTCCGCCATAACGGCGTGGACCGGGTCGGGCAAAGCCTGGAGATCAAGTTCCGCGATGCCGCCACCCGCACGCGCGCCTATGACGTCCTGCGCGACGGCCTGACGGATCTGGAGCTGGTCGAGACCGGCAGCGGCGATGACCTGCGCCTGGTGGGCCGCTTGAGCGCCGCCTCCATCAAGACCTCGCAGGACAATGCCGTTCGGCAGAACATCACCACGCTGCACAACCGGATCAACGAGCTGGGCGTGGCCGAGCCGGTGATCCAGCAGCAAGGTGCGGACCGGATCGTGGTCCAGTTGCCGGGCGTGCAGGACGTGGCCAAGGCCAAGGACATCCTGGGCCGGACCGCCACGCTGGAAGTCCGTCTGGTTGACGATACGCCGCAAGCCATCAGCGCGCTGCAGGGCGGCACCGTGCCGTTCGGCCTGGAGCGCTTCGAGGACCGTGAAGGCAACCCGGTATTGGTGCGCCGCCAGGTCATCCTGACCGGTGAAAACCTGCAGGACGCGCAGGCCGGCTTCGATGGCCAGACCCAGCAGCCCGCCGTCCACCTGACGCTGGACGCCAAGGGCGCGCGGATTTTCCGTGACGTTACACGGGACAACATCAACCGCCGCATGGCCATCATTCTGTTCGAGAAAGGCCGTGGCGAAGTGGTTACCGCACCAGTCATCCGCACCGAGATCGGCGGCGGACGCGTGCAGATCTCGGGCAGCATGACCACGGTGGAAGCCAATGACACCGCGCTGCTGCTGCGCGCCGGCTCGCTGGCCGCGCCGATGGAGATCATCGAGGAACGGACCATCGGGCCGAGCCTGGGTGCCGACAACATTGAGAAAGGCTTCAAGGCCACAATGTGGGGCTTCATCGCCATCGCCATCTTCATCATGCTGTATTACCAGCTGTTCGGGGTGTTCTCGGCCATTGCGCTGACCTTCAACCTGCTGTTGCTGATCGCGCTGCTGTCCATGCTGCAAGCCACGCTGACGCTGCCCGGCATTGCCGCCATCGCGCTGACGCTGGGCATGGCAATTGACGCCAACGTGCTGATCAATGAACGGATCCG
>JBAYOI010000271.1:0-3237 GCA_041678365.1 Pigmentiphaga sp. | reverse complement strand
TCCTCCTGTACAGAATGGGGCCTGTAACAATACTGAAGCAAGGAGGATGGCGCTTCAACCCGGATCACGTGTGCTTACAGGATGGGACGAAAGCGTAGCGAACGCTAATTACAAGTCAACCCTTGGATCTTGAGTTCCTTGAAGACCTTGAGGAGCCAGAACTTGGCCCCCTCGGTTTGCTCGACCCACAGCCCGAGTACGTCGCGCTGGCCGTCGGCCTGCACTCCCAGCGCCAGATACACCGCCTTGTGCTAACCCCGCCGTCGTCGCGACTCTTGACCCGCAGCGCGTCGAAGAACACCAGTGAACACTACCGCCCATCGCGTCGAAGAACACCAGTGAACACTACCGCCCATCGCGTCGCTGCCATGGGGACTGTGCTAGCCTGCCAGCATCAGCCCTGTGTTATATTGCACTAATCAGGTAACACATTGGGGTTGCGCCATGAGCGAAACTACCTTCACCTTCCGAGTCGATGAGTCTCTGAAAGCCGAGTTCTCCAACGCTGCCAAGGCACGCGACCGCAGCAGCGCCCAGTTGTTGCGTGACTTTATGCGTGATTTCGTGCGGCAGCAGGAGGAAGCGGCTGCGCATGATGCTTGGTTCCGTCGTCAAGTGCAGGTCGGCCTGGATGCAGCCAACGCAGGTGACGTGATCGCCGCCGCAGAGGTTGAAGCCGAGGCCGAAGCCTGGCGTGCCGAGGTACGCCGCAAGCTGGCCAGCAGCCCCGCAGAATCGTGAGGTTGGTCTGGACACGGCAAGCGCACGCCGACAGGAAGAAGATACGCGAATACATCGTGCAGCACGCCCCAGCGGCGGCGCTGGCTCTGGATGAGCTATTTTCAGAAAAAGCCAGCCTGCTGATCGACCATCCCAATCTTGGCAGACAGGGGCGTGTATCCGGCACCAGGGAACTGGTAGCTCATCGGAACTACATCCTGGTCTATGACTTGTCGGGTGATCTGGTGCGTGTGCTGCGACTGCTGCATGCTGCCAGGCAATGGCCGCCACGCTATGCGATGGGTGAGTTGCTGGACGGCCTGGAATCCTCCGGTGCTTACCCGTTGCCGCCCGAAGAGCGCGAATGGGTCGATGTGCCATCGGTAGGCAGGGAGTGGCCTGCCGAGGAATGAACAGGGCAACCACCTTTCTTCCATTGCTTCGCCCTGGGCCTCGGCATCCAGATCGGCGGCGATGTTCTCCCGAGCACTGGAAGACGTTGCCGGAGGGAAAAGGACGGAACCCCGCTGTGGCACTACATCGCTAAACGTAGTGCCTTGTTTTAACTGGAAATTTTGGGGGAGCGGAGGAGGATCGAACTCCCGACCTTCGCATTGCGAATGCGGCGGTCCCGTCGACATCACCCAACACGCTCGGCGCACAGCGATCCGTGTTAAAAATACTGTATATTTAACCAGTATTTGAACGCGAGGAAATTATGCCTGCCGATCTTTCTTCGCCAGAGCGCATCCATGGAGCGCTCTGGCGTGCTTCGCAGTTGTATCGCTCACCGAGCCGCTGCATGGATACCGGATTCCCGGCACTTTCCGCTGAATTGCCAGGGGGTGGCTGGCCGCTGGGCAATCTGGTCGAGTTGTTGCTGCGGCAACCGGGCGTGGGGGAACTGCAACTACTGCGTCCGGTGCTAAGCCGCTTAAGTGCTGAACGGCCAGTGATGCTGGTTCAACCGCCCCACTTGCCCCACATTGCCGCCTGGGCAAATTGGGGCTGTGCGCCGTCCGGCTTGCTATGGGTGAACGCCCAGCGCCAGGCTGACGCCCTCTGGGCGGCAGACCAGGTCTTGCGCAGCGGCACCTTTGGCGCGTTGCTTCTTTGGCAGGATCGGATTCGCAATCAGACGCTGCGCCGATTGCAACTGGCCGCCCAGGAAAGCGATACCTTGTTTATCGTGGTGCGTCCGCTGGCCGCGGCGGAGCAGGCTTCTCCCTCGCCGCTACGTCTTGCCTTACAGCCAACCCGCCAAGCGCTCAATATTTCAATCGTGAAACGGCGCGGACCCAGCCACGCTGGGCCGCTGGCCCTGAAGCTCTACCCTGATACCCGTTTTTCCGAGTTTGATCATGCGATTATGGATAGGCGTGCATTTGTCGCACGCGAGCCTGGACACCCATTGCTCGAGCTGGCGCACTGAGCCCGTCGTCATCGTGGAGGGCGGCAAGGTCAAAGCGGCTTCACCCATGGCACGTCAGGCCGGTGTACGACTGGGTATGCGCCAAGGCGGCGTCAGCGCGCTGTGCCCAAGCGCGGCCTTGATTGCCTATGAGACCCATGCTGAAGCGCGCGCCCTGAATGAAGTATCGCTGGCACTGTTGCAATACACGCCTGAGCTCGCCCATGCCGAGGACAACACGCTTTTGCTGAACGTTTCCGCGAGCCTGCGCCTTTTTGGTGGCGCGCGTCGGCTATATCGTCGGGTACAGCGCAGCTTGGAAGGCCTTGGTTTTGCTGCGCAGTGTTCAATGGCGCCCACGGCGGGGGGAGCATGGCTGCTTGCCGCGCATCCAGTCCGGCAGCGGCGGGTCGTGCAGTTAAGCACCTTGGGCAGGCGGCTGGACGCGCTGCCTTGCACCTATCTGCCCGCGGCGCGGCCCTACCGTGATTGGCTCGATGGCATCGGGTGTGAAACGCTGGGGTCGCTGCGCACGCTGCCGCGCGCGGGCTTGCAGCGCCGCACCCATCCCGACGTTCTTCAGGCCTTGGATACCGCCTACGGACAGGCGCTGGCGCTCTTGAACTGGGTGGTTGCGCCCCCTGAATTTACGGGGCGTATTGAACTGATGGCGCGTATTGAGCATGCCGAAGCGCTTGTCTTCGTCGCCCGGCGTCTTATTGAACAGCTCTGCGGCTGGCTGGCCGCCCGGCAACGCGCCGTTACCCGAATCGTATTCGCCCTGGGGCATGAGCGCGGCCGTCATGCCCGGCCTCCTTCTGAGGTGGCGCTGGCGCTTGGCGCGCCTAGCTGGGACGCCGAGCACCTGCTCAAACTACTCATCGGGCGTCTGCACCATTTCAAATTACCGGCGCCGGTCATGACGGTCGAACTGCATGCCACGGATACGCAAATCATGGCCTCGGTGCCTACAGACTTGTTTCCCGGCCCAGGCGGCACCCCGGCGGACCGTCAGCAATTGATTGAAGTGCTGATTGCGCGGCTGGGGCGTGAAAACGTCCTGCAGCCCAGCCCCCTTGCGGATCATCGCCCGGAACTTGCCAATC
>JBAYOI010000270.1:0-3257 GCA_041678365.1 Pigmentiphaga sp. | reverse complement strand
GAAAGGCGCATGCTGGACAATGTTGAAACCCAGTTCCTTCAGGGTGGGCGCCTGGTTGAAGCGCTCACTTCGGGTTTCACCGCCCGTGGCCAGCAGCCGCAACTGGCCCGACTCCACATGCTGTGCCCAGCTCGGGCCGTCCGCCAAGGACATGATGTGCCCTCCCAGCAAGGCTGTCAGCGCCGGCGCGCCGCCTTTGAACGGCGCATGGTTGAACCGAACCCCCGCCATGAAGCCCAACTCCTCCATCGTCAGGTGCGGCGAGGACAGCGTGCCGGGCGTGCCGTAGCTCATCTTGCCCGGATTTTCCTTGGCATAGGCCAGGTAATCCTGCAGGGTCTTGATCGGTGAACTGGATGGCACCACCAGGCCGAACGAGTAGTTGGCCAGGCCAATGATGTATTTCAGATCGGTGGCGGGATCCCAATTGGTCTCGGCCAGATAGGGCGCGCGGAATACCGACACCGCCACTTGGGCAATCGTGTAGCCGTCCCCCTGGGTGGACTGCATCAGTTGCGCCGGAATCACCATGCCCGCGCCGGGTTTGTTTTCAACCACCACCGGATGCTTGATGATCTCCGCCGCATTCTGCGCCAGCACCCGGAACGCCACATCGGTGGCGCCGCCCGGCGCAAAGCCGACCATCATTCGGATGGGACGGTTGGGGAAAGTGGATCGGGCCCAAGCGGCAGGCGCCACGCCAGCGCCCGCCGTGGCGAGCATACCGCCAAGAAAGTGTCGTCTTTGCATGAGAAACTCCAGAAGAGTGTAACGGTTCAATGAGGCATCAAGGAAGGAAGCGGCGCCGACCAGGCATCAAAACCATAGACCCAATCCGCATTGGTGTCGGCCTTGAGCCAATCGTTTTGCAGGGAGCCGCGCTGGATACTGCTGGTGCGCTCAAGCCGCGCACGCTCATAGCGCTGCAAGGCCTGCGGCAGGTCATCCGGACTTTGTTGCAGACAACGGCTCAGCACCACCGCATCTTCCAGGCCCATGGCCGCGCCCTGCGCCATGAACGGCAACATGGCGTGGCAGGCATCACCCAGCAAGGTCATGCGCCCCTCTGTCCAGCGCGCCATCGGGTCGCGCGCATAAAGCGCGGTTTTCAGGACGACGTCGCAGTGGCTGAGAATCTCGCGCGCTTCTTCATGAAAATTTTCATACGCGCGCACCAACTCTTCCTTTTCCCCCGCAATGGACCACGACTCATGCGTCCATTCCGTTTCCGGGACGGTTGCAAAAATGAACAGTCCCCGCCCGCGGTTGATCAGGAAGGTAAAAATCTGGCTGGAGGCATCGGGCCCCCACCATTTCGTGGTTGGCGTCAGATCATAGTGGGGCAGCAGCGAAGCCTGCACGATTGAACGGAAGGCAACCTTGCCGGTGAATCTTGGCGCTTCCGGACCCGCAATATGCTCACGCACGGCGGAATGAATGCCATCGCAGCCGATCACCGCTTTAGCATGAACCCGTTCGCCCGTTTTGAAGTCCAGCCACGCCTTGTGCTCATCCTGGCCGAGCCCCACTACCTTGCAGCCCAGCCGCAGGATATCGGCAGGCAGGGCGGCTTCCAGCGCAGTCAACAAGTCAGCGCGATGAATGGTGAGCTGAGGCCCGCCGTACCGCCCCGCTCCTTGCTCATGCAGCGCCAGCCGCGATGTTTCTTCACCCGTGTCCCAAAGACGGCTGATCCGGTAAGCCGGTTGATACGCCGTTTCTCTCAACGCGGCGCCCACGCCAAGGCCATCCAGCGCTTTCACCGCATTCGGCGTCAAGTTGATGCCGGCGCCCACCCGGCCGAACTGCGCAGCCTGCTCGAACACCCCGACGGAAAAACCGGCCTGGCGCAAGGCGATGGCTGCCGCCAACCCGCCGATCCCCGCGCCCACAATGGCAATATCTAGCTCTTTCATATTAAATTATTCGCATAGGAAAACTTTTTTCTTATGTTAATCATATTTCCTGGCAAACCCACCGGGATTTCCCGTAAATCCGACTTTTTTCTGCTGGACGCCAGAAGCCCATGGGCAAGTCCATCCGTGAAGCGCTTGATAGAATGGTTCCGACCCCACCCGCGCAGCCGCCCTCACCCGATGACAGATCACCAATGACACGCCTTCCCTCATGCTGATATCTGACATTCACGCCTTTTTGGCTGTCGCCAAAACGAAGAGCTTCTCGGCGGCGGCCGTCCGGCTACGCATCGCCCAGTCTTCGCTGTCCGCCAGGGTCCAGCGCCTGGAACAACACCTGGGCATTGAGTTGTTCATCCGGCATGGGCGCGGCGTCAGTCTGACCGAAGCCGGGGCGGTCCTGCTCTCACGCGCCGAATCCCTCGTGCGTGAAATCGAAGATATCGAGTCCAATGTCAAAAGCGTGGTTTCCGCGCCCACCGGGACAGTGCGCATCGCCATGCCACCGGCAACAGGACCCGTCCTGGCCCCCCGCGTCTTCGCCCGTTGCGTCTCGGATTTCCCCGCGATCAAGCTGCAACTGCGCGAAAGCACCACGGATGTACTTCACCGTTGGCTTGCCGATGGAGACGTTGACCTTGCCTTGACCTATGCCCCCGAGTCCGGTCCGGACTTTGCGGTCAGGCCCCTGCTGACCGAACCGCTATATCTGATCTCACCGTCAGACGCCAAGGCGCGTGCCATGCTCAAGCTTCCCGAGTTGAATCAATGCGCCATGGATGACCTGGCGTGGCTGCCGCTGGTGCTGCCGCGTTCGCCGCACAGCGTCCGCATTATTGTTGACCGGCTGTGCGCGGGTAACCGGATCCAGCCGAACGTTCTCTATGAAAGCGACAGTATCCGATCCACGAAAAGCCTTGTTCAACGCGGCTATGGCTGCACGATTTTCAGCGCGGGCCCGTTGCGGGAAGACCTGGCCGCGGGCCGCCTGATCGCCACGCCGTTCAGTTCGCCACTGATGTCGTGGACACTCGCGCTGGTCCACCCGCGCCGGGACCATCTTTCCCTTGCCGTACGCTCGGTCAAACGGCTGATCATCGATCAGGTCGCCGTCATGCACCAGGAAGCCTTCTGGCCGGACGCCCGCTTGCGCGTCGCTGAAACAGACGGCGAATAGGCCCGTCCCGCAAAGGTATCGAAACTCCAGATAGCTCATATCTCGGAAGCTGAGGGCTCGGCCGCTGCCGCGCTGCTCTAATCCTCCTATCACATTGAGTCCGAGGACGAGCAGATCATGAAGGTATTGCGTTTCAACGGCGGTCGGCTGGGCATCTCCGACGG
>JBAYOI010000269.1:0-3277 GCA_041678365.1 Pigmentiphaga sp. | reverse complement strand
GGCGGCAGCGCCCTTGACGCCGCCATTGCCGTCCAGATGGTGCTTGCGCTGGTGGAGCCGCAATCCAGCGGCATTGGCGGCGGCGCTTTCCTCTTGCATTTTGACGGCGCATCGGTCCAGGCCTTTGATGGCCGGGAAACCGCTCCCGCTGGCGCCGGTCCCACGCTTTTTCTTCGGCCTGACGGCAAGCCGATGGGCTTTATTGAAGCCGTGGTGGGCGGCCGCTCCGTGGGTGTGCCAGGCACGGTCCGCATGCTGGAGCAGGCGCATCGGCAACACGGACAACTGCCTTGGGCCAGGCTCTTCACCCCCGCCATCCAGTTGGCCGAACAGGGCTTTCCCGTCAGCGCCCGTCTGCACACGCTGCTGGCCGAAGAAGAGCACCTGAAGCAGGACCCGGACGCGGCCGCCTACTTCTTCGACCCCCACGGCCAGCCCTGGCCTGAAGGCCACCCGCTCAAGAATCCCGCATTCGCGCGGCAGTTGCGCAAGATCGCCGAACAGGGCGCCAGCGCCTTGCACACCGGCGCCACCGCCCAGGCCATCGTCAACAAAGTCCGCACTCACCCGAACAATCCCGGCGTCATGACGCTGGATGACCTGGCGGGCTACCAGCCCCGCCAGCGCGACGCGCTGTGCTTCAAGCACAGCGTGCCGCCTCAAACCTATCAGATTTGCGGCTTTCCGCCGCCCAGTTCCGGCGCCATCACCGTTGGCCAGATTCTTGGTCTGCTGCAGCACACGCCCGCCGCAACCCAGCCGCTGAATCAGCAGGGCCTGCCCGATGCGGACTGGCTGCACTATTACACGGAGGCGTCGCGCCTGGCGTTTGCTGACCGGGCCGCCTACATTGCCGATCCGGACTTCATTGAACCGCCCGCCGGTGCCTGGTCCAGCCTGCTGGACCCCGCCTACCTGCGTCAGCGCGCGCAGCAGATCGGCCCGCGCGCCATGACGCAGGTGCAAGCCGGTCGACCCGGCGGCGCGGCGCGCGCCTTCGCACCGATGCTGGCGCAGCCCGAATACGGCACCAGCCACGTGAGCATCGTGGATGCCAACGGCAATGCCGTGGCCATGACCAGTTCAATTGAATACGTATTCGGCGCTAAACTCATGGTCAACGGCTTCCTGCTCAACAATGAGTCCACCGACTTCAGCTTTGCGCCACGCAACGCCAGCGGCGAACCCGTGGCCAACCGCGTGCAGCCGAACAAACGCGCCCGTTCGTCCATGTCTCCCATTCTGGTGTTCAATGCCGCCACCGGCGAACTCGTCCTGAGCGGCGGCAGCGCGGGCGGATCGCTGATTATCCACCACATGGCAAAAATCCTTTGGGCGAAGCTGCATTGGGGGCTGAACGTGCACGAAGCCATCAGCCTGCCTAACTTCGGGCCCTTGCAGGGCATGAGCCTGCTGGAGGAAGGCCGTTTTCCGCCCGCCACCGTCAATGCGCTGCGCGCGCGTGGCCATGCGGTGCGGGAGACCGCGCTGACCAGCGGGCTGCACGCCATCGAACGCACCGCTGATGGCTATTTTGGCGGCGCCGATCCGCGCCGCGAGGGCCTCGTGCAGGGAGACTGAGCCCGCGCCTACGCGGTTGCGGCGGTCCGGCTCTCCAGGAAGTCACGCGCCTCATCCAGCACCCGTGTCCGCCCGAACGGCGGCAGACCCCGCCACAGCAGTTTGCCGTAAGGCTTTTCCACCAGTCGGCGGTCCGCCACCATCAGCACGCCCCAGTCCTTCTCCGTACGGATCAGGCGCCCTGCGCCCTGCTTCAAGGCAATGGCCGCCTCCGGCAGCTGATACTCGAAAAACGCATTGCCGCCCCGCTCCTTGCAGGCCTTGATCCGTGCTTCCAGCACCGGGTCATCAGGCGGCGCAAACGGGAGCTTGTCGATTGCCACCAAGGTCAGCGCATCGCCAGGCACGTCAATCCCTTCCCAGAAGCTGGCGCTGCCAACCAGCACCGCATGCGGACTGGTCCGGAAACGGTGCAGCAATTCGCGCCGGGAGCGCTCTCCCTGCTTGAACAGCGGCCAATCCACGCCTTTGGCCTCGAAACGTTCGGCCAGCATCTCCGCCACCCGGTCCACCGCCCTCAGGGTGGTGCACAGCACCAGGGCGCTGCCTTGGCTGGATTCGAGCAAAGGCAGCAGCAGATCCACGAAGCGCTCGGTGAACTGCGGATCCTGCGGCGCGGGCATATCGAAGGGAACAAAGAGCCGGGCGTGCTCGGCATAATCAAACGGCGAGGCCCAACAGCCGGTCTTAACATCCCACAGCCCGAGCTGACGCGTAAAGTGGGTGAAATCTCCCCGCACCGACAAAGTGGCCGAGGTCAGGATCCACGACTGGCCCTCGGGCCGGTGGCGGGAAAAAATATTCGCCACGGACAAGGGCGCGCTGTGCAGCCGCATGCCGGTCAAGGTGGTTTCCACCCAGCGTACCCAGATATCGTCTTCCTTGGTGCCCTCGGCCGTCGGCTGGCCTTCGGTAGCCTGGGATCCAGACGCCTTCGGTTCCGGCTTTTTCTTCACCGCGCTCTGCTGCCAGCGCGCCAGCTGCGCGATCAGTTCCGGGCCGCGCTTGCTGATCAGCTCCAGATCCGGGTGCCGCTCCCCCACCGCCCCGCTGGTTTTTGACAGCAGATCAATCGCGCCGATCACGGCCTGCAAGTGCTCAAGAAACTCGGCTTGCGCGGGCAAGGCCTCAAACGTGCAGCGCCCGCCCGGCATTTTGTCAATATCCGCGCAACTCAGGCGGAACTCCCGGGTGGCCTGCTCAAGTTGTTTTGAGAGCTGCGCCCAATCCGCGCTTTCCCGTGCATGGCTCAGGCCCGCCAACGTGGCGTCGCGGGCAAACTCCATCAATTGATGCGACGAAATCGATTCACCCAAAAAGCGCGTGGCTGCCGCGGGCAACTGGTGCGCTTCGTCAAAAATGACGGTATCCGCGGCAGGCAGCAGCTCGGCAATACCTTCGCCCTTCAAGGCAAGATCCGCCAGAAACAAGGCATGGTTGACCACCACGATGTCGGCTTCCGCCGCCTCGCGGCGCGCCTGCATGACGAAGCATTCCTTGAAGCATGGACAATCCGACCCGAGGCAGTTATCCCGGGTGGAGGTCACGCGATTCCAGATCTCGGCATTCTCCGGCACATCGGAGAGTTCGGCCTTGTCTCCGGTCCGGGTCCGACCGGCAAACACCTCGATTTTTCTGAGTTGGGCCGCTTCCAGGCGCGAACCGAGCCTGCCGTCTCCCACCAGGCGCTCCAGAT
>JBAYOI010000268.1:0-3277 GCA_041678365.1 Pigmentiphaga sp. | reverse complement strand
GTGGAGAGGCAGGCGAAGTGGGTCCGGACGGGCAAAGACGAGCGCATATCGACGGTTCTTGAATAATACCGGGCTGAGCGTCAAACCGGCCAGACTGGGCAGTTGCTCGGTCGGTACGGCCAGGTACAGGCCCGCCGGGTAGTGTTCAAGCAGACTGGCAGGCGTTTTTCCCTGATACAGAGCGGCTTGGCCACGGGAATAATAACGTGCTGAGAAAGGGCGCAGCCCGAGGTAGCACAAGGGCTGGCCGGGCCGGGCATAGCGCTGGTATTGGGCAATCAACGTTTTTTCCGTCTTGAGCTGCTCCGGATGCAAGATCAGCCAGCCGCACAGTGCCAGACCGGCCAGCGGGACCAGCGCTGCCGGGGCCAACAGGCGAGACGGATTGAGCTGACGAGGCGGGTTGTTGGTCAAGGAGGCGGCCAGCAAGAGCGCAAAGGCGGGGAGAGAGGGTTGCACGTAGGTCCACAGGATATTGCCCGAGAGCGTGAACAGCAGCGGGGTGACGAGCATCCAGAGCAGGAGATAGCTGAGGCGCGGATCAAGCTTTGCTGGTTGTCGCCCTTGCTGTTCACCGTTTTTGCTGCTTGGCTTGCAGCGGCGGACCCCCTGCCAGAGCGCGATGAGGCCCCACGGCAGCGTGGCCAGCAAACCATCCAGCCAGATACTGCCATAGGCGCGCTGATGGGCGCTACCGTACAGATCGCCTTGCCAGCCGGGGTCCACGAAGCGATACACATGTTCGCCCAGCAAAAAATAATTCAGAAATCCAGGGGTTTTCCATTCGGCCAGTCCATACCAGGGCAGGGCGAGGGTCAGGCACAGTAGAATGCCGCTGACCCAGGGGATGCGTCGCAACAAGGGGCGGGAAGCTCGGTGCCAGACGCACCAGGGCAGGATGACGCCCAGGGCCAGTACCAGCGCGAGCGGCCCCTTGGCCAGCAGTCCCAAGCCGAGTCCGAGAAAAAAAAACAGCTTCCAGAGCGTTGGGCTGTCGGCGTCCATCAGTCGGCCAAAGGACACCAGGCTGAGCGTCAGCGCCAGGGTTAGATAGGCATCGGTCAGGACCGCGCCGGTGCTGACGAAGGGAAGCAGGCAGCTGGCATAGATCAGTACGGCCAGGCGCGCCGTGCTGCGTGAATAGTGATGGAGGGCGTAGTGATAGATCAGGATCAGGGTCGCCACGCTTGCCAGCCAGGAGGGCAAGCGCGCTGCAAAATCGTGGTAGCCGAGCAGGCGGAAGGACAAGGCCGAGGTCCAGAAAGCCAGCGGCGGTTTACCCCAAAAAGGCACGCCCGGCTCAAACCAGGGGGTGATCCAGTCGCCAGTTTCCGCCATGAGGCGGGCAATTTCGGCATAGCGCGGCTCAGACGTGTCAATGAGCGGCAGAAACGCCATCAGCAATAACCGGACCCCCAGCAGCGCCCCCAGCATCCACAGCCAATTGGGCTTGTTTTCAGTGAACATGGTGGCTTTAGTTTTCAGAGCTGGGTTCAATGCGTGGGTGAGGGCTTTGTTGAACGTTTTCAATGATGAATAGCGGCCGCTGTTTACTTTCCAGGTAGGCCTTTCCAACGTACTCGCCCAGGATGCCCATGGTGATTAATTGCATCCCCCCTAAAAAGGCGATGATGGCCACCAAGGATGGGTAGCCGGGAACGGCCTCACCGATCAGCAGCGTCTTGGCGGCGATGAATAGGCCATAGCTGAGGCCCAAGGTGGCGACGGCGATGCCGACCGCCGACGCCCAGCGCAGGGGCTTGATGGAGAAAGAGGTGACCCCCTCAATGGCCAAGCTGATCAGGCTGCCATAGTTCCATTTGGTTTTGCCCGCTGCGCGGGGGGCGCGTTCGTACAATAACTCGGCGGTGGGGAAGCCGACCCAGGCAAAGACGCCCTTCATGTAGCGGGAGCGTTCCGGCAGTTGGTTCAGGGCGTGGACGACGCGCGCGCTGAGCAGGCGGAAGTCGCCGGTATCGGCGGGGATGGGGACGTCGCTCAAGTGATTCAGTAATCGATAATACAGGTGGGCGCTGAGCCGTTTGTGCCAGGGGTCGCCGGTACGGACACTGCGGCGCATGGTCACCACGTCGGCGCCGGCGCGCCAGGCCGCGATCATGTCAGGGATGCGCTCCGGCGGATCTTGCAGGTCGGCATCAATGATGATCGTGGCTTGGCCGCGGCAATGCGCCAAGCCTGCCGACATGGCCGCTTCTTTACCAAAGTTGCGACTCAGCCGCACCACTTTGACGTGCTGGTGGGCCGCCAGCAAAGTGTTCAGGCAATGCTCGCTACCATCGCGGCTTCCGTCGTCCACAAAGACGATTTCATGGCTCAAGCCTGTTTGGGTCAGGACCGCGTGGAGCTGAGAAAAACAAAGCGGCAAGACCTCAGCTTCGTTGTAGACCGGGACCAGAACCGAGATCACGGGTCGTTGAATCAGGGCGGTTTGCGCGATGTGAGAGGGCAGGAGATCAGTCATAGGAAAACGTATCTTTTGAATACCCAGTAGTTGCAGACAGCCAGGCACAGCGTGGTCAAGCCTTGTGCCATCAAAACGGGAAGCAGCAAGGCGCTGTGTAGACCGGCGAAAAGGAGAAGGTTGAGCGCCCAGCCGAGAGCCAGGGCGGCGCTGTAGCGAGAGAACGCAGAGCGGTGTTGGCGTTGCGAAGTAAAGGTGTAGCGGTAGTGGAGCTGGTAGTTGAGTAAGGCGCCAGCCAAGGCGCCCAGGGCGGTGGCAGCAGCCGGTGAGCAGCCCCCTTGCATGAGGAACAGCATGCTCAGGTAGTGTAAGGCAGTCGCCATGCCGCCACTGAAGCAGAAGCGGAGCGGGGCGCTTGCTCGGGGTAGGAGCGTGATTGATGAGGCGGTTTTCATGCCTCGCATCTTAGGCAGTGATACGTCAGAATTTCGTCAAAAACCCATCAAGTTTTTATCGAATTGATGAAGATAGTGAAGGGCGGCATTGACGTCACGTATGGAAGGCCTGTGCTAGGCTACCAAAGGTTCCCCTCGTTCTCCGTTCGTTCGCCCCATGCTTGTCCACTTGTCTCCTCCTTTCTTCCCGCTGGGTTTCCGTGTTGTCCGTGGCCATGCACTGATGGCGTGCCTAGGTCTGGCCTTGGCCTTGCCGCATGGTGCCGTTGAGGCGGACACCGTCTGGATGAACAATGGCGACAGGCTGACGGGGGAGGTCAAGGAACTTGATGCGGAGAGGCTGAGCCTGCTGACTCCCTACGGCGTGATTGCGCTGGAATGGCATCAGATCGAGGCAATT
>JBAYOI010000267.1:0-3347 GCA_041678365.1 Pigmentiphaga sp. | reverse complement strand
TTTCGCCGCCGTGCATGACGCGCGCGCCGCAGGCCCGGGCGTTGGTGATGAGTTGATCAATTGCCTGGATGCGGCGCGTATTGGACAGCGGGCCCACTTGGGTGTCCGGGTCCAGGCCATTGCCGATTTTCAGGTCGCGGGTATGCTGGACGAACTTGTCCAAGAAGGCATCATGAACGCTTTTCTGGACCAGGATGCGGGTCGGGGACAGGCAGATCTGTCCGGTGCCGCGGAACTTGCCCGCCGCCACAATTCTGGCCACGTCATCCAGGTCCGCGTCTTCGCAAACGATGACCGGCGCATGGCCGCCCAGTTCGAGTGTGATCGGCTTCAGGTGCTGGCCTGCCAGCGCCGCCAAATGGCGGCCCACCGGTACGGAGCCGGTGAACGAGACTTTGCGGGTGACCGGAGACTCGATCAGGAACTGGGAAATCATCGCCGGTTCGCCGAACAGGAGGTTCACGACGCCATCCGGCAGGCCCGCGTCCTGCAGCGCGCGGACAATCTCCACCGCCGTGGCCGGACACTCTTCGCCTGGCTTCAGAATGATCGAGCAGCCTGCGGCCAGGGCCGCGCCGAGTTTGCGCGAAGGCGTGATGGCGGGGAAGTTCCACGGTGCGAATGCCGCCACCGGACCAATCGGGTCTTTCTTGACCAGTTGCTGCACGTGCGCATTGCGGGACGGCACAATGCGGCCATAGACACGCCGTCCTTCCTCCGCAAACCATTCAAAATAATCAGCCGAGCTGGCCAGCTCATAGCGCGCTTCGAACAAGGGCTTGCCCTGTTCGAGCGTCAACAGGGTGGCGATCGCCTCACTGCGCTCGCGCAGCAGTGCCGCCGTTTTCCTGAGGACTTTCGCCCGTTCGTAGGCGGAGGTCTTTTTCCACACCTTGAAGCCGCGCTGCGTGGACGCAATCGCCCGCTCCAGGTCGGCTTGCGTGGCATGCGGCACGTGCCCGATGGTCTCGCCGGTGGCGGGGTTGATGACGGGAGAGGTGTCGCGCGCGGCGGCGGGAATCCACTCCCCATCAATGAAAAGGCAGGCATCCTTGTAGGCAGGGCTCATGGTCATCCTTTGCAAAAAATGCTCAAATAGATTTTTCCATCATGATATTGACGCTGCATGGCCAGAACAATGCGGGTGGGAGCTAAAGACCTTTGCATCAGGTGCATAAATGGAATCAAGATCCATCGAGCTGCTGGGCGTGTTCGTTGATACCCTGCACGCCGGTTCTTTCTCCGTGGTGGCGCGTCAGCGCGGCAAGGCGGCGTCGTCCATCTCACGCCAGATTGACACGCTGGAAAAAGAGCTTGGCGTCCCGCTGTTGATCCGGTCAACCCGGTCGATCAAGCCGACGCCGGCGGGCGAGCTGTTTTTTCGGCGTGCGCTCGGCATCCTGAAAGCGTTCGCCGATGCCAAGAGCGAAGTGGCGTCCTATGAAAATGAGGTGCAGGGCATCCTGCAAGTCAGCTGTTTTCCCACCTTCGGGCGGCGTTACGTCGTGCCTTGCCTGAACCGTCTCTTTGAAAAATATCCGGACCTGCACGTGGATCTCGATCTGACGGAAAATCTGGTGGCACCCACCGTGGAGCGGCAGGACATTGCCATTCGTTTCGGCGCGCAGCCCGACAGCAGCCTGGTCGCCACGAAGCTCGGCACGCAACGCTTTGTGATGTGCGCCTCGCCCCGTTACTTCTCCCGCTTCGGACTGCCTGACAGCGCTGAAGCGTTGATGCAGCATCGTTTGATCGATAAGCGTCACCGTTCAAGCCGACTGGGATGGCGCGAAGTGATTGATGGCGGGCTGGCCGGCCAGGCGCGCTACATCATGGAGGCCGATGACTACGACGTGCAGCGGCTGATGGCGCTGGGCGGCAGCGGCATTGCCCGCCTGCCGGATTGGGTGGTGGGACCTGACATCCAGGCGGGCTTGCTTGAAGAGCTGACTTTGCCTGACCTGCCAAGCCAGGACACGGCCGGTATTTATTTGTTGAGGGCCCTGTTCAAGCCCAGCGCCAAGATCCAGGTCTTCATTGAAGAAATGTTGTCCGAAGTCGAGTCGCCGAATGTCTGGTTGTGTTGATAGGCCCACCCCTACCCGCTTACGCGCCCCCACCTCGCGGCTTGCAAGCCGCTCGGATTCGCCAGGCATCAAGCAGCCCTCAAGGGCTACTTGATGTCCGGGCTCATCCCACAAGGGGCAGCACCGGCGGCCCGGCGGAGCCGGATCCGCGGTGTCCTGGATAGGCTGAGGTTCTTCTGGAGGGCCTGACAGCGTCCTCCCCTGGACGCTGTCAGGCGAGCCACGAAATCAGGGGGTGTTGAACGACCCCGCCATTACGCTGCTCAGTGCTTTCGGATCCAGGATTTTGCGCAAGGCCTGGTTGACTTCCTCAACGGTCAGCGCCGCCAACTGTTGATCCAGCTTCTCGGAGTCGGCAAAACTGCGGCCAAGTTCCAGGTAGGTGCTCCAGGTTGAGGCCAGGCGGTTGTCTTGCGCGCGGCTGAGTTTTCGCTGATTCAGCAAGGCGGCAATGCCGTCCTTCACTTCCTGCTCGGTGAAGCCTTCCTTCAGCGCTTTGTCCAGCTCCTGCTGGAAAGCCTGTTCAAGCTGGTCGCGGTTGCTGGCTGCGTAAATGGCATACATGGCCAGCGAACCGGACGGTTCATACGAGGACACCGTGAACTGGCTGCGCACATCGTAGGACAAGCCCTCGGTTTCGCGGATCCGGTTCCAGAGCCGGGAGGTGGCCGAGCTGCCGAGCAGGTAGTTGGCCATCAGGGCGGCCGGGTAGTCGGGATCGGTATCCTGCATCCGCACCGGCAAGGCGGCAACATAGAAGGCATTGGCCTTGTCCGGAACTTCAAGGACGAACCGCTTCGGCTCCACCGGCTGATAAGGCATGGGCACCCGCGTGTAAGCCGGGGCGCGCTGCCATCCCTTGACCCCGTCAACCACCGCTTTTTCAACGGCTTCCGGATCAAAGTCGCCAACCGCCGTCATGCTCAGACGGCCTGCGCCGTAGAAGCGTTGATGGAAGGCCGCCAGATCTTCACGCTTGAGCGCGTTGACCGCTTCCTCCTGTTCATCGAAGCTCGGCGTGTAGCGGATGTCACCGGGCTCCCAGTGGTTGCTGTGACGATTCAAGGTATGCGAAGCTAGGCTGGTGGGCTCTTCCCGGGCCGTTTCAATCGCGCTCAGCGTTTTGCGCCGCAACTCATCCAGCTGGTCAGCGGGGAAGTTCGACTCGCGCAGCAAGGTGAATACCAAGGCCAGCGTGTCGGGCAGGTAATCCCGTTCGGTGGCGATGCTGACATTGACGGTGGTGCCGCTGCCCGAGAA
>JBAYOI010000266.1:0-3392 GCA_041678365.1 Pigmentiphaga sp. | reverse complement strand
CCTGTGCGATTGCGCAATCTTTCATTTCTCCCTACTTTATGCATAAAAAAACACCCAAACTTGGAGACACCTCATGAAATCCTGCATTCGCCCCACCCTGCTTGGTGGCCTGGTCCTGACCAGCCTGAGCTTCCCGCTACTCGCCCAAACGGATGCGGCACAAAACTACCCCGCCCGCCCCATCACCATCATTGTTCCCTATCAGGCGGGCGGCGGCGCCGACACCATTGCCCGGCTGGTCAGCAAAAACCTGTCCCAGCATCTGAACGGCCAATCCATCATTGTTGACAACCGCGCTGGCGCCAATGGCGACATCGGCTCGGCCTATGTCTCGCGGTCCGCGCCGGACGGCTATACCCTGCTGATCAACAACAACACCATTTCCATCAACGCCGCGCTGGGCATGTCACGCGGCTACAACCTGAGCAAGGATCTTCTGCCCGTCACGCAGTTGGTGTCTTCGCCGGTGGCGATCGGCATCGGGTCCGGCGTGTCGGCCAACAACCTGGAGGAGCTGCTGAGCTTCGTGAAGGCCAATCCCAAGGAAGCCAGTTACGCGTCTTGCGGTAACGGATCGCCGCAGCACCTGTCCGGCGCCGCCTTCAACCAGCAAGCGGGGACCGATCTCGTCCACGTGCCCTTCAATGGTTGCGCGCCTGCGGTGACGGCGGGCGTCGGCAATCAAGTGCCGATCGTATTCAGCACCATTCCCAACCTGGCGCCGCATGTGGCGGCCAATAAAGCCAAAGTACTGGCCGTCACGTCCAAACAGCGCCTCTCTTTCATGCCGGAGATCCCCGCCATGGCTGAGAACCCGCTCTTCAAAGACATGGATCTCACGGTCTGGTTCGGCCTGTTTGCCCCCGCCAATACCCCCGCCGCCATTATCAAGCGCCTGGAACAGGCTTCGTTGAAAGTGCTTGAGGATCCGGCTTTCCGCAAAGAGCTCAATGCCCGGTATTATGAAATCGATGCGCGCGGCGCGGAAGCCTTCACGCAACAAGTACAACAAGACCTGAAGGTCTATTCCGAACTGGTCAAAAGCGCCAACATCAGTCTTGAATAACGCTGTTTCTCATCGTATTGAAAGGAAAGTGCATGTCCCTCAGTTCAGCCAACCGTCCGCTTTCTGATGTTCCCTCCGCCTTGCTTGACGATCTTGCCACGGCAAACCGCATCCTGGCTCATTACGAAGTGCTGGACGGATATGGACACGTCAGCGTGCGCCACCCTTCCCGCCCGGATCATTACCTGCTGTCGCGTTCGCGTGCGCCGGAACTGATCACCGCGGATGACATCATGGCGTTCGACCAGGACTCGAACGTCGTTGGCAACGATGACCGCAAACCGTACATTGAACGCTTCATCCATGGGGAAATCTACCGGGCAAGACCGGACGTGCACGCCATCGTCCACAGCCATTCCCCGTCCGTGGTGCCGTTCACCGCCTCGTCCGTTCAGCTCAGGCCGATCTGTCATATGGCGGGTTTTTTGTCCGGCGGCGCGCCGGTGTTCGACATCCGCACCCGCTTTGGCACCACGGATCTGCTGATCCGCAACTGTGACCATGGCGAAGAACTTGCCAAGACCCTGGGCACGCGCAATGTCGCGCTGATGCGCGGCCATGGCTTTGTTGCGGTGGGCGCCACGGTGCAGATGGCGGTTTATCGGGCCATGTACACCGAAACCAACTCCGCCCTCCAACAAAAAGCCATCGCCCTGGGCGGCGACATCATCTTTCTTGATGATGCGGAAGCGGAAACCGCCGATGCTGCTGTGTCCGCCACGGTCGAGCGCCCTTGGGAGTTGTGGAAGCGGAAGGCGGCCCTCGGGTCATGACGAACGAAGAGGCATCAACAAGCGGGCCGTCCATGCACAAAGACGCGTTGGCAGGAGTCAAGGTCCTGGAGCTCGGCTCATTGATTGCGGGCCCCTATGCGGGCTCCTTGCTGGCCCAGTTCGGAGCGGAAGTCATCAAGGTGGAATCGCCGAAGGACGGCGACCCGTTGAGGAACTGGCGGCACCTCCACCAGGGCACATCCTTATGGTGGTATATACAGAGCCGCAACAAGAAGTCCCTCACCCTTGACCTGAAAACGCAGGCGGGGCAGGAGATCGTCCGGCGTCTGGCGGCTGAAGCCGACGTGCTGATCGAAAACTTCCGACCGGGCACACTGGAAAAGTGGAATCTTGGCTGGGACACGCTGTCCAAGGAGAATCCGGGACTGATCATGGCGCGCATCTCCGGCTATGGGCAAACCGGCCCAGCCAGCCAACGCCCTGGATTTGCCGCCATTGCCGAGTGCATGGGCGGCCTCCGCTACGTGACCGGCTATCCGGATCGCGCGCCGGTCCGGGTCGGTGTAAGCCTGGGCGACACCCTCGCCTCGCTGTATGCCACGATCGGCATCATGATGGCCCTGCGGCACCGCGAACAGGCGGGCGGCACCGGGCAGGTGATCGATGTCGCGCTGTATGAAGCAGTGTTCGCCGTCATGGAAAGCCTGGTCCCGGAGTGCGACCTGGCCGGCCAGATACGAGAGCGGACGGGCTCGGCCTTGCCCGGCATCGTTCCATCCAACACCTATGCCTGCGGCGACGGCCATTACGTCGTCATTGCCGGTAATGGCGACGGTATTTTCAAGCGGCTGATGCACGCCATTGACCGCCCTGACCTGGCTGCGTCGGCAGACCTGCAAAACAATGCCGGACGCGTCCAACACACAAAGATGATCGATCAAATCATTGGAGAGTGGGCCAGTCAACGCAAGCTGGAAGACGTGCTGCGGATTCTTGATCAGGCCGACGTGCCGAGCGGACGCATTTATACAGCTGAAGACATCCTCAACGACGAGCACTATCAACACCGTGAGATGCTGCTGCGCGGCACACTGCCGGACGGCACCGAAACCCTTTTCCCCGGCATCGTTCCGAAGCTCAGCGCCACGCCCGGCAGGGTGAAATGGCTGGGTCCAGAGCTCGGCGAGCACAACGCAGAAATACTGGAGTCGATTGGCGTCACGGCGGAGCAAGTCAATCAGCTGCGCGCCGCGGGCATCATCTGAGCAGGCGAATCCTCTATGTTTGACCTCGCACCAAACCGGCTTTTCATCCAGGACGTCGCCCCCCGCGACGGGCTGCAAAACGAGCCGGACTTCATTCCCACCGGGCAGAAAATCGCGTTGGTCGATGCGCTAAGCCGCAGCGGCCTGCACAAAATCGAGGTCACGTCTTTCGTTTCCCCGAAGGCCATTCCCGCCCTGGCCGATGCCGAGCAGGTGTTGGCGGGCATTCACCGCGAACCCGGCGTGCTTTATAGCGCGCTGGTACCGAATGAGCGCGGCTGTGAACGCGCGCTTGCCTGCCAGCTGGATGAACTGAATCTGGTCATG
>JBAYOI010000265.1:0-3444 GCA_041678365.1 Pigmentiphaga sp. | reverse complement strand
GGATCGGCCGACGGCGAAATCAGCCGGTACTTGAAGCTCAACTGAAAACGCGCATGAAAGTCATCCTTTGCGCCGAAGCTGAAATAGACCGGCTCATACGGCGACATCGCACTGCGCAGATGGTCCATCAGCGCCTGCTCCGAATCATCCAGCGCCGCCAGCGGCGATGCCGCGCCGGCCAGCCGCTGCGAGCTGACCGACTGCTCGGTCAGGATGACCGACGGCGTTGCCACCCGAACCGGCTGCCCGGTCTCTGGATCGATCACCGGCCCTTGCGCCTGTTGCGCAAGCACCGAGTCCGCCAGATCCGCCGCCGTCTCCAGCGCCAGCAGCGTCGGGTGCCCTTCGATATGGATGGCCTGCAGACCGTTCACCCTGTCCGGCACCGTCGCGTTCCAGCGCGCCTGGGCGAACTGCCCCACCGGAATGTTCAGAGCACCCGCCTCACGCTCCAGCCGCGCGATCGAGCGCAGGGTCTCTCCGTGCACCCCGCGCCATTGCAGCACCAGCTCCGGCGGCAGCTGCCAGACTTCCGCCGTGTTGCCGTCATTGGCGAACAGCCCCACTACCTGAAAGGTGCCGCCCGGCACAGCCTGGGCGCGATCCAGTTGAAAACTCAGGCCCGCCTGGGCGGCGGCCGAGGCCATACCGAAAACCACCGCCGTCAAACCCGACAGGCAGCAACGCCGCCATCCGGAAACCGCGGGCCAATGCTTTGCAAACGCCATGGTGCATCCTTGTTGTACTGGGGCTAGCGCAAAGCCCGACGCAGAATTTTACCTACTGAAGACCGGGGCAGGTTCGATACGAACTCAATCTGCCTGGGCCGTTTATAACCCGTCAGATGTTGCCGACAATAGCGTTGCACGGTTTCCGTGTCCAGCGACGCCGACTCGGCGATCACGAACAGCTTGATCACCTCGCCGGCATGCTCGTCCGGCACCCCGATGGCTGCGCATTCCTTGACCCCCGGGCAGCCTTCCACCACGGCCTCCACCTCTGATGGATACACATTAAACCCCGAAACGATGACCATATCCTTTTTACGGTCCACCAGGCGGAAACTGCCATCTTCCTGCGCAATCGCAATATCCCCGGTCAATAAATATCCATCCGGCGTCAGGACGCGCCCGGTTTCTTCCTCGGCTTGCCAGTAGCCCGACATGCGCTGCGGCCCGCGCACCGCCAGTTCCCCCTCCTGGCCAGGTCCAAGCGGCCGCCCCGCCGGATCCAGCACCTTGGCATCCGTGGAAGGCAAGGGAAAGCCGATCGTTCCCAAATAGCGGTCATCATTGATTGGCGTACACATCACCACGGGCGCCATCTCAGACAAGCCATAGCCTTCGCTCAGCACGCAGCCGGTCAGGCGTTTCCATCGTCTTGCCACCTCTTGATGCACCGCCATGCCTCCGCCCACCGTCACCCGCAAAGAAGAAAAATCCAGCGATGCAAACGCCGGGTGGCCCAGCAAGGCTTTGAACAAGGTATTCACGCCGGGGAAATGGGTGAAGCGGTGCGCCTTCAACACCTTGACCACGGCCCGCAGATCCCGCGGGTTCACCATCAGCAGGCTCATGCCACCCACGTGCAGGCCGAGCAGACAGCAGGCCGTCAGCCCGAAGATATGGTAGAGCGGCAGCGCGCAGACAAAAACAGGGGCTTCCGGGCCTTGCGCTTCTGGACCTTGCGCTTCCGAGCCGCCCACCATCCAGGCCGCGCATTGCAGCACATTGGCCACCATATTCCGATGCGTCAGCGCCGCGCCCTTCGACACCCCGGTCGTTCCGCCGGTGTACTGTAAAAAAGCCAGGTCCTCGCCCCGCAGGCGCGGAGGCACGAAACGTTCTGGCGGATTGGCAAGGGCCTGAGGATAGAACTGGGCGTCCGGCAGCTGATAGGCGGGTATCTTGCGCTGTCCAAGTTTCAGCCAGGTATTGATGGCCCAGCCCTTCACCCCGAGCTCGTCCCCGACCCGCGTAATCAGCACCCGCTCGATCGGCGTCTGAGCCAGGCAGGCTTGCAGCGTGGCGGCGAAGTTCTCCAGGATGACAATCAACTTGGCGCCGCTATCGCGCAATTGATGGGCCAATTCGGTGTCGGTATAGAGCGGGTTGACGTTGACCACCGTCATCCCCGCCTTCAAAACGCCGATCAAGGCAACCGGATACTGCAACAGATTCGGCATCATCAGCGCCACCCGGTCACCGGGCTTCAGCCCCTGCCCTTGCAGCCAGGCCGCAAAGCGCGTGGACTTGTCATCCAGGGCCTGGAAACTCAGGCTGCGGCCAAAGCTGGAAAAGGCGGGCTGTTCGGCATGCTTGGACAGGGTTGCCTGCAACAAGGCGGTCAAATGCGGATAGGCATCCGGATCAATCTCCGCGCCGACCCCCGTTGGGTAATGGGATAACCACGCACGCTCCATGTTTTCTTGCTCCTCACCCGCTCTGAAGGCGGTAGCTTCGAAAATAGCAGAAAACCGGGCCGCCTCAAGGCAAAAAACGCCGACTGAGGTCGGCGTTCTTCAAGCAAAGGCGCGGCGCCGCCGCGTGCTCAGTCTTTCTTGATGTAGCGGTAGGGACGGGTCAGCACCTCCGGGCGCAGCACGCTTTCCAGCGTTTCCTCGTCAAGCAGGCCCAACTCCCGGACCAGTTCGCGGACCGGCTTGCCGGTTTTCATCGCATTGCGCGCAATGCGGGTGGCGATTTCATAGCCGAGCACCGGATTCAGTGCCGTGGCAAGGCCGGCCGAGCGAGCAACGGCAGCCGCCAGATGTTCGCGGTTCGCGGTGATGCCAACCACGCAGTTGTCCGCCAGCGTGCGGCAGCCGGCTTCCAGGTGGGCAATGCTCTTGGCCAGGCTCCAGGCGATGACGGGTTCGAACGCGTTCAACTGCAACTGGCCGCCTTCCGAGGCCATGGTGATGGCCATGTCATTGCCGACCACCTCAAACGCAATCTGGTTGACCACTTCCGGAATGATCGGATTGACCTTGCCAGGCATGATGGAGCTGCCGGCGGCGCGCTCGGGCAGGTTGATTTCCCACAGGCCGGACTGCGGGCCCGACGACAGCAGCCGCAAGTCATTGCAGACCTTGGACAGCTTGGTGGCCACACGCTTCAATACCCCGGAGACCTGAACAAAATCCCCGGTGTCCTGCGTGGCTTCCACCATGTTCGGCGCGGGCGTCAGCGGCAAACCGGTCACTTCGGCCAGATAGCGGACGGCCAGCGGGCTGTAGTCCGGATCGGTGTTGATCCCGGTGCCGATGGCGGTGGCGCCCAGGTTGACCTCGTGCATCAATTCAACAACCTGCGCCAAATGGGACTCATCTTCGCCCAACATGACGCCATACGTCCTGAATTCCTGGCCCAGCGTCATTGGCACCGCGTCCTGAAGCTGCGTCCGGCCCATCTTCAGCACATCATCAAATTCAATGGCTTTTGC
>JBAYOI010000264.1:0-3472 GCA_041678365.1 Pigmentiphaga sp. | reverse complement strand
GCCGGCGCACATCCACTTCATGATCTACAAACCGGGTTTCAAGACCCAGTTCGCGCAAGTGTATTCGCACGACGATCCGAACCTGGAAACAGACGTGCAATTTGGCGTGACCCAAGCCCTGGTTGGTCAATATGTGCTGCACGAAGGAGAAGCCACACCGGATGGCCAACAGCCCGAGCGCTGGTATGCCTTGTCGCATCGGTTCATCATTGAACCCGGCGAAGCCACGCTGCCGAAGCCGCCGATCACCGGCAAGGCAACGGGCCCAAAACCGGAACTGGCGATTTTGAAACGCGAGGCGCGCTGAGCAAACGGCAAGACTGGAGAGACGGGCGGAAATACCAGCTTGTATCCGCCTTCTTTCTTTATCTCTAATGAACGCATAATGTGTATTATGTAAAGTGTCATTGCGACGCATTCTAATCGAATACGCCCACCTCACCAATCTGCTCTGTCCCAGGCCCGCCGACTATGCCCGCTTGCCGTTCTCTGCTTGCTTGGCACGCATGTTGCGCCGCCTGTTTTCTTAAAGGATGGCTTCTCGTGTCAGTGCTCGGCTGTCTGTGCAATGTCTTCCAGCGCCTGCTGGACTTTCAAGCTACTTTGCTCCATCTGGGCCACCGCGTCCACCATGGCGTTGGTATTGCCAGATTCCCGCGCGCGCAAGGCGGCGAAGGCCGCGTCATGGACAGACTGGTGTGGCAGTTCAAGCGCCTGGTAGGCAGGCAGGTCCTGATGCTTGGTTTTGCCTTCGCCCTCGTAATACCATTTACCCAGGCGGCATTGCTTATGCGTGACGAAATCGTCAATGGTTTCCTCTGACAAGCCGAACAAGACTTTGTAGACGCGGAATTTGTACAGCAGATGGTCCACTTTCAACAGTTCGCACAAACTACGCAAAGCAGCCTGCGCCACCGACGTTTCCGAACTAGAGGACATCTCCAGCAAGGTTTTGATCGTGTCAGATGCGGATTCGCCGTCCGCGCTGAAATGCGAGGCTTGCGCCGCCAAGGCGCTGATCTTGTCCCGGCTTTCCGTGCTCTCCAGCCGGATCTGCTCGACCAGTCCGGAGATCTCCGACGTGGCGTCGCCCGTGCGCTGCGCCAGCTTCCGGACCTCATCGGCCACCACGGCAAAGCCGCGGCCCGCATCCCCCGCCCTGGCCGCTTCAATCGCGGCGTTCAGCGCCAGCAGATTGGTCTGGTCCGAGATTTCCTTGATCATCTGGAGGATGCCGCCCACTTTCTGCGCCTGCTGATCCAGCTCTCCAACTTGGTTGGCGGCCTCCTGAGAGGCCGTTGACAGTACCTCTAAATTACTTGAGATATTGTCAATAGCTCCTTGACTATTAAAGGAAATTCCTTGGGCCTTGACGGCTTTTTCACGCTCTTCCGCCATGCGCTTCACCAGCTCGCCCAACGAAGCCTGGGTCATTTCCAAAGACTGAAAGAAAGTGGAGAACTGGGCCAGCACGCGCTGGGTTCCGTCCAGCGCGGAGACCGCTTGCTGCGCCGCCTGGCGGCTGTCCCGCACTTGCAGGTCCAATTGCTCAATTTTTTGATTAGCTTGCTGCAAGGCGGTTTCCAGTTGCCGGATGGTGTCCTGCTGCTGGGTGGTGGCGGAACGACGGAAGAACATGGGCGGCACAATCCAATGGAAAGATAAGGGAAGCATGGGGCTGGCCAGGCCAGCGGACGAACGGCTTGCCCGCAAGGTGAAACCCTGCGGGCAAGCCGTTGAAACAACGCTTGGTATTGTGCCTGATAAAACGGGACGCTAAACCCTCTTTAAGCGATTGCTTTGTTCTCGGTCAAAGCCAGCCATCCTTTGACGATCCGATAGATGTACCAGATCAACGTGCCGAACAAAATAATGAACCCCACGCCAATGACGGTGGTCAATCCGCCCAGCACAAACAGGCCGAGTGACCACCAGAAGGTCTTGATCTGCCAGGTGAAATGGCTTTCCAGCCACGTGCCGCGCGCATCCTCGCGCTTGATGTAGTTCAGCACGATGGCCACCAGCGCGGAAATGCCGACGACCAAGGACAGCGCATACAAGGCATATCCGATCGTGACGGTTTTCTTGATGGCGGCGCTTTCGGGATCGACGGGGTTGGAGAGTTGAGTCATGTTATGCCTTGACGTTTAAGAGAGTATTGAGCCGCATTGTATCGGCAACTCAGTCCAGACGCTCAGCGGACCCGCTCGCCGGTTCACTGTCAGTTGCTGTTTGTTGCCGACCGCCCTGCTGCTGACGCGGTTCGCGCCGCGCCGCAAGACTGGCGTTCACGCTGACGGCAAACTGGGCAAACAGTTCCTTGGCGTTCATCTGCTGCCGGTTCAGCATTTCAATGCGTTGCTGAAGCTGCTCCCGCTCCTGCTGCTGTTGCTGGTTCAGCTTGAGGGCCTCTCTCCATTGCTGTTGATGGCGCTGACTGCTTTCCAGCGCTGCCGCCAGCTGCGCTTCCAGCGCGTGCCGGGCCTGCCGGTGCCCGGCTTCCTGCTGTTCGATGGCCTGCTTCAGTGCCGCCAGCGCCTGGGCCGATTCGCTTTCCAGCTGCTTTTTCTCCTGCCGCGCCCGGTCCACTTCCGCCATCCAGCGCGTCAATTGCCGGTGATGTTCACTGGAGAGCTGCCGTAATGCGGCCTCGTGCTCATCGCGCAAGCGCAGGATCTCCGCCTCAAGCACCTGCTTTTTATTGCCGATCTCCGCGTTGGCGCGCCGGGCCGACTCCAACTGCACTTCTTTTTCCGTCTGAATACGCAGGCTTTCATCCAGGCGCTGATCGGCCAACTTGAGCTGTTCCTGCAACAAGACAATATGCGCATTCAGATCCGCTTCGCGCTGCTGAAGCTGCTGTTGCTGTTGCATGGTTTCCTGTTGGGCCTGCTCCAGCAGGCGGCCTTGCTCGGCCAACCCGGCTTCAACCTGCCGGTTCTTCTGCTCAACCTGCTGCCCGGCCTGCTGCCGCGCGGTCTGCCAGAGCTCCTTGACCAAGTCCTGGAGCGCGGCGGGCATTGCAGCTTCACTGCTTTCCGGCGCCGTGGCCGCGTGCAGGCGCTGGCCCAGCTGTTGATACCACGCATCCAGATGCGGTCCGACCGTATTGGGCGACCCTCGGCCCAGATCCTGGCGAACCCGTTCAATGGTGGGCCGCTGGCCGCTCATCAGCACGCGATCCGCCGCTTCCCAGACATCCGCCGACTGCACCCCGATTTTGCTCATGCCTTTCCCTTCCCGGTTGTCATCCGATCGCGCTTTACTTACGATAATGGATGATTATCGTAAGTAAAGTATGGTGTGTGTGATATTTACTATGTAGTATGTAATGTTTAATACAATTAAGTTGAGATTTCAAGCAGAAGAGGTCAAGCGTGAACGAATCGGGCTTATTGGACGTCTCCAGCGGCTTGCAAGATGCGCGCAGCGTTGAAACGCTGAAGGAGATCTTGCGGGAGTCCAGCGCCAG
>JBAYOI010000263.1:0-3505 GCA_041678365.1 Pigmentiphaga sp. | reverse complement strand
CCGCAACACGCATCTCATTACCGCCAGCGGCGCTTTCGGACGCATGGAAGTGAAGGTGGAAGCCCTGCCTTTGTCCAGCAACCCGAAAACCTCGGCGTTGGCGGCCTACTCGATCATCCGCCAGGCAAAGCTGCAAGCGGCGGCGCTGGGTTTTTAAGCACTTGCTTTCTACATCATGACCTTATCTCTTGCTTTGTTGTTGCTGCCGCTTGGCGCAATGGGTGGCTTTCTGGCTGGTTTGCTTGGGATTGGCGGCGGTATGTTCCTGGTGCCCGCGCTGACCTGGGTGTTTGCGCTGTTGGGCATGAGCGGCGGTGACTTGGTCAAGGTGGCGATTGCTTCGTCACTGGCAACCATCATGCTGACTTCGCTGTCATCAATCCGGGCGCATCACAGCCGAGGCGCGATCGAATGGAGCATCGTCCGCAGCGTGGCGCCGGGCCTGGTGGCGGGCGCGCTGATCGGCGCGCAGTTCGCGCGCTTTATTCCGGGCCAATGGATGGCCTGGTTTTTTGCGGTGTTCGTCGGTTATTCCGGCTTCCAGATGTTGCTGGACAAGAAACCGTCTCCGGGCAGGATGCTGCCTGGCAAAGCGGGACAGGCAGGCGTGGGCGTTGGCATTGGTGTGCTGTCGGCGCTGGTGGGCGCCGGCGGCGGTTTCCTGTCCGTGCCGTTCATGGTCTGGTGCAATGTGGCCATCCACCGCGCCGTCGCCACCTCGGCCGCGCTTGGCTTTCCGATTGCGGTGGCGGGCACCGTGGGCTATGTGGTCAGTGGGTGGGGTCGGGTGGAAAGCCTGCCGAATACCGTTGGCTACCTGCATTGGCCAACCATTCTCGTGATCTCCGTGTGCAGTGTGCTGTTCGCGCCGCTTGGCGCCCATGCGGCCCATCGCATGAACGTCAAGCAGTTGAAGAGAGCGTTCGGGGTATTGCTGCTGGGGCTGGCGGCCTATATGGCGCTGCGCTAAGACCGGGCCACCGTCGCTCCCGAAACCGCCCTTCGCTGGATGCTCAGCGAAGGGCGGTTCTTTTATTGCTGCCCTTTTTTATCGCCCTGCTGTAAACCCTTGGTGTTTTAAAGTTCTAAACGTACTATATTATGTACTATTGGAATTAACGAGCAAAACGCACCAGGAGACAAAGCGTGGCATTTATTGGGACAGACATTGGCGGCACTTTTACCGATCTGGTCTATATGACTGAATCCGGAGAAGTGAATATTTACAAAGCGCCCACCACTCCGGACGACCGCACGCGCGGCGTTATTGATGCAATGAAGATTGCGGCTGAAGACGTGGGCAAGTCCTTGGAGGACATGGTGGCCGAGCTTCAGTACTTCGCGCACGGCACCACCGCGGCAACCAATGCCTTCATTGAGCGCAAGGGCGCAAAAACCGGCCTGCTGACCACGCGCGGTTTTGAAGATACCTTGAGGATCCAGCGCGCCATGGGGGGCTGGGTGGGCATGCCGAGCCATGAGATTTCGCATTTTTCGCGCCGACGGACCCCGGACCAGATCATCCCGATGGACTTGATCCAGGGCGTGAACGAACGCGTTGACTATAAAGGCGAAGTCATCGTGCCGCTGGATGAAGCGGACGCGCGGCGCGCGATCCGGGCCTTGCTGGACCAAGGGGTCGAAGCGATTGCCATTTCCCTGCTGTGGTCGTTCCGAAACCCTGCGCATGAAGCGCGGCTGGTTGAAATGATCGAAGAAGAAGCGCCGCATCTGTTCACCACGGCATCATCCAGCTTCGTGCCCATCCTGGGCGAGTATGAACGCACTTCCACCACGTCGATCAATGCCTACCTGGGGCCGGTGATTCACCGCTACATCAACGGCCTGGAGCAGTCCATCCGCACGCTGGGCTATGACGGCGCCATCTCCATCATGGAGTCCGGCGGCGGCGTGCTGCCCGCCGAGGAAGCGGCTTACCAAGCGGCGAACTTGCTGACCTCCGGACCCGCCGGCGGCGTGCTGGCGTCGCAGAAGCTGGGCGCCTTGCTGGGCTATGACAATATCCTGACCGCGGACATGGGCGGCACGAGTTTTGACGTGGGCCTGATTGTTGAAGGGTCTCCGTTGCTGGAAAGCGTGCGCGAGGTCGGGCGCTTCCACGTGGCGCTGCCCACCATCAAGGTGACCGCCATTGGCGCGGGCGGCGGCTCGATCGCCCGCGTCAGCGATGGCCACCTGACCGTGGGCCCGGAAAGCGCGGGTTCAGTGCCCGGCCCGGTGTGCTATGGCCGGGGCGGTGAGGAGCCGACCATTACCGATGCCGACATTGTGCTTGGCATCATTGATCCGAAATACTTCCTGGGCGGCCGCATGGCGCTGGACGTTGAAGCCGCCCGCCTGTCCATCCAGAAGTTCATTGCGGAGCCGCTGGGCATCAGCGTCAATGAGGCCGCCGCCGGCATCCGCGAAGTGGCGAACAACCAGATGGCGGATTTGCTGCGCCGGGTCACGCTGCGGGCAGGCTACGATCCGCGTGACTTTGTCTTGATGGCCTATGGCGGCGCGGGCGCCACGCATGCGCACCAGTATGCGTCGGTGGCGGGCATTTCCACCATCGTCGTGCCGAACACCGGCCCGGCCCACTCCGCGTTCGGCACCGTGACCGGTGATCGCCATCGCAGTTTCTCGATTGCATTCGGCCAGCATGCGCCTGCGCGATTCAAGCGCGCGTCGGATTTTATCGACGTGGCGGAGATGAATGCGCAATTCAATCAATTGGAGCAGCGCACCTTTTCCGTGCTGGGCCAGCAGGCGGCGCTGCGGCGCTTTGTCGGGCTGCGTTTCCGGCAGCAGGTTCATGAAATCGGCATCGAGGTGCCGCTGGGCGTGCTGAGCGCCGAGGACGTTGACCGGATGGTGGATGACTTCGAGGTCCAGTACGAAAAAATCTACGGAAAAAATACCGCCCTGCGTTCGTCCGGCGTTGAGTTCACCGTGCTGCGCGTGGCGGGCACCTCGCCGGTCATCAAGCCCGCGCCGCTGAAGGTCAATGACAGCGGGCGCAGCCATCAGCCGGTATCCAGCCGCGCCGTCTACTTCTATGGGTTTGATTTTATTGAAGCGGACATCTATCGCAGCGGAGACATCCAGGTCAATCGGCCGATTGCCGGGCCCTGCATCGTGGAACGCCCGGACACGACGATTGTGGTCGGGCCGGGCCAAAGCATCGAGCTGGAGCCCTACGGCAACTTCCTGATCACTATTCAACCGGAATGAGCGAATCCATCATGAGCGAAGTCTTTACCTATGACAAACAGGACGTTGATCCGATCACCTTCGAGGTCATCCGGCACCGTCTGCTGTCCATTACCGATGAACAGGCCGCCACGCTGGCGTCCGTGTCCGGGTCCGCGCTGGTCAATGAGGCCACCGATTTCAATACCGGCCTGTACCGCGCCTTCGGCGAGGTGGTCACGATGGGAAAAACCGTGACCTTCCATGCGGCGTCCTTGTCCCTGATGGTCAAGCACGTGATCGAGGATTG
>JBAYOI010000262.1:0-3534 GCA_041678365.1 Pigmentiphaga sp. | reverse complement strand
CCATGGACCTCAAACAACTCGCCTGTTTTGTCGCCGTTTCCGAGGAACTGAACTTCCACCGGGCGGCGCGGCGCATGCACATTTCCCAGCCGCCGTTCAGTAGACAGATTGCCAATCTGGAATCCGCGGTGGGCGTGACGCTGCTTGAGCGTTCTCCGCAATCCGTGCGCTTGACGGAAGCCGGCGCCGCGCTGCTGCCGATCGCCCGCCAAATGCTGCAGCTGGCCGCCTCGGCGCCAGGGGTGGCGCAGCGCGCGGCCCGGGGAGAAATCGGGCGCTTGCGGGTCGGCTTTGTGGGGTCAACCATTTTTACGAAGGTGCCGCCTTCCGTTGGCGCGTTCCGCCGCCGCTACCCGGAAGTGGATGTGTCCTTGACGCAATTGACGGTGGCCAAGCAGGTGGCGCGCTTGCTGTCTGAAGAGCTGGATGTGGGCATCATCAGGCAGAGCATCACGCACCCGGAATTGAGCACCTTCAGCCTATTCAAGGAAGCGTTCTATGTGGTGTTGCCCGCGCATCATCCGCTGGCTTCAAGGTCAGCGTTGTCGTTGAAAGACCTCGGTGAGGAACGCTTTGTATCGTTCAGCCGCCATGAAGCGCCCGCCATTTATGAGCAGATGCTCCAACTGTGTGACGCCGCGGGTTTTTCCCCGAACATTGTGCAGGAGGCGGACCCGATGTCGACGGTGGTGGGGCTGGTGGCCTCGGGCGTGGGGGTGGCGATTGTCCCGGAATCCATGACCAAGCTGGAGGTCTTGAACGCGGTGTATTTTCCATTGAAGGAAACGAAGACGTTCAGCGAGTTTTTCCTGGCGTGGAGAAGCAAGGATACGTCTCGGACGCTGGCAAACTTTATTGATGTGCTCAAAGACGCGTTCAGAGAGGAGTGAACCACGGGTGAGTCATACAGGCCGATGCACGTACACCGGCCTGCTCGGGTTTAAGCGGGTTTGAGCGGATAGCGTTCGAAGTACTCCTGGTGCTGGGCGCCGTGTTGATTGATCCAATGGGCAAGCTCGTCATGGCGGGGCATCCAGACGCCGTCATGCTGGCCAATGTAGCTCAGCAGCCGGTCCAGTTGCGCGGCCATCAGTGGCCGCCCGCCAAAGTTGCCGTGCATGGTGATGTTGATGAAGGAACCCGGCTCCTTGCGGTACTGATAGTCAAACAAGTGTTGATAGCAGTTGAACCACCAGTCCGGTGCGCCCCGCAGTGCGCGGTTGTCGGCGTAGTCGCTATGGGGAATGGCAACGATATTGCCTGCTGGGGTGGCAAGCTGGATGGGCAGGTCAATATCGTTGTAATCGCCATGCCAGAGCAGGTTTTCCTGGGCCAGAAGTTCCGCGGTGTTGTCGGTGCAGGCAATGGTGGAGCTCAACCAGCCGGTGGGGCGCGTGCCGCTGATGTCCTCCAGAATGCCAAGGCAGCGTTGGATCAGTTGCGCTTCGTCGTCGCGCTCCATGCCGGAGAGCACTTCGTCTTGCGCGTAGTTATGTCCCGCCACTTCAAACCCGGCGTTGACCAGGTGTTTGACCGTGTCCGGGAAGAGTTCGGCGGACCGGGCATTGATGCAGGCGGTGCCGGAGACGCCATGCGTGCGGGCAATATGCGCCAACCTCGCCATGCCGGATTTGCCGCCGTAATCGGACCACTTGACGCCTGCGCGGTCAATCGCACCGGCCTTGGGCGGGCTGGTCATCGGCGAGTAGGGGGGCGCTTTGCCTGGAGACCAGTTCTCCATCAGAAAGGTGAGCACAATGGTGAGCCGAATGTCTTCGGGCTTGGGGCTGCTTGAGGTAATCATGGGCTTCCGGTTGTGAAGTGAGTGGGGTTATTCGGGCTTGATGCCTGCTTCGCCGACGATTTGTTGATAGACGGCAAAGCCGGATTTGAGCGTGTTGCGGAAAGCATCGGAGCCTTCGCCTTTTACGTCATAGCCTGCCTGGGTGAGCTGTTGGCGGACGTCCGGTTCTTTCAGGACGTCCTGCATCGCGGAGGACAGTTTCTGCACGACGTCAGCGGGCAGTTTGGCTGGGCCGAGCAGGCCGACCCAGGTGTCCGGCACGGAAAAGTCCGTGATGCCGTTTTCCGCCAGCGTGGGAATGTCCGGTGCGCTGGCGCTGCGATTGGCATCCACCAGGCCGATCATGCGCAGCCTGCCGTTGGCTACATGCGGCAGGACGTTGGATAGCACGAGAATGCCCGCGTCAACCTGGCCGCCCACCACGTCGGCCAGCGCGGCGGACCCGCCGCGATAGGCAATGTGCGTCATCGGCGCTTTTTGCGAACTGGCCAGCAGCAGGCCCGCCAGGTGTTGGGACGTGCCGATGCCCGAGGTGCCGTAGGTGATGCCTTTGGGACTGCTGCGCGCGGCCTCCAGCAGGTCTCGCGCGGTCTTGATCTTGGAGGCGGCGGGGACGACCACTGCCTGGGGCGCGGTGGCGATAAGCGTGATGGCGGTGAAGTCTTCAATGGGATCGTATTGGACGGCTTTGCTGAACAGGCCGACGGTTTGATGCGGGGGGCCCAGGTTGACCAGCAAGGTATAGCCGTCTGGGGTGGCGCCTGCCACGTGGGCCGAACCAATGGCGCCACTGGCGCCCGCCCGGTTTTCCACAATGACGGTCTGGCCGATTTTCTCGCCGAGCTTGCCGGCCACGATGCGAGCCACCGTGTCTGCGGCGCCGCCCGCGGCGAATGGGGCAACAATCGTAACGGTTTTCTGGGGATAGGCTGCCGCGCCCGCCGTACTGTGCGCCAGCGGCAACGTCAGCCATAAAGCGCCGAACAAGATTTTATGCATCATGGTTTTTTCCTCATGATTGGTGTTGTGTCGTGTCTCCTCTCTGAAAGAAATGTTCGGCTTTCTGGTTCAAAAGATCCAATGCATAGTTTGGTTCGCGGCAATACCAAAATTGAATCATTGAAGCGTGTCCGATCCAGTTGAGTGAGGGGGGCCGGATGCACTCAGCGGTGAATTGATCAGCGCTCCTTAGTGGCGTAGTCGGGTATTCAGCCGAATGTAGGGCGCATATGGGATGATGAAGTTTCCTGGTCACTGTGCGCGAAAGGCGCTATCCATTAAGGACGCTGCAATGAACCACTTACCTGAAATGACGGCTTCGCCAAGAGAGCGATTGATCCTGCCTTTTCTGGCGCCGTTTTATCATCAGTTTGCGCAGCCGGTGGGCTGGCTGGCGTTTCGGATCATCATCGGCGGACTGCTGATGGTGGAAGGGTGGCCCAAGATTATTGCGCCCATGGCGCAGGTTGGTTTTTTTGAGAATGTGCTGGGTATCCACCCCGGCTGGTTCTTTTCGCCGTTGCTGGCTGTGATGCAGTTTGTTGGCGGCTTTCTGATTGCCATCGGTTTGCTGACCCGGCCTGTGGCGCTCGCCAATGCGGTGATGTTGGCGGTGACGATCTGGTTCCACGTCACGCGGCCTTACGGCGCTGCCTTTCTGACGCCGGAAGGGCTTGAGTTCTTGAAATCCAATGTGCAATACCTGACCGCCCAAGGCCAGGCCCGCCTGT
>JBAYOI010000261.1:0-3565 GCA_041678365.1 Pigmentiphaga sp. | reverse complement strand
GCCGTATTTCCGAGCGCGACCAGGAGCGGCTGGAAAAGGCGGAGCGTCTGGCCAATTACCGGGGCTCCAGCCATATCGGCAAGGAAGGCCTGGAGCGCTATTATGAAGAGACGCTGCACGGCAAGACGGGCATTGAGGAAGTGGAAGTGACGGCCACCGGACGCGCCGTCCGCACCTTGTCCCGCACGCCGCCGGAGACCGGCAAGAATCTGGTGCTGTCCATTGATTTGTCGCTCCAGAAAATTATTGAGGAAGCCTTTGGCGAGCACCGCGGCGCCTTGGTGGCGATCGAGCCCGCCACGGGCGACATCCTGGCCTTCGTATCACGTCCGAGCTTTGACCCGAACCTGTTCGTGGACGGCATTGACGTTGAGAACTGGAAAGCGCTGAATGAATCGCCGGATCGGCCGCTGATCAACCGTCCGCTCTACGGCACTTACCCGATCGGCTCCACCTATAAACCTTTCATGGCGTTGGCGGGATTGGAGCTAGGTAA
The DNA here is from genome assembly GCA_041678365.1 of Pigmentiphaga sp. GTDB lineage: Bacteria > Pseudomonadota > Gammaproteobacteria > Burkholderiales > Burkholderiaceae_B > Pigmentiphaga. Next base: position 3,069 of record JBAYOI010000261.1, on the reverse strand, counting down.
GCGCACACTGACACAAACCATCCATGACCCTGGCTTTTTCGAGTTCGTGAATCGGCGTTACCGCAATGCCGGTGAAGTGGCATACGGGAACATTGATATGCGCCGCGCCTTGGTGGTGTCCTCGGATACGTATTTCTATTCGCTGGCCGTTGATCTGGGGGTGGACCGCATTCATGACTTCATGAAGCCCTTTGGCTTTGGCCAGATCACCGGCATTGACTTATTCGGTGAAAAATCCGGCATCTTGCCGTCAACGGCTTGGAAAAAGCGGGCTTTTTCCAAGCCGGAGCAACAGCGCTGGTATTCGGGTGAGACCGTATCCGTGGGAGTGGGCCAAGGCTACAACTCCTTTACCTTGCTGCAATTGGCCCAGGCCACGGCCGTGCTGGCCAATGACGGCGTGTATATGAAGCCCCATCTGGTCAAAGCCATCCAGGATCCGAAAACCGGCGAGGAAACCCTGACCGTGCCAAAGGAAAGTTACCGGATTCCGCTGAACCAGAAGCATGTTGACGACATCAAGGAAGCCATGGCGGCGGTGACGCGCAGCGGCACGGCGGCGCGGCCTTTTGTGGGCGCGCCCTATTCCACGGCGGGCAAGACCGGCACGGCGCAAGTCTATAGCTTGCGCGCCGGGGAGCGTTACAACGCCGCCCGTTTGCCCGAGCATTTGCGTGACCATGCCCTGTTCATGGCGTTTGCGCCTGCCGAGCAGCCGAAGATTGCCATCGCCCTGATTGTGGAAAATGCCGGCTTTGGCGGCCGGGTGGCGGCGCCGATCGCGCGCAAGGCGTTTGACTATTGGCTGGTTGATCGGCACCAGCCCCAGCCTCAGCCCCAGCCTGATGCGCCGCCAACGTCTGACGGAGAAGCTCCATGAATGATTCCCGCTTCAGCGATCCGTCGCGCCGTTCCCGCATCCTGAGCCGTATTCTTGTCTTCGATCCGCCGTTGCTGCTGTTGCTGCTGGCCTTCGCCTTCATTGGCCTGCTGTCGCTGTATTCAGCGGGCGGCGGTTTTGATGGCCGCTTCGCTGATCAGCTGAGGAATTACGGCTTGGCATTTGCCGCCATGTGGCTGCTGGCCCAGTTCTCGCCGCAGACCTTGATGCGTTTGACCATCCCCTTCTACTTGTTCGGCTTGCTGCTGCTGGTGGGCGTGGAGTTGTTCGGCGACATCAGCAAGGGGGCGCAGCGCTGGCTGAACCTGGGCGTCGTCCGGATCCAGCCGTCGGAAATGATGAAAATTGCCGTGCCGATGATGGTGGCCTGGTATTTGCACAAGCATCGGGAAAATATTCGGCCTTTTCATTTCGTCGTTGCCGGCGTGTTGATGCTGATTCCTTTCGGATTGATTGCACATCAGCCGGATCTGGGGACGGCATTGCTGGTGTTTGCCGCCGGTTTCTTCGTGCTGTTCTTCGCCGGGCTCAGCTATCGGCTGCTGATTCCGATTTTCCTGGTGGGCGCGATCGGCCTGACCGCCCTGCTGGTCTTGCAGGACAGACTATGCACCGAGGGCGTGGATTGGGTGGTGCTGCATCAGTATCAGAAAAACCGGGTCTGCACCTTGCTGGATCCCAGCTCGGACCCGCTGGGCCGCGGTTTTCACACCATCCAGTCAGCCATTGCCGTGGGCTCGGGAGGCCTGCTGGGCAAAGGCTTCATGCAGGGCACCCAAACCCACCTGGACTTCATTCCTGAACGAACCACGGACTTCATCTTTGCCGTCTATGCGGAAGAGTTCGGTCTTGTTGGCAACGCCCTGCTGCTGTTTTTGTACCTGTTGTTCATCCTGCGCGGGCTGCACATCGCCTCAAATGCCTCGACCTTCTTCAGCCGTTTGCTGGCCTCGGCGTTGACGATGGTGTTTTTCGTCTATGTCTTCGTCAATGTTGGCATGGTGACCGGCATCCTGCCGGTGGTGGGCGTGCCGCTGCCGTTCATGAGTTACGGCGGCACGGCGCTACTGACGCTGGGTAGCGCGGCGGGCATCATGATGGGTATTCAGCGCCACCGCAATGCTATGAAAAAAGCCTAGGCGCCGCTGAACAAGTCCGACTCCTGGGGCAAGGCGCCGAGCAGTTTCTTGATCGGGGCGGGAAGACCCGCTTCGGCCACGTCAGCGTATGCCAGCCAGCGCCCCTCGCCCACGGGTGACCCTGCTGTCAGCACCACGCGGTACGGATGCATCGTCAGCCGGAAATGCGTGAAGGTGTGAACCAGCGGCGTCAGCTTTTCCATGGGCGGCGCGCTGTTGATTTGGCGATCCAGCAAGGCTTGCCGCAGCGCTGGCGTATCCATGGCCTCCGGCAGGCTGAACAGGCCACCCCAGATGCCTTCGTTCGGACGCGGTTCAACCCAGGCGGCGCCGTTGCATTCGATCAGTAGCAACAGCGTCTCGCGCTCCGGCAATGGCTTGCGGCTGCGCGGCGTGGGCAGCTCATGTTGCCGGGCTTCCCGCAGCGCCACACAGGACTCCTTGACCGGACAGCGGCCGCAGTCCGGGCTGCCGCGTTTGCATAGCGTGGCGCCCAGGTCCATCAGGCCTTGGGTATAGGCGCGCATGTCCGCGTCAATGCCGGGTCCGTCTTCCGTCGGGAGCTGGGCATGGGCCAGCGCCCATAGCCGCTGTTCAACAGCTCGTTTCTGCGGATCGCCATCAATCCCGAAATGGCGGGTGAAGACCCGCTTGACGTTGCCATCCATGATGGGGCTGCGTTCGCCGTAGGCAAAGGCGGCAATCGCCGCGGCGGTGGAAGGGCCGATCCCCGGCAAGGTGGCGATGGTGGCCGCGGTGTGAGGAAAGCGCCCGCCCCAGTCCGTGACGATCTGCTTCGCACAGGCGTGCAGATTGCGGGCGCGGGTGTAATAGCCGAGGCCCGCCCACAAGGCCATGACCTGTTCCGCTGGCGCGGCGGCCAAGGCCGCCACGGTGGGGAAGGTGGCCAGGAATTTCTCGTAATAAGGGATGACCGTGGCTACTTGGGTCTGCTGCAGCATGATCTCGGACAGCCAGATCCGGTACGGGTCCTGGGTGTTCTGCCAAGGCAACTGGTGACGGCCGTGT
>JBAYOI010000260.1:0-3601 GCA_041678365.1 Pigmentiphaga sp. | reverse complement strand
TCTGAACTATGGTCAGCGTAGTCCGCAAGGCGGCTGAGCACCGTGCGAATTCGCGCGCGCTCACTGATCAACGCCATCTGTATCTGGGCGGGTTTTCCGGTCAGGTCGGTATAGGTGCGGGCGATGAGTTCACTATCAAAAGCCCCGTGCACCGTATTTTGCAAACGCAGCAGCAAGTGCTCGGACAGACGGTTGTGATAGGCCTGTGACGCAAAAAAAGCAGCCACTGCGCAAGCGGCGGCAACGCCGGGGGAAATGAGGAAATACGCCGCCGCCACGAGCACGCTGGCCAGCGCAGGGATGGCCAAAGACTTCAATAAGCGCGAGCCGCTCCTGTCCGTGCTTTTCCACGCACCAGAGCGCATCCGCGCATAAAGCGCGGTAGCCCTGCGCACTTGCTCTGCATCTGGTTTCACCCGCACCGATTCATAACCCGTTACCCGGCCATTTTCGGTGATTGGCGTCACATAAGCATTGACCCAGTAGAAGTCGCCGTTCTGGCAGCGATTCTTGATGATGCCCATCCAGGCCTTGCCGGTCTTGAGATGGCTCCACATATGCCCGAATACCGCTTCCGGCATGTCTGGGTGGCGCACGATGTTGTGAGGCGCCCCCAGCAATTGGTCGCGCTCGAAGCCGCTAATACTGACGAAGGCGTCATTACAGTAGGTGATGGTGCCGTTGGTGTCTGTTGTTGTGATCAGGCGTTGCGTGACGGGAAAATCCCGCTCTTGCGTGGTCACGGGGCCATTGTGTTTCATCGGGGAAAGTCCTGGGGCAGCAACAGCGCAATCGTGGTGCGGCGCCCTATTTCTATGAATGGAAGTTGCTACGGCAAGCGATCATAAGTTGCCGCAACATGTCGGCTATTTACTTCTTTTTACGAATATCCAGCGCTTTCATACATGCAATTGCAGGTTTTTCAATGACTTACACCAGCCCGTCAGTGATTCCAACTAAAGTTGGAAGACAATATTATCACCCAGCGATGAAGTATCCAACTATAGTTGGAGATCCACGTGAACATTGCTACGGCGTTTGGGCGAGTATTGCGGGAGTTGCGCAAGTGCGCAGGTTTGACGCAGGAACAGTTGGGTTTTGAGGCGGGCTTGGAACGTAATTACATCAGTCTGCTGGAGTTGGGGGAGCGACAGCCTACAATGAACTCCCTCTTCAAGTTGGCGCAACCGTTGAACGTGCCGCCTTCGCAGATCGTGGCAAGGGTGGAAGCACTTCAGCCCAGCATTGAAGTGAGCAAGCTGAGCTAAAGTCTGCTGAAAAACCGATTTTTCAAAATAACTGTCATCAGCAGACGCATTTTCCCAACAGAATAGTGGCAAGCTAATCAAACAAGGTGATGGGTGTTTTGCATCTACCCATCAGGGATCAATTGCTGAAGCGCTCAACCAGTGCGTGCATCGCATGGGACGTCCGCTTCAAGTCGTTACCAACCTGTGCCGACTCCTTCGCCAGTTCGGAATTATGGTCCGAAGCTTCGGCAATGCGCGTGATCTGCCGGGAAATATCCTCGGCAACATGCGCTTGTTCTTCTGAGGCCGTGGCCATCTGTTGACCCATGTCATGAATCAAGCCAACCGCGCTGCTGATTCCTTGCAACGCCGCTTGGGTGGCGATCACTTGCTGGACACCCGCGGTGGCCTCCTGGGTGCCGGCCTGCGCGATGGTCACCGCGTTTTGCGCCCCTTCCAGCAAGGTCTTGATGATGTCCTGAATGGCTTTGGTGGACTCCTGGGTTTTTGAAGCCAAGGCGCGGACTTCATCGGCCACCACGGCAAAGCCCCGGCCCTGTTCGCCGGCGCGTGCCGCTTCGATGGCGGCATTCAAGGCAAGCAGATTGGTCTGGTCAGCAATGGCCCGGATCATATCGGCCGCCTGCTCAATGGCCTGCGTGTTGCGTGCCAAGGCACCCACCGAGTCGCTGATCCCAGACACCGTCTGCGCCAGGCCCTCGATCACTTCACGCGTTTTACCTGCCTCGGCGGAGCCGTCACGGGCCAGGGTATGCGCCCGGTTTGCCTCATCCGCTGTGCGATGAACATGCGCAGATACCTCGGCGATCGACGCCGCCATGTCATGCATGGCGGCTGCCGTTTTGTCTGCTTCGCCGCGCTGCGCCAGCAGGGACGTTTCGGCGCTACTGGTCAATTGGCCGCTGCGTCGGGCCAGTTCTGAACTATGGTCAGCGTAGTCCGCAAGGCGGCTGAGCACCGTGCGAATTCGCGCGCGCTCACTGATCAACGCCATCTGTATCTGGGCGGGTTTTCCGGTCAGGTCGGTGTAGGTGCGGGCGATGAGCTCGCTATCGAAAGCCCCGTCCACCGTATTTTGCAGACGCAGCATCAAATGCTCGGAAAGACGGTTGTGATAAAGCTGTGACGCAAAAAAAGCAATCACGGCGCAAGCGGCGGCAGCGCTGGGGGAAATGACAAAAAACACGGCCAACACGAGCAAACTGGCAAGCAGGGGCACGACCAAGGACTTCACTAAACGCCAGCGTTTACTTTCCGCCCCTTTCCACGCGCTGGCGCGCATCCGTGCATAAAGTGCGGTAGCCCTGCGCACATGTTCGGCATCCGGTTTCACCCGCACCGATTCATAACCCGTTACCCGGCCATTTTCTATTATTGGCGTCACATACGCGTTGACCCAGTAGAAGTCGCCGTTCTGGCAGCGATTCTTGATGATGCCCATCCAGGCCTTGCCGGTCTTGAGGTGACTCCACATATGCCCGAATACCGCTTCCGGCATGTCTGGGTGGCGCACGATGTTGTGAGGCGCCCCCAGCAGTTGGTCGCGTTCGAAGCCACTGATACTGACGAAGGCGTCATTACAGTAGGTGATGGTGCCATTGGTATCGGTCGTCGTGATCAGGCGTTGCGTGGCGGGAAAGCTTCTTTCTTGGGTGGTCACGGGGCCATTGTTTTTCATCGAGAAGCGTCCTGGAGTAGCAACAGCGCAAGCGGGGTGCGGCGCATATATTTGAAGGGCTATACCGAAGAGGTTACGGTAAGTGATTGTGTAAACTGTTGCAAAAAAGTGGTCGCAAAAATGGGGATAATTTTTATAAATAGGGACATTGCTAAGGCCTTGTGTGGGGGGTGGGAGTTGCGCAAGGGCGCCGGTCTGACGCAGGAACAACGGGAGTTTGAGGTAAGCGCTCCAGCCCGTCGTTGAAGGGGCAATCAACGCGTACAACCCGAAGGCCAACGCACTGGCCGAGGGCCTTTCAGTTGATGGCATAAGAACGGCGTACCGCGCGGTGGCAACACGGAGAGAAAGGCTTGAAGAAGAGCCTTGATGCTGAAGCTTCGTCGTATGTGGTACGAGCGGTGAAAAGGGCCGGATTATCCGGCCCTTTTCATAAGGCCTGGCAGCGGACGCGGCGCCGCTCGGGATCAAGCATTACACGCGGAAAGAGCCGCGCTTACGTCCTTCTGAAACGTCCAGGAACAGCTCGTCCATCGGGATCATACGGCGGATAAGGCCTTGCTCATGTGAATACTGCATGAGGGTTGAAATATTCATCTCGTTTTGCGCACTCAGCCCGTTGTGCCAAGGATCGGGTCCCAGTAGGGCTTCC
>JBAYOI010000259.1:0-3625 GCA_041678365.1 Pigmentiphaga sp. | reverse complement strand
CCGCCGAAAGGCTTGAAGCGCTCATGATGGATCTTGGTCATGACCTGCATCAGGCCCTGTGCGCCCACACGGCTTTGCGCCTGCGGATTGAAACTGGACTCAATCGCCATGATGGCCAGCAACAGCAGCGGATCCAGTTCCATTTCAGTGCCTACGGTATGGGCGGTCGAAACGAGTTTTCTGGCCTGGTCGCCGGAGACGCGGTATTTGGCGGAGATATAGTCCTGGACGGCATCCAGATGGCGGTGCCCCACTTGGACCACCGGCAAACCCATCGTGCCGCTGACAGGTTTTTGCAGCATTTTATAGCTGGGGTAACGCGGCGCGGCCTCTTCGCTCAGCGAAGCGCTCAACTCCTGGGCCACGGCCGCTTCGAAATCCTGGGAGGTTGCCGCCCATTCGCTTGGTCCTGCCAGGCCGAAGGCATGGTGGGTAGCGGGCAAACTCCAGATCAGCGCCGCAATGACACAAAGCAAAGAAAAAAACGGGATACTGCGTTGGTGCGTAATACTAGTCTGAGAACCAGAGGAATCAGACCCGGCCTCCTGCGACGACAAAGCGTGCGACATTCGGTGATCTCCAAAAAAAAAGCGCCACAGCATGAGGAGACCAGCTCGACTCAACGCGCGCGTCTATCTTGATTACAGCAAACCGCCAGAGGGAGGCGGAGCGAAAACCGGCCACGTGAAGAACGGGCGTCGGTCAGGTCGGGCGGCAGGCGCGAAACACGCCAGCAAGAGAACTCCAGAGAGGGGGTCCCGACAACCCATTGAATACATCGCTTGGAAGAGACGCCCGGTTACAAAAAACGAGAAGAAAGCGTCAAATTAAAGAGGAAACAAGCGAGGCTGCTGAAATTGTGTCCGGATTGTAGGAATCGAAAAAAGCGTGGTCAACCGCTGAAAAAGCCTGATTCCTCATGCTTTCTGTGGCACAAATGCCATTGATTTTTCCTAATGCCCATTAGGATTCAGCTTTTCAGTAAATCGAAAGTAAGTTAGCACTAACTAACAACTAAAGAGGCGCACAAATCTTTCCGCACAACTTAATTGTAAAAGTTTGAAACTCAGCTTTACACTACCACAAGGCGTAGCAAATTGTTATGCGCTCACTCACCCTCCTCCCCTCTTCCGCTTTTTCTTCCTTCCGCCCACCCTGCCTGGCACTGCACCACCCGCCCGCTCGGGTTAAAGTGGCCGTTTCCGACTTCTTCATCAGGGCTTATTCGTGAAATACCGCGACTTGCGCGACTTCATCCGCCAACTCGAACAAACCGGTGATCTCAAACGCATCCAGGCGCCCGTCTCCACCCGTCTGGAAATGACGGAAATCGCTGACCGCGTCCTCAGGGCAGGCGGCCCCGCGCTGCTCTTCGAGAATGTGATCAACCCCGATGGCAGCCGCGCCGCGATGCCCGTGCTCGCCAACCTGTTCGGCACGCCCAAGCGCGTGGCGCAGGGCATGGGCGAACAGGAAGTCAGCGCCTTGCGCAACGTCGGCGAAGTGCTGGCCACCCTGAAGGAGCCCGAGCCGCCGCGCGGCCTGAAAGATGCGTTCGGCAAAGTGTCGATGCTGAAGTCCGCGCTGTGGGACATGGCGCCGAAAGTCGTTCGGCAAGCGCCCTGCCAGGAAGTCGTGCTGGAAGGGGATGCGGTGGACCTTTCCTTATTGCCCATCCAGCACTGCTGGCCCGGCGACGTTGCACCACTGCTGAGCTGGGGCCTGGTCATCACCAAAGGACCGCAGCGCAAACGGCAAAACCTGGGGATCTACCGCCAGCAGCCCATCGGGCGCAACAAGCTGATCATGCGCTGGCTGGCCCATCGCGGCGGCGCGCTGGACTTCCATGAGTTTGCCCAAGCCAACCCGGGCCAGCCTTTTCCGGTCTCCGTTGCGCTGGGCGCCGATCCCGCCACGCTGCTGGGCGCCGTCACACCGGTGCCGGACGCCATGTCGGAGTATCAATTTGCCGGTCTGTTGCGCGGCTCGCGCACAGAAACCGTGAAAAGCCTGGGCAACGACCTGATGCTGCCCGCGTCGGCGGAAATCATTCTTGAGGGGCACATCCTGCCCGCCGCCGATCCGCGCGCCTTGCCGCCCGGCCCTGGTGCGCCCAAGCATGCCTATGAGATGGCGCTGGAAGGCCCGTATGGCGATCACACCGGCTACTACAACGAGCAGGAATGGTTTCCGGTCTTTACCGTTGACCGGATCACGATGCGCAAGGACCCGATCTATCATTCCACCTACACCGGCAAACCGCCCGATGAACCCGCCGTGCTCGGCGTGGCCTTGAATGAAGTCTTCACGCCGCTGCTGAAGAAGCAGCTGCCTGAAATCGTTGACTTTTATTTGCCGCCGGAGGGTTGCAGCTACCGGCTGGCCGTGGTCTCGATGCGCAAACAATATGCCGGTCATGCCAAGCGGGTGATGTTTGGCATCTGGAGCGTGCTGCGCCAGTTCATGTACACCAAATTCATCATCGTGGTAGATGAAGACATTGACATCCGCGACTGGAAGGAAGTGATCTGGGCCATCACCACCCGCATGGATCCGGTGCGCGATACCCACCTGGTTGACCGCTCGCCCATCGATTACCTGGACTTTGCCTCCCCCGTCTCCGGACTTGGCGGCAAGATGGGCCTGGACGCCACCAACAAGTGGCCCGGCGAAACCGACCGCGAATGGGGCATGCCCATCGTCATGGACGCTGGCGTCAAACAAAGGGTGGATGAGATGTGGGACAGCCTGGGGCTATAGGCGTTCCGGCAGGCACTATCGGCGCTGCAGCACCCGGGTCAGGATGAACGCGCGCCGGATGTCTTTATGCTTGCGGATGGAACCGCCAAGCAAGGGCTCAAGCTTTGTCCACCATCCTACTTTACGCTCCAGCCGCCGCAAGGCGCTGTCTGCCTTGGCGGAGGGGGCGCGCTGAAAATACCGGTCCAGCAGGGCAACTCCCAGCGCAATATCTCCGTCAAGATAATCAATGAGGGAATGGAAGGCGAGGAGAATGTCGTAGGCTTGCGCCAATTCAAGCGAAATGGACAAGCCCGCGGTTTCTTCAAAATCGATGCGATAGATTTGCCCCTGATGCCAAGTCAGGTTGCGCAACTGCGCACCGCCATGCCAATGACCGGCACGATGAAACTCAGCGAGTTCATCAACCACCCTGCCAAGCAAGGCGGCGCGCTCGGCCCCTTGCGAACGCTTGATCCGCTGCGCCAGATCCTCGCCACAATACTCCATGACCAGAAAATCAGGCGTTTGCAGGACCAGCCTCGGCACCCGCAGCCCTTGTTTGCGCAGCGCATGCAAACGGGCCGCCTCGTGGCCAAGGCCGCCCGCGCGCAACCGGACGGGGCGCACCCACTCATTGAACATGAACGCACAGGCGGCGCTTGCCATCCACGACCGCAGATAGCGGGGCGCGGCGGTTTGCTTGTACTTCACCACATACCGTTGCGCCTGATACGTAAAGTGCCGCACCGGCTGGCCCGCCGCGCCGCGCAGGAAAAAGCAAACGCCAGCCTGTCATGCGCCCCTAAACGGGACCCGCGGGTCCGCGCTTGGAGGTATGACAGGCTGGCGTTTGCGTTTGCGTTCGCGCTCAGCGCTTATGCTG
>JBAYOI010000258.1:0-3626 GCA_041678365.1 Pigmentiphaga sp. | reverse complement strand
TCGTAGCTCAAGCCCGTGGCCATCTTGAACTTGCCCGCGGCGCGCGCCTGCTCGCGCTGGCGATTCATGGCCTGCTCGAAACCGGCCAGATCCACCTCGATCTGACGCTCGCGGCAAATGTCCGCGGTCAGGTCCACCGGGAAGCCATAGGTGTCATACAGCGTGAACAGCGTTTCACCGTCCAGCGTTGCGCCTTCACCCAGCTTGGCCAGCGCCACGTCCAGAATGCGCATGCCGTGTTCGAGGGTTTCGCCAAAGCGCTCTTCTTCCTGGCGCAAGACCTGCTCGACCCGCGCCGCCTGCTCGCGCAGTTCCGGATAGGCATCCCCCATTTCCGCCACCAGATCCGTGACAAGGCGATGGAAGAACGGTTTGTTCTGCCCCAGCTTGTAGCCATGGCGCAGCGCGCGGCGAACGATGCGGCGCAGCACATAGCCCCGGCCTTCATTGCCGGGAATCACGCCGTCAACAATCAGGAAGGAACAGGCGCGGATGTGATCGGCAATGACCTTGAGCGAGTTGTTGTCCAAGTCGGCGCAGCCGGTTTCCCGCGCCGCCGCCTTGATCAGTGTCTGGAACAGGTCAATCTCATAGTTTGAATGCACGTGCTGCAGCACGGCGGCGATCCGCTCCAGGCCCATGCCGGTGTCCACGCAGGGCTTGGGCAGCGGATGCAGGACGCCGTCAGCGTCCCGGTCAAACTGCATGAACACCAAGTTCCAGATCTCGATGTAGCGATCGCCGTCCTCATCCGGCGATCCCGGCGGGCCACCCCAGATGTCCGGACCGTGGTCATAGAAAATTTCGGAACACGGGCCGCAAGGGCCGGTATCGGCCATTTGCCAGAAGTTGTCCGACGCGTAGCGCGCGCCCTTGTTGTCGCCGATCCGGATGATGCGCTCCACGGGCACACCGATTTCATCGCGCCAGAGCTGGTAGGCGTCCTCGTCTTCCTGGTAGACCGTGACCCACAGCTTGTCCTTCGGCAGTTGATAGACAGTGGTCAACAGTTCCCAGGCGTACTGGATGGCTTCGCGCTTGAAGTAATCGCCAAAGCTGAAGTTGCCCAGCATCTCGAAGAACGTATGGTGGCGGGCGGTGTACCCGACGTTTTCAAGGTCGTTGTGCTTGCCGCCGGCCCGCACGCTGCGCTGGGATGACGTGGCCCGCGTGTAGGCACGCTTTTCCGTGCCGAGGAAAACGTCCTTGAACTGCACCATGCCTGAGTTGGTGAACAGCAAGGTCGGGTCATTAGCCGGAATCAATGATGACGACGGCACAATGGTGTGGCCCTTGGACTCGAAAAACTGAAGGAACTTCTGACGGATCTCGGCGGATTTCATCGCTATCGCTAGGTACTGGCACCGGCTCTGTTACAAACACGGACCAAAAAGAAGGAATCGAATCGATGATTATAGTCGGGAAGCGCCCACAATCGGGCCTGGCGGGCGCCAGGCCCGGGGCGGGCTAGTGTTCTGCTTGGTTAGTTCGTTCACTTATATTCGGATGCGTGGGCGGTTCAGGCAAGGCGCAAACCGCCGCGATAGCCGTCGCTATCGCGAGGATTTGCAACGCAGCCTGAGCCGTCCAGGCGCCGAAGATGAGGAACAGAATTAGCCAAACAGGGCACTAGCGGCGTCCTTGCAACGCATTGTGGATTTTTTTGTCCGTTTTATATTGACTCAACGCATACACCGACCAGATAGCGGCGGGCACCCAGCCGATGATGGTCAGCTGAAGCAGCAAGCAGATTACACCGGCAAACGGTCTGCCTATGGTGAAAAACTGTAGCCACGGCAGCAACAAAGCAAGCAATAAACGCATTCCACCATCCTTTTCAATAAACAGGAAAGCCGCGCCGGGCAAGCAGCCCGACGCGCCGTCTTGATCGGCATATTGGGCTGTTCCCGCTCAAAGCAAGCACGTGTTTAAGCTTGTTACAGCAGGCTTCCCATGGAAAGCACGGCGCTTGTCTCAACTGGACGGAAGCTGGCACCAGCCCGCGACGCTGCCGCCTTGGAACCAAAAACCCGCGTAGCCGTTGTTCACCGTGTTCAAGGCGCGATTTTGCCCCGAAAAGGCGCCCACGCCCCCTTGATAGGCTTCCCAGGTGTAATGCGCCTCGCCGGTCCGGTTGCCATCCTCCCAGCTGAAACAAGGCATCACGGTCAAGTAAAAGCCATTGGGCATCAATTGCAGTTTCATGATTCCCGGCTGGTTGTGCTGGTTTTCCTGACAAATGGGGCGCTCAGGCGTTACCGAACATTGCCGCTGCCAGCCTGCTGCCCACTGGTGAAATTGCAGTTCGGCACGATCCGCAAAGACCTGGACGCGGACAAAAGCGGGCAACTGGGCATAACCGCTCCGATAATCCGTGTATTCCCGGAAATACAGCTCGGCACCCTGCATCGCGGTCAACATCTGCTGCGCAGACATCGGCCCGCCGGGCGCTGTCCCTGCGGGCGGCACCCCTTGCGGCGCCAATCCCACCACATGCGTGGAATCCGCCATCTGGGCCAGCGCATGCGGAACGGCACCCACTGCGCACGCCAGAGCCAGCGCGCGCTGCCAGCATACTCTTTGTGTTTTCATCATTCGCCGGTTTCCTCCTAACCGTAATGGCAATACAAATGCGCCAGAGCAAGGGCTGGGCCGCCCAATGCCTGGCCATCGTGATCCTGCAAGCGCACCCGCCAGCGCGCGCCCAGGTCTTCGGCCTTGCGCGTGAACGAAGCGGCGCTGGACGACTCCCGTTGGGCCAGCAAGTAGATCAGCGGCGTGCCCGGCCCGCTTGACGCCATGCCGCATTGGGGCTTGTTGATTTCCTGTCCGTCCTGCACCAGGTGCGATGCGATCATGACGAAGCTGGACAACAGTTCCTGCAACGCCAGCCACCGCCCTTGCCGGCAGACCAGTCCCGCTCCGCCCTCGATGGCGCTCGCCAGCGCCCCTTCCTGGGCGCAGTGCTGGAGCGGGTGCGCCAATTGCGCCACCGAGCGCCAGACCCCCTGAATGCAGGCAGCCACCCCGCCGGTTTGCGTGGCCGCGAACTCAACCGCGTCTCCCCCGGAAGCGGCAACCGCGCCGCATGCGCCCTGCACCTGGACCCGTTCCCGCATCGCCAGGCGCTGCAATGACAGCGCCCCGCCCACGTTCAAGCTGGCGCCATCCCACTGCAATGCCAGTCCCGAGGCGGTGGCGACCACCCACTGCCCGGCATGAACGCGCAAGGTCGGCACGGCCTCCTGGGCATCGAACAGCGAGCCTTGGGCCGTGTGCAGGCCCTTTGCCGCCTGCACACGCTCCGTCACCATCACCCCGGTACGCGGATCAATCACCACCTCCTGCCCCTGATCGGAAACAAAGCGGCCCTGCTGCGCATCGAGCCTGCCGTCGCAGTGCAATTGCAAGCGTCCTCGCCCATCCGCTTCCACGCAGCGTTGGCCCGCGGCATTGGAAAGCGCCAGCCCCTGCTGCGAGTGGATTTCTCCTTTGACGCTCAAGCTCCCTTGCAGCGCTGGGTCCCGTTCATCCCGCATCCGCACGAACTGGTGGAACAAAGTGGTGTCAAGCGTGGCCACGATGCCGACAATGCCCGCCGCCGCTCCCTGCGGATTGTCCAATTG
>JBAYOI010000257.1:0-3652 GCA_041678365.1 Pigmentiphaga sp. | reverse complement strand
CCCGCGGCCACACGAATCTGTTCCTGGATCAGGTCAATGCCGGTGATCATCTCGGTCACCGGATGCTCGACCTGAATACGGGTGTTCATTTCAATGAAGTAGAACTCGCCGTCTTCATAGAGGAATTCGAAGGTGCCCGCGCCGCGATAGCCGATCTTGCGGCAGGCCTCGGCGCAGCGGTCGCCGATGCGCTCGATGAGCCGGCGCGGAATATGCGGCGCCGGCGCTTCTTCAATGATTTTCTGGTGGCGGCGCTGCATCGAGCAATCCCGCTCGCCCAGCCAGACCGCGCTGCGCTGCCCATCGGCCAGCACCTGGATTTCAATGTGGCGCGGGTTCTCGAGGAATTTCTCCATGTACACTTCGGGATTGTTGAACGCGGCTGCCGCTTCGGAGCGGGTCATGGCCACGGCGTTCAACAGGGCGGCCTCGGTGTGGACAACGCGCATGCCGCGGCCACCGCCGCCGCCCGCCGCCTTGATGATGACCGGATAGCCGATCCGGCGCGCCGCTTGCAGGATCTCTTGCGAATCCTCCGACAAGGCGCCTTCCGAACCCGGCACCACCGGCACGCCCGCGGCGATCATTGCCTGCTTGGCGCTGACCTTGTCACCCATGGTCCGGATGTTTTCCGGGCGCGGGCCGATGAAAACGAAGCCGGACTTTTCCACACGCTCCGCAAAGGCGGCGTTTTCGGCCAGAAAGCCGTAGCCGGGGTGGATCGCCTCGGCATCCGTGACTTCCGCGGCGGAAATGATGGCGGGCATGTTCAGATAGCTGTCACGCGAACTGGCCGGCCCAATGCAAACGGACTCGTCAGCCAGCTTCACATACTTCGCCTCGCTGTCGGCTTCCGAGTGCACAACGACGGTTTTGATCCCCAGCTCGCGGCAAGCGCGCTGGATACGCAGGGCAATTTCCCCACGGTTAGCGATCAGGATCTTCTCAAACATGGATGGATGTCCTGAAATAGCCAGGCCCATCGAGCCCGAACAGCATGACGCTGGCTGGGGCGGGATGCGGCCGACTCATGATACATGGAGAAGAGCTCCCGCTTGGCGGCCAGCGCTGCCGCGCCGCCGTCCAGGAGCCTTCGGCTTGGGAATGGCGGCTTAGGCGATGACGAACAGCGGCTGGCCGAACTCGACCGGCTGGCCGTTCTCGACCAGGATCTCCTTGATCGTGCCGGCCTTGTCAGCCTCAATTTCGTTCAAGAGCTTCATGGCCTCAATAATGCACAGCACCTCGCCTTCCTTGACGGACTGGCCGACCTCGACGAATGGCGTTGCGCCCGGGTTCGGTGCCCGATAGAAGGTGCCGACCATCGGGGACTTCACCACATGGCCTTGCGGCGCGGCGGGGGCGGCTGGCGCGGCAGCTGCGGCGGCAGCCTCTACCGGCGCGGCGGGCGCCACGTGATACGTCTGGACAGCCGGTACGCCGCCAACCTGCCCGCTCTGGGCAAACTTGACGATGCGAACCTTACCCTCACCTTCGGTAATCTCAAGCTCGGCAATGCCGGACTCGGCAACCAAATCAATCAGGGTTTTTAGTTTTCTCAGATCCATGGGGCTTCCCCAGCAAATTTTTTTCAATGCGTCAATGCGTAACGAAGCGCGTAGTCGTACCCGTCCGCTCCCAAGCCCGCGATCACGCCTACGGCCAGATCGGAAAAATAGGAGTGGTGCCGGAACGGCTCGCGCTTGTGCACATTAGACAAGTGAACTTCAATAAAAGGAACTGCCACCGCCGCAATCGCGTCCCGAATCGCCACGCTGGTGTGCGTGAAGGCCGCCGGGTTGATGACGATGAAGTCAGTTCCATCTTCTGACGCCGCGTGGATGCGTTCAATCAACGCACCTTCGTGGTTGGACTGGAACGTCTCCAATGCAGCGCCGTGTTGCTCGGCCAGGGCCAGCAAACGGGCATTGATGTCTGCCAGCGTGGTGGACCCATAGACCTCAGGCTCCCGCGTGCCGAGGCGATTCAGATTGGGACCATGCAGAATCAGGATGCGTTGGGCCATATGCCGAAATACAAACGTGAAGAAAGTGCGCGATTTTCACGCAAACAGAGGTCATTGTCTATAAATTGTACTGAATGTGGCCTATTTTGGCGCCACTGGACCGACCCCGACCCGGTTAACGTTGCCTTAGGATCCCAGAACCGCTTCCAGCTGCTCCGGGTGAATCCGCCCCGCGTGCTGCAAAACGACCTCGCCCTGCTCGTTCAAGACGACGGTATACGGCAGGCCGCCCGCGCGATTCCCGAACTGCTTCATGATTTCCATGCCGACCATGCCGCCCTGCAGCAGCGGATACGAAACCGTGACCTTTTCGGTGAAGGCCTGCATGCTTTCAACGGAATCAATGCCGATGCCGACGAACTGGGTGGACGCCGCGTATTTTTGATGCAGCCCTTCCAGGTCCGGCATTTCCTCCACACAGGGCGCACACCAGGTGGCCCAGAAATTCAGCACCAGCGGCTTGCCCCGCCATTGTTGAAACGCCTGCTGCTCACCCTTCAGGTCATGCAGCGTCTGGGCGAACAGCAATGTGGAGGCGGTGGCCGGCGGCTCAGCCGACCAGCGCTGCCAGCCCATGCCCGCCACGACAGCCACGACCGCTACGCAACAAGCCCACCATTTCATACTCATCGACCCTTTCCTTGTACTTACTCAGCTTCCGTGGCGGCGATCAACGCCCGCACCGCCTCAATATTTCCGCGTTCGACCCGGCCCGCGCTATTAGGCTTCAGCGCGCCGCGCAAAGCTCTAGGATCATAGACCGAAACCATGATGCCATCACGTCCCCACATAAAAAAAAGGGCTTCGACGGTACCGCGCCCCCGGAAGTCCGGCCGCTCCCCGACCTGGTAATCCACGCGCTCATTGATCAGGAAGATTTCAACGTCTTTTGACGAATCCGTAAAACACTGAAGCGCCACGTCCGTGTGCTCGCCCGCCGTGCCGCTCCAGACCGGCCCCACCAGGTAGGGATTGAACGGCGCCAGCTTGTCCATGACCTGCACCGCCACCTTGCGCAAATGCAGCAAGCGCCGGGGCTGGGTATCAGCGAGGAACAATTGCTGGTACTCGCGGACTTCTTCTTCGATTTCGTCGTTATCGGGCAGGACTTCTCCTCTTGGCAATGAGGTGGGACCCAATAGCATCTTGACCGCTTTGCGTTTGGCCGTGCTGTAGTCCAGCCCGTCTTCGGCAATCATCCGGGCAGCCACCGCCGCAATCTCACTGCGCAAGCTCGAGACCGTCATGAACCTCTCCTTCGATTACGACTGCTCACCATCATACTTCGAGTGCTTTACGGTGCAAGGCTCTACAATCACGGCTGAACGGAAAAGTAAGAGTCATGCACATACATATTCTTGGCATTTGCGGCAGTTTCATGGGCGGTCTGGCCCTGTTGGCCCGGGCGGCGGGCCATCAAGTAACCGGATGTGACGAGAACGTCTATCCCCCCATGAGCACCCAGCTCGAAGCGCAGGGCATCAGCCTGATCGAGGGCTATGACGCCGCGCAATGCGCGCTGCGCCCGGATCTGTTCATCATCGGCAATGTGGTTTCGCGCGGCAACCCGCTGATGGAAGCCATCCTGGAAGCCGGCCTGCCCTATCAGTCCGGTCCGCAGTGGCT
>JBAYOI010000256.1:0-3676 GCA_041678365.1 Pigmentiphaga sp. | reverse complement strand
TTTACACATATGAGGCTGCCATGAAACGCCGTACTTTCGTCCACAAGAGCTTATCCATCCTTGGCCTGACCAGCGTTTCAGCCATGTTGTCCTCAACCGCGCTGGCGGCTGACAACTACCCGACGCATCCGATCACTGTTGTTGTCCCGCATGCGCCCGGCGGCGCCGTTGACGGCGTGGCCCGCCTCTTCGCCGACAAGCTCAAGGATGAGCTTGGCCAGACCGTGGTCGTTGAAAACCGCCCCGGCGCATCCGGCACCATCGGCGCCGGACACGTTGCCCGTCAAGCCCCCGATGGCTATACGCTCTACATCAACGCGTCCATCCACAACATCAATCCGCTGTTCTTCGCCAAAGACATGAACTTTGACGCGGTGAAAGACTTCACGGCGGTCAGCCTGCTGGCGCAGGGTGCCTTGATTTTCGGCGTCAACAACAAGATTGCCGCCAACAACGTCAAGGAATTCATTGCTGAGATCGACGCCAACCCGAAACGCTACTCTTTCGTGACTTCGGGCTTTGGTTCCGCCGGTCACTTGAGCATTGCGCAGTTCCGGCATGACATCAATCAGCCCGAGATTCCGATTGCACTCTACAAAGGTGCCGGCCCCGCGCTGCAGGATCTGGTCGGCGGCCAGGTTTCGGCCATGATTGACCCCATGCTGTCGTCGCTGCCCCACGTCAAGGCGGGCAATCTGAAGGCTCTGGCCGTGACCGGTAACAAGCGCAGCCCGCTGCTGCCGAACGTGCCCACGCTGAAGGAACAAGGCGTGGATTTTGAAATGTACTCCTGGTATGGCTTGTGGGCACCTGCCAACCTGCCCGCGCCGGTCCTGAAGAAGCTGGAAGCCACGGCCAAGAAAATCGTCGAGCTGCCCGAATTCCGGGACCGCCTGACCTCGCTCGGCTTTGAGTCCGCCTACAAGAACTCAGCGGATTTCACCAAGTTCATCGACGTCGAAGTCAAGCGCTACGCCGAGATCATCGAGGCGGCCAACATCAAGGTTGAATAGGAAAGGGCCACCCCCTACGCGCTTCGCTCCCCCACCTCGCGGCTTGCAAGCCACTCGGATTCGCCAGGCATCAAGTCGCCCTCAAGGGCTACTTGATGTCCGGGCTCATCCCACAAGGGGGCGACACCAGCAGACTGGAGGAACCAGATCTGCGGTGTTCTGGATGGGCCAAGCGTCTTCGGTAGGAGCGAGCGCTGTTCGCGAACCCCATTTGAGTAAAATAACGCAATGAAAGTACTGGTTCTGGGAGCAGGTGTGGTGGGCGTGGCCACCGCCTATTATTTGTGGCGCGCCGGGCATGACGTCACCGTTCTGGAACGGCATGCTTCTCCAGGCCAGGAAACCAGTTTCGGCAACGCCGGGGGCCTGTGCCCCAGTTTTGCCGGTCCTTGGGCCGCGCCGGGCATGATCTCGAAAGTGATCAAGCTGACGCTGCAAAAAGATTCGCCCATCAGCTTCCGGCCCCGCGCCGACTGGCGGCAGCTCTCCTGGATTCTGCGCTGGATGGCGGAATGCACGCCGGAGCGCTTTCACCGCAACAAACTGCGTATGCAACGCTCGGCCCACTACAGCTTGCGCTGCCTGCGCGAACTGATGGCCGAGACCGGCCTGTCCAACTTTGACTTCTACAGCGGCGGCGTCCTGCAGATTTTCCAGACCGACCAGGAACTGGCCCTGGGACGCTTGTCCGCCACCGCCCTGAACGAGTTCGGCATCCCCTGGGAAATGCTTGAAGGCGACCAGCTGCTGCGCGTTGAACCCGGCCTCAAGCACAGCCAGGTGCCCGTCAAGGGCGGCCTCTATCTTCCCGCCGACGCCTCCGGCGACAGCTTCAAGTTCTGCGCGGAACTGTCTTCCTATCTGTCTGAACGCGGTGTCCAGTTCCTCTACGACGTTGACGTCAAACGCCTGGTCCATCAAGACGGGCGGGTACAGGCGGTCGACACCTCGCAAGGACGGCTTGAGGCGGATAGCTACGTGCTTGCGTTCGGCAGCTTTGCGCCCCAGTTGTTGAAGCCGCTGGGCATCAAGCTGCCGCTCTACCCGCTCAAAGGCTACTCCATCACCGTCCCCGTGACGGACCCGGAGGCCGTGCCCCTGATGCCGGTCATGGATGAGCACAACAAACTGATGATTTCCCGCTTGGGCCAGCGCATACGCGCCGCCGGCATGGCCGAGCTAACCGGCTACGACCTGGATTTTGCGCCGTCGAAAAAAGCCGCGCTGGTCAAGGCGGTCAAGGCCTTGTTTCCGCAAGGACTGGACTGGGAACAGGTCAGCTACTGGAGTGGCCTGCGTCCGATGACGCCCGATGGTCCGCCAGTGCTCGGCCCGACCCCCTACGCCAATCTGTTCCTGAACAGCGGCCACGGCTCCAATGGCTGGACCCAGGCCTGCGGCACGTCGAAAGTCGTGGCGGATCTGATTGATGGCCGCAGGCCGGATATTGATCTGGAAGGACTGACGCTGGACCGATATAAGAAATAAACCGTTTCCCGCTGCTGCCAGGCGATAAAAAAACGGGAAGACACTTCTGGTCTTCCCGTTTTTTCTTGCAGGTCCGGCTTATTTTGCAGCGGCTTGGTAACGCTTCAGGCCGTCTTCCACCTCGGCAATGGCGGCCGCCTTGCCTTCCCAGCCCTTGACCTTGACCCACTTGCCTTTTTCAAGGTCTTTGTAGTGTTCAAAGAAGTGCTGGATGCGGAACAGATACTCTTCCGGCAGATCCGACGGCTCTTGCCAGCTGCGGTAAATCGGCAGCAGCTTGTCAACCGGCACGGCCAGCAGCTTGGCATCGCCACCGCCTTCGTCATCCATCTGCAGGACGCCGATCGGGCGGCAACGCACGACGGCGCCGACCTGGATCGGATGCGGCGTCATGACCAGCACGTCGACGGGGTCGCCATCATCCCCCAGCGTCTGCGGCACAAAACCGTAGTTGCAAGGGTAATGCATGGCCGTCATCATGAAACGATCCACGAACAGGGCACCGGTGTCGTGATCCACTTCATATTTCACCGGATCGGCATTCATCGGGATTTCAATGATGACGTTAAATTCTTGCGGGGCATTCTTGCCGGGACCAACGCGATCGAGATTCATACTTGGCTTGATTGAGAGTTGAAAAGTTCAGATTCAGGCCGCGCCGGTGTGCTGTTGCTTAACCTGCACACGGGCGGCGGCCCCCATGGATTACAGTCCTGCCGCGCGCACAGGCTCGGCCGCGTCCTGCTCCGCATTGGGCAATACCATTGGCAGGGTACGCCCGTTCTCCGGCAACTGGACCATACTGTCCTGGCGCACCAGATCCTGGCTCGCCAGGCGCCAATGATGCACGGCTCGATCCAGCCTGTCCGTCCGGTCGTAAAGCACCGCCAGCAAGGCGTGGACTCGCGGCTCATCCGCGTATTTTAAGCTGTCCTCAAGATGGCGCTCGGCCTGCCCCCACAATTGCTTGCCCAGGCAGAGCATGCCGAGCAATTCGAGCAGGTCAGGGTCTGTCGGGCTTTCCGCCAGCCAGCGCTCAGCCACCACTAGCCTCGGCTGGATGAACGCCGGGTCACAGCGGCCGTACTCATTGAGCAGGTCCGCGCGTTTGCCGCGATTCAATGCCGCCTCCAGGATCTGACGGCCGCTTTCAAAATCCCCGACCTCATGCATGG
>JBAYOI010000255.1:0-3691 GCA_041678365.1 Pigmentiphaga sp. | reverse complement strand
GAATACGCACTGGTGGTCGGCATCGTCACGATGTCGGACATCATGAGCACCGTCATGGGAAGATGGGTGGCGCCGGAGTCCGAAGACAGCCAGATTCTGCCGCGTGATGAGGCCTCCTGGCTGATCGAAGGCAGCACCCCGATCTCATCGCTGAAAAGCGTCCTGGGCATCAGTGAACTTCCCGAAGAAGAACATTATGAAACCGCGGCGGGCTTCATCATGTTCTCGTTGCGGAAAATCCCGAAACCCACTGACTTTGTTTCCTATGGCGGCTTCAAGTTCGAGGTGGTGGACGTGGATCATTACCGGATCGATCAGTTGCTGGTAACCCGGCTGCCGGACGCGTCCGAGCCCACCCCGATCCTGCCCGCCGAACTGGCCTGAGTGACAACGGCGGTCCGCTGGCGCCTATGCCGTATTGGTCTCCACCCGCTCCAGCAGCGCACTGGCCACCTCATCGGGCAGTTGAAAAGCGTGCGCCAACCATTGCTTGCACGCCTGACGCTGCCGGGCGCGATAAATTGGCAGCTCCAGGAAAGCCAGCAAGGTCTCTACATAATGGGACCGATCAAACACCCACAACTCGCACCCGAGCTGAACGCTCTCAATGGCGCCAATTTCCTGCTGATGCACCGCCCAAGTCCTGGCAAATCCCCACACCGCCCGCCGCCAGGAACCGGGAAAAAGGCGCTGGGCACGCTGCGCGCAATGGTCCAGGCTGAAGGCGGCGCGCCGCTGCTGGCGCAGGCCCCACAAGCGCCGCAGCATCCAGTACTGGCGCCCTTCCCCCAGCGCGGCCCATCCCAATAGGCCGACAGAAACCAGCCAATACGCATTGTTGATCCACGGCGCCAGGCTGGGATTCGAAAACCCGTCATTCAGATACGCGTGCAACACCGCCGCCATCAGCCAGACCCCGGTCCCGCAGAAGAAAAAGAACAAGGCGCGCCGTTCAAGATGACGGTTCCACTGCTGTGGCAGCTGGGCCTGCGCCAACCGCCGCGCCGCCGTGCGCAAACTCAACAGGAGCAGCCCGAGCAAGGCGGGCAATAGATACTTGCCCGCCTGCAGCGAGCCCGCCGCCGCGCTCACACCATCGCCGCGCCAGATCAGCCAGCAGGCATACAGCAATGCCGCCGACGCAACCGCCCAGGCCAGCCCCAAGCGCCACCCTGGCCCCACCCCTTGTCGGCTCAGCAGGCTGGCGGGCAACGTGGCGCCCAGCGTCAGTACCGCCGCCGCCCCATGCCCAAACGCATACATGCGCGGAGTCAAGCGGTGACGATAGCGCTTGCCCAGGAAATACAAGGCCCATATCAGGAAAGCGATGAGCAGGATTTTGACCATGGCGGGGACAGGCTTTGCGAACAAGAAAGCCTATAGCGTACCAAGACCCGCTTTCACCTGCTGTATGCCGGGGCGCGTCAGCCCAAACGCCCACCCGCTACGACATCGAGCCCTCCGATCCGGAGTAATCAACGCTGCCCCGACCCGTCCTGATCTCGGCCGCAACAGCGCCATTTTAAAAAAACCATCGATCCTTCTCTTTTGTTCATGGTAGGCTGCGACGACCGTATACGAAAACATTTGAAACATGTTATCGAGATCAACCATGAATGCAAGCAAACAAACACGCCGGGTCATAGTGGGCGCAGCGGCAGTCCTCTTGACGGCCTGCGGCAGCGGAAACAGCACGCCCGATCAGGCGGAAACGGACGCCAAGC
The DNA here is from genome assembly GCA_041678365.1 of Pigmentiphaga sp. GTDB lineage: Bacteria > Pseudomonadota > Gammaproteobacteria > Burkholderiales > Burkholderiaceae_B > Pigmentiphaga. The sequence continues at coordinate 1,967 of JBAYOI010000255.1, read as the reverse complement.
CCAACATCCTCTTCGTCATCATGGACGATGTCGGCATCGATCAAATGGCGGTATTCGGTTATGGCGGCGCCACGCCGCCCCCCATGCCCAATATGGATGCCGTGGCGCGGGCGGGCGTGCGGTTCCGCAATACCTGGTCGATGCCGGAATGCTCGCCAGGCCGCGCGTCCTTCTTCGTGGGCCGCTATCCGTTCCGGACCCAGATCAAACAAGCGATCGGCCCCAACGATCTGGCCGTTTCACAGTTGACGCCCTATGACATGACCGCGCCGAAGATGCTGAAGCAGGCCGGTTATCAAAGCGCCATGTTCGGCAAGTTCCACCTGGCCGGTCCCGAGAACAACGAAGCGGGCAACGCCACGCCCAGCGTGCTGGGCTGGGACCATTTCCATGGCTGGGTCGGCGGCCTGCCCGGCTCCATTGACACCACCGCGGGCGGCATTGCGCCGGAAAAAACCTACGCCTGCGGCTTCGTGCCCGGCCACCAGCATACCGGGGGTGCCAGCTCGGGCGCCTGCTATCAGCCGGACAACAGTTGTTCCGTCATCGAGCACACCTCGGCCCGCCAGGACGCCGCCGGTCTGCAATGCCTGAACTCGGGCGGCATTTTCGTCCCGAACGCCAGTTGCGGCACGCCGCCGTCCACGCTGGCCTTCAACCGTGAAAACGGCTATTACGTCTCGCCGCTGGTCATCATCAACGATGGCCAGGTAGAGGAAGTGCCGCTGACCGATCCGCGCGCCCGCGGCTACCGGACGCAGATTGAAACCGATGCCGCCATTGCCTGGATCAATTCAAGGCCCCGTTACCAGCCCTGGATGGCCACCGTCAGCTACAGCGCGGCGCATACCCCGTGGCAACAGCCGCCCGGCAGCCTGCTGAACACCCATGATCCCGCCAAAGACGAACTGATCTGCACGGAAACCGTGTCCGGCCGGATCATCCAGAACCACATGACCGAAGCCATGGATACCGAGTTCGGCCGCCTGCTGGTTGAAACCGGCCTGGCGAGCCGCGGTCCGGGCGGACGCCTGCAGTATGACCCGAAAGCGTCGAACACCGTCATCATCATTGTTGGCGACAACGGCTCGCTCGGCACCGCGGTCAAGCTCCCGTTCCAGGCCTCCCAGGCCAAGGGCACGGCCTACCAGACCGGTGTCTGGGATCCGCTGATCATTGCGGGACCGCAGGTGGTGCAGGCGGACCGGGAAGTGGACCACATGGTCAACACCGTTGACCTGTTCCAGTTCTTCGGCGAACTGGCGGGCATCGATGCGCATCAGGCCGTGCCGCGCACCATTGACTCCACGCCCTTGCTGCCCTATTTGACCGATCCGGCCCAGCCCAGCCTGCGCACCATCAACTTCACGATGGGCGGTGTGAACCAGCAGGCCCATGGCAATCGCAACGGACCGTGCATCGTCAATACCAGCTGCACACAGATCCCCACTTCCAAGAGCGTGTGTGAAGACAACCAGGGCATCTGGTGGGGGCCGGGCTACACCGACCCGTCCGTCGTGGAGAATGGCGGCGCGGGCTATGCCTTGTGCGCCGACGTCAATCAGGCGCTGCACGACGCCAACCGCCCGGTTTTCACCGTCCTGCCTGAAACCTCGATGGCGGTGCGCAACGAACGTTTCAAACTGGTCCGCAACATCACGACTGACTTCAACCCGGCCACTCGGCAGCATGAAACCCAGCAGGTCGAAGAGCTGTACGAGGTCAACCAGGAGGCCCCCGTCCCCCTGCTGGACACACCTGACCGCAACCTGCTGCTGACGCCCACCGCTGACACGAAGGTGATCCATCAAACCCTGCACGCCAGCCTGGAGCAGTTGTTGGCGTCCGAACCCGAGTGTCCGGGCGACGGCAACCAGGACGGCGTGGTGGATGCCGAAGACGTGAACAACTGGCGCCGCCTTGCCCAGGACTGGGGGCTATCGAGCGTTTATGACTTCGTCGTCAAT
>JBAYOI010000254.1:0-3707 GCA_041678365.1 Pigmentiphaga sp. | reverse complement strand
TGGCGGGCATGTTTACAATTACTTTTTATGGCTTAATAGCCTGTTCGCAGATTACCTGAGTTGCCGTGACAGACAACCGTTGCCTTCATACCTTGCCGATTCGTATTTACTATGAAGATACCGATGCGGGCGGCGTCGTCTATTACGCCAACTATCTGCGTTTCTTTGAACGGGCCCGGACCGAGTGCTTGCGCAGCCTGGGCCATGAACAGCAGCAGATGGCCGCGCAGACCGGCTGCCTTTTCGTCGTCCGACAGGCCTCTCTCAACTATCGGGCTCCCGCCCGTCTTGACGATGAACTTCTCATCGTTTCTTCGCTCCAACGCATCGGGCGCGCCACGGTCACCTTTGAGCAGCGGTGCGAACGCAACGGCAGCCTGCTCGTGGAAGGGTCGATTGAAATCGCCTGCGTCGATAAAGACACGTTCAGGCCCCGCCCCCTGCCCGCTGCGCTGAAACAAGACCTGGAATCCAGTCAATCTTCACTTTCTTGATCTTTGTGGTCTAAAGGACTTTGCATGAACGTTAATCAGGACATGTCATTTCTGTCCCTCATCTCTCAGGCAAGTATTACCGTCCAGGCGGTGATGGCCATCCTGGCCATCGTGTCATTGATGTCCTGGACCTTCATCATCAGAAAGCGCCTGGTCATCAAGCAGGCCAGAAAGAAAACCGACCAGTTCGAGGAAGACTTCTGGCGCGGCGGCGATCTGAACGTGCTGTACCAGTCCATCAAGGATCGCCGCGGCGATCCGGGCGCGGCCGCCCGCATCTTTGAAGCGGGCATGACCGAATTCGTCAAAAGCCGCCAGCTCGAACACGACGTCAACACCATTCTGGACAGCTCGCGCCGCGCCATGCGCGCCGCCTATCAGCGCGAGATGGACAATCTGGAGTCCAGCCTGAGCTTCCTGGCCTCCACCGGCTCGGTCAGCCCCTACGTGGGCCTGTTCGGCACGGTGTGGGGCATCATGCACGCTTTCCGCGCGCTGGCCAACGTTGAGTCCGCCACACTGTCCAGCGTCGCGCCCGGCATTGCCGAAGCCCTGGTGGCCACCGCCATCGGCTTGTTCGCCGCCATTCCCGCCGTCGTCGCCTACAACAGTTATTCGCATCACATCGACCGCCTGTCGGTGCGATTCGAAAACTTCATCGACGAGTTCTCGAACATCTTGCAACGCCAGGTTCGCTGATGGCCTCATTACGATCCCAACGCCGCAACCGCCGCTCGCTGAGCGAGATCAACGTCGTGCCCTACATTGACGTGATGCTGGTCCTGCTCGTCATCTTCATGGTCACCGCGCCCATGATGACGCACGGCGTCCTGGACCTGCCCACCGTCGGCAAGGCCTCGCAAGTACCGGCCAAGCCGCTGGAGGTCGTGGTTGACGCCCAGGGCGCGCTCTCCATCCGCGACCGCGAACGCGGCGATACGCAAACCCAGGCCATTGCCGCCACCGATCTGGCGCGCATCGCCCGCGAGCGGCAGGCTGAAAAGCCCGATCAGCCCGTCGTGATTGCCGCTGACGGCAAAGTCCCCTATGAATCGGTCCTGAAGGTCATGGATGACCTGCAACGCCAAGGCGTCAGCCGCGTGGGGCTGCTGGTGACGCAACAAGGATCCTGAGCCTGACTATGCCCGTCACTCACCGTCCCAGCCAACCCGATCCGCAGCAAGAAAAGCGCTATACGCTGCGCGCGTTCGGGCTGGCCCTGCTGTTCCATGTGCTGCTCGTCCTGGTGCTCGTCATCGGCGTGTCCTGGACCACACGGGCGCCGGGCCCGGTCCAGGTTGAAATGTGGACGGCCCTGCCCGCGCCCACACAGGTAAGCACCCAGCCGAAACCCACACCAACGCCAACCCCGCCGCCGGAACCCGTTCCGGAGCCGCCGCCACCGCCGCCGCCACCGCTGCCCGAGGCCAAACCGACGGAAGCGGACATTGCCATTGAAGAGCGCAAGCGCAAGGAAGCAGAGCAGGAACGGGAGCGCGCGCGCCGCGAGGAAGAGCGCCGTCTGGCTGAGCAAAAGGCCCGCGAAGAGCAGGCCCGTGAGGACAAAGCGCGGCAAGAAAAAATAGCGGCGGAGAAAAAAGCCGCCGAGCAAAAGGCTCGCGAAGAAAAACTCGCGGAAGAAAAACGCCTTGCCGAGAAGAAAGCGGCTGAACAAAAGGCCCTGGAAGAGAAAAAGGCGGCGGAGAAAAAAGCGGCCGAGCAACAAGCTTTAGCGGAGAAGAAAGCCGCTGAGAAGAAGGCCGCCGAGCAAAAAGCGGCGGAAGAGAAAAAAGCCGCTGCCGCGCGTGAAGAACAGCGCCGCCGTGAAGAAAAGCTGCGCGAAGCCTTCCGCACCGATGCCACCAAGGCGGCCGGGCTGGATGGCGGCCGTGAAGGCGGCGCCGCCAGCCGCAACCAGGCGGGCGGCGCGGGCGGCGACCCTGGCTATCTTGACCGGATCAGGGCTTGCATCAAGCCGGGAGTCATCTATAGTGCTTCTGACCGGGCTGGCTCCGGCAACCCCACCGTGGTGTATCGCGTTCAGTTGATGCCCTCGGGGCAGCAGGCCAGCGCGCCCCGCCTGATCCGCTCTTCAGGCGTTGAAGCCTTCGACCGGGCGGTGGAGAACGGCATTCGCCGATGCGACCCGTTCCCGCGCCCAGCCTCCGGGCGTTTTGCGTCCTCCATTGATGTTCAATATCGGATGTTCGACTGATGAAAAACAATCTTTCTTCCCTCCGCCCTCAAGCCATGACTTCGCTGTCAGGCGAGCTCCAGTCCGAACGCCGCAACTTTCTGGGCTACGCCGCGGCGATTGCCCTTGCGGTAGGACTCGGCGGCCCCGCCCAGGCCCAGCTCACCGTCCAGATTTCGGGAGCGGGCGCTTCGCAATACCCGATCGCCATTGCCGATTTCGCGTCCAATGATGGCACCGGCCACACACTTGCCGACATCATTCGCGCGGACCTGACCCGCACCGGCCTGTTCCGGACCATCGACGCCACCGGCGCGAACCTGTCCGACGCGTCCACCATCAGCTTTGCCGCCTGGAAAACCCGCGGCGCCGATGCGCTGGCCGTGGGCAGCGTTCAGCGCCCGTCCGAATCGCGCTATGACATCCGCTATCGTCTGCTGGATACCGTCAAGGAACAGCAGATCGACGGCATTGCCTTTGCCAGCAGCGGCCCCGAGCTGCGCCGGACCGCCCACCAGATTGCGGACCGCATCTATGAAAAAATCACCGGTGACCGTGGTATTTTTTCAACACGAATCGCCTATGTCCTGAAGCAGGGCAATATTTTTGAGTTACAAATTGCTGACGCCGACGGCCAGAATGCGCAAACGGCGCTGCGCTCAAGAGAGCCCATTATTTCTCCGATGTGGTCGCCGGACGGCACCCGCCTCGCCTACGTCAGCTTCGAATCCAAGAAACCGGTGGTTTACGTCCATACCATCACAACCGGCCAGCGCGTTCCCGTTGCCAATTTCAAAGGCAACAACAGTGCGCCCGCCTGGTCGCCGGACGGCAGCAAACTGGCCGTCGTGCTGTCGCGTGACGGCTCCTCCCAGCTGTACCTGATGAACGCCGATGGGTCCGGTCTGCGCCGTCTGATCCAATCCTCAGGCATTGATACCGAACCCACGTTCACGCCCGACGGACGCAGCATCCTGTTTACGTCGGATCGCGGCGGCAGCCCCCAGATTTACCGCGTG
>JBAYOI010000253.1:0-3744 GCA_041678365.1 Pigmentiphaga sp. | reverse complement strand
TAGGCAAAGGCGGCAATCGCCGCGGCGGTGGAAGGGCCGATCCCCGGCAAGGTGGCGATGGTGGCCGCGGTGGGAGGAAAGCGCCCGCCCCAGTCTGTGACGATCTGCTTCGCACAGGCGTGCAGATTGCGGGCGCGGGTGTAATAGCCGAGGCCCGCCCACAGGGCCATGACCTGTTCCGCTGGCGCGGCGGCCAAGGCCGCCACGGTGGGGAAAGTAGCCAGGAATTTCTCGTAATAAGGGGTGACCGTGGCTACCTGGGTCTGCTGCAACATGATTTCGGACAGCCAGATCCGGTACGGGTCCTGGGTGTTCTGCCAAGGCAACTGGTGACGGCCGTGTTGGCGTTGCCACGAAACAATGCGGTCGAAAAAATCACTCATGGGGTTCAGCGCTGACAATGCGCACAAAAATAGGTGGCGCGCTGGCCTTGCAGCACGCGCCGAATGGGTCGCTGGCAGCTCAGGCAGGGTTGTCCGGCCCGATCATACACATAGGCATGGATCTGAAAGTAGCCGGACTCACCGCCCGCGCCTACGTAATCGCGCAAACTGCTGCCGCCCGCGGTCAGCGCGTCGGACAGCGTGTCGCGGATGGCTTGTGCCAAACGCTCATGGCGCGCCAGGGAAATCCGGTGCGCGGGCGTTTTGGGGTGGATGCGCGCCCGGAACAGACATTCCGAGGCATAGATGTTACCGACGCCCACCACGATGTCTCCGGCCAGCAGCGCCTGCTTGATCGGCAAGGTTCGGCCACGGGTGCGTTCGTGCAGCCAACGCCCGTCAAAACGCGGGTCAAAAGGCTCAATACCCAGTTTGAGCAGGAGCGGATGCTCAAGCAGCGGTCCGGTCTGGTGAGCATGCCACAGCACCGCTCCAAAGCGTCGTGGGTCATGCAGGCGCAGTGTGCCGCGCGGGAACACCCAGTCCACGTGATCATGCTTGCGAGGCGCTTCGTCGGGGTGGACGTGCCGGATCGAGCCCGACATGCCAAGGTGAATGATCATGGCGCCATGTTCGAAGTTCAGCCACAGGTATTTGCCGCGCCGTCCGGTGTCGAGCACTTGCCGCCCGTTGACCAGCGCGGGCAGGTCTGCGGGGATGGGCCATCGGAACTGATGGTTACGGATCAGGAGCTGCCGCAGCACCTGCCCTTCAACGGTCGGGGCAATGCCGCGGCGAGTGGTTTCGACTTCAGGTAATTCTGGCATGGTGGATAAAAAGTAACAGGCGCCCTGCATTGTGGCGGAGAAGCGTCGGCCGACAGGCCGATGTGCTTCATGCGGGCCGGAAAACGGCCCGCTTGGCTAGATAGTGTACGCGCGGCCGCCTCCCTGCCAATGCTAAGATCGTAAATGCGCTTTTTTTGCTTCCAGAAGGAAAATCTTTATGCCACTGAGCAAATCCCGTCACAGGATTGCGGCCGCGTTGCTGGGAATGGCCATGAGCTATTCCGGCGCCCAGGCGCAAGCTCCGGATCATACGCCTGAATGGGAAGGGCCAGGGCTGCGCGCCCCGCAATGGGTGAATCAGCATCCGCTGACGCTCCCGCCCATTGATCTGACCGGCGACCTGCTGTTTCAGATTCTGGCTTCGGAGATTGCGGCGCAGCGGGGCATGTTCGATCTGGCCTCTGACGTTTCCGCGGATCTGGCGCGCTATACGCGTGATCCGCGGCTGGCGCGCCGCGCCCTGGAGTTCTCGCTGGCTGGCGGGCATCGGGAGCGCGCTCTGGAAAGCGCCGGTTTGTGGGCGGATATTGATCCCGCTGATCAAGAGGCGGAACAAACCTATTTGTCCTTGACTGCGGCCCAGGGGCATTTGCGCGGGCTGGGACGCTTGCTGCGCGCCCGGGTGGCTGAAGCCGACAACAAAGCCGTCGCTATTCTGCGCGTGCGGCAAGTGCTGGCGGGGGTGGAGGATCCGGCCCGGCGCCTGGCGCTGATGGAAGAGGCCCTGCAGGATGTACAGAACCTGCCTGAGGCCCGGCTGGCCATTGTGCGCGAGCATGCGGCCGCCGGGCAACTGCCCAAAGCGTATACATTGGTGCAGGCGGCGCAACGGCAGTGGCCGGACTCGGAGTCCGTGGCAATGCTGGCCTTGCAGATTGGCGTGGAAATTGAACCGGACCAGGCCATCGCCGGCGCCCGGGCCTTCGCCGTGCAGCATCCGCGTGCCCGCAATCATCGGGTATTGCTGGCGCGCGCCTTGGCCACCATTGGTGAGATGGGCGATGCCCGGGCCACGCTCGACAAACTGTCCGATGACTATCCCGAAGATTTTGAACTGCTGTATTTGAAGGGGTTGTTGGCCTATCAGGACAAGCGTGTCGACGATGCCAACCGTTATCTGGCGCAATATCTTGAAATCAGCGAACAGCAGGCCGCCACGGGCCCGGAACTGCCTGAAACCGCCAACGCCTTGATGTTGCGCGTGCAGATTGCGGAAGAAGGCGGCAAGTTCGATGAGGCTTACGAGCTGTTGGATCAAGTTCAGGTGCCACCGCTGGATTTTGAGGCGCGTCTGAAGCAGGCGGCCATCCGCAATCAGCAGGGCCGGTTGCAAGAGGCCTTGAACGTTTTGCAGGACATTGATCCCCGCACCGAAGAGGAGGGCGTTCAACTTGCACTGGCCCACGCGCGCCTGTTGACGGTGAATGGCCAGAAAGAGGAAGCGCTGCGGGTATTGGAGGACGCTGACCGGAACTTCCCCGACTCGCCCGACCTGATGTATGACCTTGCCATGCGCTATGAGCAGGCGAACAAGCTGCCGCAAATGGAAGCCATGCTGCGGCAGGTCATCGCCGTCAATCCGGAGCAGGCCCACGCCTACAATGCCTTGGGTTATTCGCTGGCTGACCGCGGCCTCAGGCTTGATGAAGCACGGCGTCTGATCCAGAAGGCGCTGTCCTTGCGCCCCAACGACCCATTCATCCTCGACAGCATGGGGTGGGTCTTGTACCGGCAAGGGGAGTTGGCGGATGCGGAGCGCTACCTGAAGCAGGCCTATGCCCTGCGTCCGGATGTGGAGATTGCGGTTCACCTGGGCGAAGTGCTGTGGGTGCGTGGCAAGCAGGCGGAGGCTCGGGAGCTGTGGCGGACGGCTGCGCAAAAAGAGCCGGACAGCCGCTTGCTGAACGAGACCCTGCAGCGGCTGAAGGTGACGCCATGAGCGGGATCCGGGTCCTTGCCGTGTCCTGTCTGCTTGCCCTGCTGGGCGCTTGCGCGACGCCCGCCCGGGTGGTCCCGCCCTCTGTTCATGCGGAACAGCACTTCGTTCGCACGGGCAAGTTCGCCTTGCGGGTCAGCGAGCCTTATCAGGCGGATCATGCTGTGCAAGGCGGCTTTGTCTGGCAGGATGAAAACGAATCCTTGATGCTGGATCTGACCTCGCCGTTGGGCGCCACGCTGGCGCGCATCAGCATCAATGAAGCCGGTGCCTTGCTGCGTGAGTCCAATGGCAAGGAAACCCGTGCGGCAACGGCGGAGTCGTTGGTTCAGCAAGTGCTTGGCGCGCCGGTTCCGGTCTCTGTGTTGCGGCATTGGGTGCGTGGTGCGCCCGCGCCCGCCACCGCGGTGGAGGATGTGCAACAAGATGCGGCGGGCAGGATGTCGAGCTTTACTCAGGAGGGGTGGAAAGTTGATCTGGGGCAATATGATGCGCTGGGCCCAACGCGGCTGACCGCCGTGCGCCAGCACGATACGCAGACTTTCCATTTGCGGCTGGTGATGGCGCCATGAGTGCC
>JBAYOI010000252.1:0-3771 GCA_041678365.1 Pigmentiphaga sp. | reverse complement strand
GATCTCCGCGACCGTCAGGTTGCGGTTGAAGCCCTGGTGGCCGGTTGAGCAGAAGCGGCAGGCCACATTGCAGCCGGCTTGCGTGGAAATGCACAGCGTGCCGCGGTCATCCTCCGGGATGAAGACGGTTTCCACGGCATTGCCCTGCCCGACGTCCAGCAGCCACTTGCGGGTGCCGTCCGACGAAGACTGGGCAGTCAGGATCGGCGGCGGCTCTATGACGCAGCGCTGTTGCAGCGTTTCGCGGAAGGACTTGGCCAGATCGGTCATCTGGCCAAACTCACCGACGCCGCGCTGGTGGATCCATCGCAGCAACTGCTTGGCGCGGAAGGGTTTGTCACCCCACTGACCAACCAGACTCGTCAACGCGTCCGCCTCCAGCCCCAGCAGATTGAGCGCTGGCGATGCATGGGGCGCGTCAAGCGTGGAGGAAGAAGGTTTCAATTCCATAGACATGTCCTGGTTGGTCTCCGTTCGATCAACGCGAATAGATGTTGATCTCGGGGAAGAAGAAAGCGATTTCAACAGCGGCCGTTTCCGGCGCGTCGGAGCCGTGCACGGCGTTGGCGTCGATGCTTTCGGCGAAATCAGCACGGATCGTGCCCTTTTCCGCTTTTTTCGGATCCGTGGCACCCATCAGGTCGCGGTTTTTCAGAATGTCTCCTTCGCCTTCGAGCGCTTGCACGAAAACCGGGCCGGAAATCATGAAGTCGACCAGGTCTTTGAAGAAAGGACGCTCAGCGTGAACGGCGTAAAAACGCTCGGCGTCCTGGCGCGACAATTGCGTCAGGCGAGCGGCAATGACCTTGAGACCGGCGGCCTCAAAACGCGAAACGATTTGGCCGATGACGTTTTTTGCCACGGCATCGGGTTTGATGATCGACAGGGTGCGCTCGATAGCCATAAAAACTCCAATAAAAACAAAGGCTTTGAAAGAAATTAACCCGAAATTGTATCATGCGGCCCCGCATCCACATGCGGTTTTCGCGTAATTTTCCGCAAAAAACTGGCTTGCGTCCTTCCCTTATTGCATACTGTGCATGAGAAGGAGTTTGGCCCGCTCGCGGGGGCCGCCTCATCAACTTCGATATAACGAATAGCAAGGAGTTCCATCATGCCCGACTTTCATGTCGATTCTTATGCCGCCTCAGGCCAGTTGGCCCGCAACAAAGTGCTGCGCAACACCTATTGGCTGCTGGCGCTGTCGCTGATTCCCACCGTGCTCGGCGCGGCGCTGGGCCTGGCGGCTGGCTTCAACCAGATCATGGGTTCCAGCCCGGGCCTGACCACCATCGTTTTTCTGGTCGGCGCGTTCGGCTTGATGTTCCTGATTGAAAAAAACAAGGAAAGCGCCGCCGGCGTCGGCTTGCTGCTGCTGTTCACCTTTTTCATGGGCATCATGCTGTCCCGGCTGCTCGGCTTCGTGCTGGGCATGTCCAACGGCAGCTCATTGATCATGCTGGCCTTTGGCGGCACCGCCATCGTGTTCGGCGTCATGGCCAGCCTGTCGTCCACTATCAAGCGCGACCTGTCCGGCTGGAGCAAGTGGCTGATTGTTGGCGCCGTGGTGCTGATCGTGGCCGCCATCGCCAATATTTTCCTGCAGCTTCCCGCCCTGGTCATGACCGTCTCGGCGCTGGCTGTCGTCATCTTCTCGGCTTTCCTGCTGGTGGACTTGCAGCGGATCGTCAATGGCGGCGAAACCAATTACGTTTCCGCCACGCTGGCCGTTTATCTGGATCTCTACAACATCTTCAGCGGCCTGCTGAGCCTGCTGGGCATCTTCGGCGGCGATCGCGACTGATCCCCTGCCCCGCCAGTTTGTCCCAAAGCCTGGCCCGCCACAGCGGCCAGGCTTTTTTTCATGGCGCCCGGTTCAGGGCGTGGCCAATGTGCAGATTGCGTCCGGCCAGGACGCCAACAGCGCTGGCCGCAAAGGTCAGCGCAACGCACAGGCCCAGCGGCATTTTCCATCCGCCCAACCTGGCATACAGCGCTCCCATCGCCATCGGCCCCACCGCGGCCAGCAGATAGCCGATGCTCTGCGCCATGCCCGACAGTGCGGCGGCTTGAGGCGCACTCCCGGTGCGCAGGCCGATGAACGTCAGGCCCAGAATAAACCATGAGCCCGACCCGGCGCCAAACAGCAGCGTCCATGCAAAAGCCCATTGCGGGGCAAGCATCAAACCCAGCAGCGCGAGGGCCGACCCCACGGTCACCACCACGGCGGGAAGACGCTGATCGCGCATGCGATGCAGGATCGGTCCGAGCACCAGTCCCGGCAAGGCGGTGGCCAGTTGCATCGCGCCATGCAAAGAACCTGCTTGCGACGGCGACAGGCCCGCATCGGTCAGGATGATCGGCAGCCAGCCGATGACCACATAATAGATGGTGGAGTTGATGCCAAGAAACAGCGTGACTTGCCAGGCCAGGGCCGAACGCCAGATTGGCGCGCCCTGGGGCGTCTTGGCCGCTTGCGCAACGCAATGACGCGGCGCGCGAAGCTGCGGCATCCAGGCCGCCAGCGCGGCCACCGGCAGGACCAGGAAAGCCGCAAGCGCCCCCTGCCAGCCCCAGACATCCGCCAGCGGGAAGACCAGGGCCGATCCCAGCGCGGCAATCACGCCCATGGCCAGCGCATAAGCCCCTGTCAACGCGGCGACACGCAGCGGGAAATCACGTTTGACCAGGCTTGGCAGCAGGACGTTCCCAGCCGCGATCCCCATGCCCACAATCCACGTTCCCGCATACAGGGACCAGACGGCGCCCGCCGAGCGCAGGACAATGCCCAGCGCAATCGCCGCCATCGCGCCGAACAGCACGCGCTCCAGCCCATACTTGCGCGCCAGCAGCGCACTCCACGGCGACAGCAGCGCAAAGGCCAGCAACGGCAGCGTGGTCACCGCCCCGACCGCCGTCGTACTCAGGCCGAAATCCGCCAGGATCGAGCCCAGCAGCGGCGGCAAGCCGGTGAAAGGGGCACGCAGATTGGCGGCAATCAACAGGATGCCGAGGATGAGGATGGCCTGCTTCGGCGTGGGCCGGGACAAGGAACGGATCATGGCGGGTCCTTTTCAGAGAGACGCATAGACTCTACGCGACCCTTTTCGCAAAGCAAGGCCAACTAGCTCAAGCCGTTGGTTCGAACACCGCAATGGACTCCACATGTCCGGTGTGCGGGAACATATTGACGACGCCCGCCCCTTTCAGCTCGAAGCCGCCCTGATGCGTCAGGATCGCCGCGTCACGCGCCAGCGTGGCGGGATTACAGGACACATACACAATACGGCGCGGACGATCTTCGCCCAGCAGGCTGAGCGCCTCACAGACGGCCTTCGCTCCTTCTCGCGGCGGATCGATCAACATGCGGTCAAACCTGCCCAGGCTTCTCAGCCAGGCTTCATCCACCTCGAACAGGTTCAGCGTTGAGAACGAAGTGTGCGAGTCCAGTCCGTAATGCTTGGCTGTGCTGAGCGCGCGGTCCGTCAGGGTCTGGCTGCCCTCCACGCCCACCACCTCCTTGCAGCGGGTGGCCAAGGGCAAGGTGAAGTTGCCGAGGCCGCAGAACAGGTCCGCGATCCGCTCGTCCGGCTGCGGATCCAGCAACATCAAGGCACGCGACACCAGCACCTGGTTGATGGCGGGGTTGACCTGAGTGAAATCCGTGGGTTTGAACGGCATGGTCAACCCGAACTCGGGCAGACGATAAGCCAGCGTGTCCCAATCCCCGTCCTGCATGGGGCGGACCGTCTCCGGCCCTTTGGATTGCAG
>JBAYOI010000251.1:0-3834 GCA_041678365.1 Pigmentiphaga sp. | reverse complement strand
GTGGTCCTGCATCTGGAATTGGAGCGTGGCCATGGCCGCGGACAGGTTCACGTCCACGCCCAGGTCCCGCATGGTTGAGCCAAAGGCGTGCAAGGTCCGGAACAGGTTGTGCGCCCGGCATTGTTCGCCCATCTGGCCGATCCGCACGATCGGCAGGCCGAATGAGCCGGAAATCTCAACGCGGTAACGGTTCGAGATGTGCGAGCAAACCTGATTGTTGGTGACGCTGTCCGGCATGTTGATGCCAACCACTGAATTCAAGCGTGAAGGCTTTGGTGCAAACAGCGTCAGGCCCAGCGCCTCGATGCCGTGCTGCAGGGCCAGCGACGAGCGCAAATGGCGGGTGAAGCGCAGCGGCAGCGTTTCCTTGCAAACCAGCCTCAAGGCCTCATGCAAGGCGAGTACGCCCGAGACCGGCGCGGTGTAGTGGTAGCCGCCCTTGTGCCAGAAATTTTCCGCCAGCTTGGCGTCCAATGTCCAGTGCGTGTTGACCTTGGAGGCGTTGGCATTGACACGCGCCCAGGCGTCATCGGAAAAGGCGATCAGCGACACGCCGGGAATGGAGGACAGGCCTTTCTGCCCGCCGGTAATCACGGCGTCGATGTGCCAGTCGTCCATTTGCAGCGGCGTCGTGCTCAGCGTGCAGACCGCATCAACCACAATCAGCGAGCCATGCTGCTTGGCGATTCTTGCAATCTCGGGCAACTCGCGGTTGAGGATGGTGTTCGAGGTTTCGCCATGAACGATGGTGATGACCTCGGGCTTGTGGCGGAGAATTTCCTTCTCCACCTCATCGGCCCGCGCGGCGTGCGGTCCGTCCACCTCGTGGATGACGACGTTCGCGCCGAGGCGGCGGGACATTTCCGCCATCCGGGCGCTGAAGAAACCGTTCACGATGCACAGCACCTTGGTGTCGGGGCGAACCAGGTTGCAGATGGCCATTTCCATGGCGGAGGAACCGGGTCCCGCCACGCCCAATACCCATTCCGAACGCGTCTGGAACACATAGCGCGCCATCTCTTTGACTTGAGAGATGATCGTCGACATGGTGGAGCCCAGATGGTTGATCACGACCGAGTTGGCGTGCGCGACCGCGTCAGGAATAGGTACCGGTCCCGCGCCCATCATCAGCAGCGGATCTTCCGGCAGGATGTCCGAGAGCAGCCGGACCGAGGGCGGGGTGGAATAAACAAGCGATGGGTCTAGTTCATCAGTGAGCAAAGAGCCATCAACGCAATCATTGTGCGGGATTGACATGTGAGTTCAGCATACAAAAAGGTGGATCCATACCGGCGGTACGGAATGAAAAAGCGGATTGCTCCCGCGCGGACCGAGCCGCTTGCCAGCGACGATCAGCCGAGACAACCCGCAGAGATAATTATAGGCGTGACGAACTCAATGCGAGTGATTGACCCATGCTTAATGCGCTGCCCGCGTGCAAGCCCGGATCCCAGCTCACCGCGTGTTTGCCAAATAACAACACTACGGTTGAGCCGAGCTTGAAGCGGCCCATCTCTTCGCCTTTTTCAAAAGCGATCGGTTCCTGGAAGACCTGATGAACCACTTGCTTTCCATGCGGCGCGACGGCGCCGCCCCAGACTGTTTCCATGGCGCCGACGATCATCGCGCCCACCAGCACCAGCGCCATGGGTCCGGCCGCGGTCTCGAACAGGCAGACCAGCCGTTCATTGCGCGAAAACAGGCGCGGCACGTTGCTGGCGGTCAGCGGATTGACGGAAAACAGCTTGCCCGGAATGTAGTAGGTTTCCTTCAGCTTGGCATCGCAAGGCATGTGGATGCGGTGATAGTCCCGTGGAGACAGATAGATGGTGGCGAAGGAACCGTCCTGGAAGGGGTGGGCCTTGTTGGCATCGCCACCCAGCAGTTCCGTTGCGTCGAAGTGGTGCCCCTTGGCTTGGAAAATGCGGCCGCTGTTGATTTTTCCGAGCTGGCTGATGGCGCCGTCAACAGGTGAGATGATGACCTGCGCCTGCGGATTGAAGGGGCGCAGGCCGGGCTTCAGGGCGCGTGTGAAGAAGGCGTTAAAGCTGGGATAGCTGCGCGGATCCGATTGGATGGCCTGCGTCATGTCAACGCGGTAGCGGGCGATGAAGCGCTCAATGGCAAAGTTTTTGCCGCGCTCCCAGGTGCAATCGGCAAGACGGCCCATCAGCCGCGACAGGGCATAGTGGGGCGTAAGGTACTGGCTCAGCAGGAAAAGGCGATCTTTCAGTGACATGGAGCAGGAATGGTGAGAGTGGCGGAAGCGGCGGGACGGCCCGCGGATGCAAGCGTCGAGTCTAGCAGTTAACGGATGTTCGCGGCGCGGCGGCGCGCCTCAAGAGCGGATTGCCTCCGGCTGTCACGGGAGTATATAAAGAGGGAATACGCACCACAACAATCAGCGGCCGGACCGCCAGTGCGGCTGGAGCCGCCATCAGGAGGAGCAAAAGCATGAAACGAGCAGTGCTTGGCATGGCGGTACTGGGCTTGGGGGTTGCCGCGTTTGGATCGGCATCGGCGCAAACGGCGGCGGGCAACGGTCAGGCTTCCACCATTCCGGGTCCGGCGCGCGTCGAGCCCGCGCAAGTGATCGGCAACGCGCCGCCGTCCGCCAGCACGGAGCAAGCAGGCATCAGTTTTGAAGCGGCCCGCGCCCTGGCCGAGGCGTCCGGGGCCACCGGCCAGGCCGCCGTGCCGGCCCATCAGCGCAGGCGGATTGTTCGCGGCAGGCCCTTGCCAACTGATGTACAGTTTCAACGTCCCCCCGCGGAGATGTTATTGAAGCTGCCCGTGCATCGGGGCTTCGAATGGCGTGTCGTGGGGTGGGACCTAGTGCTGATCAAGCAGATTTCCACCGTGGTCAACGATATTGTTTTCGACGTTTTCAAATAGCGGTTTCAAATAAAAAGGCAGGATGTCCATGCGTGCATTGTTCATGGCGGCGGTCGTGGTGCTCTCGACCGCGCTTTCAGGGTGTGGCTACAACACCATTCAATCCAGCGACGAAGCGGTCAAATCTTCATGGTCGGAGGTGTTGAACCAATATCAGCGTCGCGCCGACCTGATTCCGAACCTCGTCAACACGGTCAAGGGCTATGCCGCCCATGAACAGGAAACGCTGACCGCGGTGGTGGACGCCCGCTCGCGCGCCACGGGCATCAATGTGTCGCCCGACATGCTGGAGAATCCGGAAGCCTTTGCGCAGTTTGACGCTGCGCAAGGGCAGCTGACCAGCGCCTTGTCGCGCCTGATGGTGGTGGTTGAGCGCTATCCGGACTTGAAGGCCAATGAAAACTTCCGCGATTTGCAGGCCCAGCTTGAGGGCACGGAAAACCGGATCACGGTGGCCCGCAATCGCTACATCAAGTCCGTTCAGGACTACAACATCGTGGTTCGCCAGTTCCCGAGCAATCTGACGGCCAAGGTGTTCGGCTATAAAGTCAAACCCAATTTCAGTGTCCAGAACGAAGCTGAGATTTCGTCTGCGCCCACTGTTGATTTCGGAAGCAAATAATGCACAGTACTGCGCTGCGGCGGTTCTGGTCTTTTCTTGTTCTGTTCCTGTGTTTGAGCGGGGTCGCGTGGGCCGCCCAAACACAGGCCTTGGCGCCGATTCCGGCCTATTCGGCGCCGGTGGTGGACACCACGTCCACACTCACGGCGGAACAGCAGGCGGGCCTGAACGCACGCTTGCTGGCCTTGCAGCAACGCAAGGGCGCTCAGCTTGCCGTGCTGCTGGTGCCGAGCACGGCGCCGGAGCCCATAGAAGACTACGCCATCCGTGTGGCGGAAGCCTGGAAGGCGGGCCGCCAAGGCATTGATGACGGCGTG
>JBAYOI010000250.1:0-3836 GCA_041678365.1 Pigmentiphaga sp. | reverse complement strand
GGCGAATACGGTGACCTGGTTGAGCAAGGCGTGCTGGATCCGACCAAAGTGACCCGCCATGCTCTGCAAAATGCGGCGTCGGTCTCTTCGCTGATCCTGACCACCGAAGCCGGTATTGTCGAGCTGCCGGAAGACAAGCCCGCCGCAGCCCCCGCTCCCGACATGGGCGGCATGGGCGGCATGGGCTTCTAAGCCTGCTGCAATAAAGCGCGCGGCCAACTGGCCAACGCGCCTCCAGACCCTGCCGACGGGACGCCGTCGGCAGGGTTTTTTTATCGCTGGGCCGCTCCCAAGATAAAAAGCGCCCCCCACGGGGGCAGCAAGCCAGAGGCGCAGCGTGGGGGGATATTTTTTATCGCCGGGCCGCTCTGTTTCAGTCCGTACCAGGTTTCATGACGCTTTTGCTATACGATGGATTTTTCCGTGTTCAGGAGCAGACATGAAGAAAGCACTGGGAATCCTCTTGGTCATGAGCGCCGCCGTCATGGTGGCTGCCTGCAATAAACCCACGACGCAGGCCGAAACCAGCAGCGCCGTCCCGGACGGCCATACTTCCCGCAACGCCCTGGACTGGGCCGGCGTCTATGAAGGCGTGGTGCCATGCGCGGACTGCCCCGGCATTGAACACCGCCTGACGCTGGAGCAATCCGGCGGCTACCAGCTCGAAACCCGCTATCTCGAACGCTCCCCCGCGCCGCAGATCGTCCAGGGAAGCTTTACCTGGAACGAGGCGGGCAGCACCATCCGGCTGGACCAGGCAGGTTCCCGCCTGCGCTTCCAGGTCGGTGAAAACCGCTTATGGATGCTGAACCAGGCGGGCGAACGCATCAGCGGACCGCTGGCCGAGCACTACATTCTGAACAAACGCGATTGATCACCGGGCGGAGTGTGCATTCGCTCCGCAACGCACGCAGACTCTCCTACAATGGAGTGTCTATTGCGCATCCCGTTTTCTATGACTTTCGCCAACAAACTCAACGCCGCCTGGGCAAGCTCGAACTCTCTGCTGACCGTCGGCCTGGATCCCGACCCCAACCGGTTTCCCGCCGAATTGCGCGGCGATCCCAAAGCCCTGTTCACGTTCTGCCGTGAAATCGTTGATGCCACCGCGCCGTTCGCCTCCGCGTTCAAGCCGCAGATCGCCTATTTTTCCGCCAACCGCGCCGAATCCGCGCTGGAAGCGCTGTGCGACCATATTCGCCGCCGCCATCCGGACAAAGTGCTGGTGCTTGACGCCAAGCGTGGCGATATTGGGAATACCGCCCAGCAGTACGCGCGTGAAGCGTTCGAGCGCTATCAGGCGGACGCCGTGACCGTCAGCCCCTATATGGGCCATGACTCGATCGAACCGTATTTTGACTGGCCGGACCGCGGCGTCATCGTGCTGTGCCGGACGTCCAATCCCGGCGGCTCTGACCTGCAATTCCTGAATACAGGCACGGAGCCGCTCTATCTGAGAGTCGCGGAACTGGTGGCCAAACAGTGGAATAAGCACGGCCAATGCGGGCTGGTGGTCGGGGCGACCTTCCCCGCCGAACTGGCCGCCGTCCGGGAACGCGTTGGCGATCAAGTACCGCTGCTGGTTCCGGGCATTGGCGCGCAGGGCGGTGACATTGAAGCCTCGGTGAAGGCGGGCTGCAACACGGCGGGCACCGGCATGATGATCAACTCGTCACGCGCCATCCTGTATGCCGGTTCGGGCGCGGACTGGCGCGAAGCCGCCGCGCAGGTTGCGCGCCAGACCCGCGACGCCATCAACTTATACCGCCCGCAAGCCTGAACAATCCTCCCGCGCGGCAAGACGCGCGGGCAGGACGCGCTAGGGCGCGCCGTCCTCAACGGCCAGCAAGCCGTGCAGCGCAGCCTGCAAAGTCGCCAGGCGCACCGCTTGGCGGTCTCCGTCAAAAAGGAAGGTCTCCACTTTCGTTCTGACGGTATCTTCAGCTCGCCACGCCCAACCAATGCAGACCATCCCGACCGGCTTGCCCGGCGTGGCGCCGCCTGGACCCGCGATGCCGGTGGTTGAAATGGCGGCATGGGCACCGGCAACCCGCAAGGCACCCAGCGCCATTTCCCGGGCGCACGCTTCGCTGACCGCGCCCGCCTCACGCAAGGTGCTGGCCTGAACGCCAAGCAACGCGATCTTGGCGTCATTCGAATAGGTCACGAAGCCCCGATCCACATACGCGCTCGACCCGGCGATTTCCGTCAGCAGGCCCGCCAACAGCCCGCCGGTACACGACTCAGCGGTCGTCAGCATCCAGCGCCGTTGAAGCAGGAACTGTCCGGCTTGCTGCGATAAGTCCTGCAAAGCGGCATTGAACATCGACACTCACCAGAGGGTTAGAACACGCGGTAAAAAAGGGCGAACAACAGGATCGTCAGGCCCGCCGCCACCAGATCATCAAGCATGACGCCAAAACCATTGTTGAACTTTTTTTCCACGTAGGCAATGGGTCCGGGTTTCCAGATGTCAAGCAGACGGAAAATCAGAAAGGCGAAGGCCTGGGCGAAGATATTGTCAGGCACGAACCACAGCACCAGCCAGAAAGCGACAATCTCATCCCAGACCACGCCGCCGAAGTCCACCGTTCCCAGGTCCTTGGCCACCTGATCGCAGGCCCAGACGCCGAGCACGAACATCAGCGCCAGAAAGCCACCCATGATGGCTTCCGGGATCTGGCCCACCCAGGCCCACGCCCACCAGGCCGCGAGCGTTCCCCAGGTGCCTCGCGCCGGGCGCAGCAAACCGCTGCCGAGCCCGAACGCCACGATCCGACTCAATTTTTGCCAGACCCATTTCAGGTCCGGTTTAACGCGCAATTCAGAAGGGGAAGTCTTGTGCATGTTCATGAGAAATGATCGAACCCACGCTGATCGGGCAAAGGCAGCGGCCGTCCGGCCTCGTCCAGCAGCATCAAGCCCCGCCCCGCCTCAATGGCGCCAATGCAATGCACCGCAACGCCCGCGGCCTGCGCCGCCGCAAGAATGCGCTGGCGCGCCGACGGCGCTGCCGTGAAACACAATTGGTACTCATCGCCGCCGCTCAGTGCGAAAGCTTGCTGAAGCGGCGCGGGCAGGCCCGCCAGGCTCGGCCCGAGCGGGATGGCGGGCCAGGCAAGGCGCGCAGCGCAGCCGCTTGCGCTCAGAATATGTCCCAGGTCCTGCAACAAGCCATCCGAGATATCGAGCGCGGCATGCGCCCGCCCACGCAAGGCTTGGCCCAGCGCAAGCTGCGGCTGCGGCCACTCCAGCGCGCGCCGGGCTTGCGCCAACCGTTCCGCCGCCTCGGCCCCGGACCAACCCAGTCTGTCTCCCTGCAGCAGCCGCAGCGCCAGGCTCGCTTCGCCCAGTTGGCCGGAGACCCAGATCTCATCACCGGCCCGGGCCGCGCTGCGCCGCAAGGCCTGCGCCTCAGGGACCGCGCCAAACACCGTGACACTGAGCGTAATGCCCGCCACCGAGCGCGTCGTATCTCCACCGACCAACGGACAGGCGGCGGCATCGGCCAGGGCATACCAGCCCGCCGAGAACTCACTCAGCCACGCCTCATCCAGTGACGGCAGCGCCAGGCCCAGCACGCAGCCCAGCGGTTGCGCCCCCATGGCCGCCAGGTCCGACAAGTTGACGGCCAGCGCCTTGTGGCCCAGCGCGCGCGGGTGAACATCAGGGAAGAAATGGCGGCCTTCTATCAGCAAATCGGTGCTGATGGCCAGAGACTGGCCGCTGGGCGGCAGCAAGGCGCAATCATCACCCGGCCCCAGCACGCCTGCCGGTACCGGGCGGGAGAAAAACCGCCGGATGGCGTCGAACTCACCAAAGGGCAAGAGCGGCTC
>JBAYOI010000249.1:0-3837 GCA_041678365.1 Pigmentiphaga sp. | reverse complement strand
TCCACCTGCCCGCAAATGGTCCGGATGGACACCGCCGGACACAGGTCATAGTTCAGCAGCACGACCGACGCGCCTTTTTTCACAAACGAAGGCGCAATGAAACCGTAGGCCCGCTTGTCCGATCCCCGCCAGTAACCGCCATGGATGAACACCAGCACGGGCGCCTTATTGCCCGGGGCGGGGAACAGATCCAGCGTTTCCAGCGGACCCAGGCCATAGCGCAGATCCAGCTGACAGTCGAACGCGCCCCTGGCCTGTGCCGAGCGCGCTTCCCAGACGGCAAACAAGGCAGGCGCGTCCGGCACGGAGGCCAACGGGTTGTACTGATGATCCAGGCACTGCGGCGATGCTTGCATGATTGTTGTTCGGCAAACGTTGATGAATAAATACGTGTTCGTATAATTTACATTCACTACGTGTACGTAGCAATACTCAGGAAGCAGGAAAAGAAAAATTCGAGGGTAAATGCTAGCTAGGGCTGTCCCGGAGACAGGGGGAGGTGTGACGAGGCGGAATTGCCTTCATGAACCGGAGCGGGAAAGCTGTCTACGTGCGTCAGCATCAGCTTGCGCAAATTCTGCCGACGCCGTCGAGGACAAACAGCGCCAACAGCGTTCTTCGTATGTATGGCCCATGCCGTAACACAAACAAGAAATCCAAGGCATGCCAAGCGCTTCTCGCTATACTTGGCCTCTTCTCTCATCCGCAACTCTGGACTCCCATGCTGCAGGCTGGCTTTCTTTTGCTGGTTGCCGTCTCCGTACTGCTGACCTCGTTCATTTCGGGCATCTTCGGTATGGCGGGCGGCATGATATTGATGGGCGTACTGGTGGCGTTCATGCCCGTCTCGGCGGCCATGGTCCTGCATGCCGCCGCCCAGCTCACCTCCAACGGCTGGCGCGCCCTGCTCTGGCGGCGCCACGTTGATTTCCGGATCTTCGGGCGGTTTCTGATCGGCCTTTTTCTGGCCGGGCTGATGTTCAGCTTCATCGGCTTCGTGCCGGACCGCGCCCTGGTCCTGCTGACCTTGGGCATCGTGCCGTTCCTGGTACTGCTGATCCCGCGCAACTACGTGCCTCAGGCCACCAGCCGCGGCGGCGCCGAACTGTGCGGCTTCTTGAATACCTCGATGCAGTTCATCGCCGGCGTATCCGGCCCGCTGCTGGACGTCTTCTATGTGCGCAGCACCATGGACCGCCGCGCCGTCGTTGCCACCAAAGCCATCTGCCAGGCCGCCGCTCACCTGGCCAAGCTGATCTACTTCGGACACATCCTGAGCAGTGACGATCCGGTCTCCGCCCTGCTGATGGCGATCGCAGTCGGCACCGCCATCATTGGCACCAGCCTGAGCAAATTTGTGCTCGAACGCTTGAGCGACCATCAGTTCCGGCGCTGGACGCAGGGGCTGGTGATGGTGCTTGGATCAATCTATCTGGTCCAAGGTGTGTACTTGATGGCAACGCGATAACGGCACGCCGCAAGGCCTTTCCGTGTCCTTATACAGAGAGTCAAGGTTGAGCCGTTTGAGAGACCGCCTGGAAAACCATCAAGTTTTCATCTATTTTTCCGTGGTCGTGCTGGCAGGCCTCTGCGCCGCGCTGTTGCCCGGCACCGAAGCCCTGGAAGGAGCCATCAATCCGGCGCTGGCGCTGATGCTCTTCGTCACCTTCCTGCAAGTGCCGCTGGCCGAATTGCGCCATGCTTTCACGCGGCTGCGCTTTCTTGGCGCGCTGCTGTCGGCCAATTTCGTGTTCGTGCCGCTGCTGGTGGCGGGACTCGCCGCATTCCTGCCCCATGACCCGATGCTCACGCTGGGCGTGCTGCTGGTCTTGTTGACCCCCTGCATTGATTATGTGGTGACGTTTTCTCACATCGGCCGCGCCGACGCCCGGCTGCTGCTGGCCGCAACACCCGCGCTGCTGATTGCGCAACTCCTTCTGCTGCCGGTTTACCTGAGCCTGTTCCTCGGCAAGGCGGCGGCAGAACTTGTGCAGCTCGGGCCCTTTCTTGAAGCCTTCGTCTGGCTGATTGCCGCGCCGCTGGCCCTGGTCGTGTTGACACAGCGCTGGGCGGCGCGCAGCCCGGTTGGCGCCCGCCTGGCAGGTCGGCTCGGCCTGTTGCCTGTGCCCGCCACCGCACTGGTGCTGTTCATTGTTGTGGTTTCCGTCACGCCGCAGCTTGGCGCGGCTCGCGATGCCGCCTTGCGCGCCGCGCCGCTCTACGTTGCCTTCGCCGTGCTGGCGCCGCTGATCGGCTGGGGCGTTGCACGCCTTGCGCGTCTTGACGCCCCCGCGGGCCGCGCGCTTGCTTTCAGTTCGGCCACCCGCAACTCCCTGGTCGTGCTGCCCCTGGCGCTGGCCGTGCCCGGCGGCATGCCGGTGCTGCCCGCCGTCATCGTGACCCAGACCCTGGTGGAACTGCTCAGTTCATTGGTGTATATGCGGGTAATGCCGAAGCTGGGCACAAACCGCTGAGTCGTTCCAGCAAGGCCAGCGGCACCAGGAAGGCCCGCACCGGTTCCAGCGCGGCGCGAATGGCTGCTGTCATGGCTGATTCTATCGCACCAGAGCGATTGCCAATAAAAGATTAACGCGCGCAGGCCCGGGCGATATGGGCCAGCGATGCTTCCACCTGATCAATCAGGACGAGGCACAGATCGCCGGGCTGTAGACGCGCAAGCGCGGTATCAATCGCCAGGAATTCGCCGTTGATCTCATCAACGTGGCGAGTGCGTTCGGCCCGCACCAGGCCTTGACGCAACAAGGCAATGACCTCGCCATCATCGCGGCCGCGCTGGCAGGCATCCTGATACAGGACGGCTTCGTCAAAGGCCTTGCCCAGGATTTCAGTTTGCAGACGGATGTCCTCGTCGCGCCGGTCCCCCGCGCCGCTGATGACCACTGACCGGCGTGCCGCGGGCATCCCCTCGACGGCCCGCACCAGCGCCTCGATGGCGTCTGGGTTGTGGCCATAATCGGCGATCACGGTGGCGCCCCGGTAGTCGAACAGGTTGAAGCGGCCGGGCGTTGTGGCGGCATCGCTGACAAAGCCCGCCAATGCCAGTTCAATGGTGTCCCACGCCATGCCCAAGGCCCAGCCCGCGGCGGTGGCAGCCATGGCGTTATCAACCTGGAAACCGATTTGACCGCCATAGATCAGCGGAATCTGGCTGAACGGGATCGCGTGCTTCCTGCCGGCTTGCTGGCAGACCAGGGCGCCCGCTTCGGCATAAACGACGCGCCGGTTCTGGGCAAGATGGGTGGCCAGGACCGGGTTGGCCTTGTCGCGGGCGAAGAAGATCACGTCGCCAGGGCAATGCCCGGCCATACCCGCGACCACCGGATCGGCGGCGTTGAGAACCGCGGCGCCGCTCGGCGAGACGTTCTCGACAATCACGCGTTTGACGACAGCCAGTTCATCAACCGTGGTGATGTAGTTCAGGCCCAGGTGGTCGCCCTGGCCGATGTTGGTCACCACCGCCACGTCGCACAGGTCAAACCCCAAGCCCTCGCGCAGCACGCCGCCCCGCGCCGTTTCCAGCACCGCGGCGTCCACGTCGGGATGCATCAGCACATTGCGGGCGCTGCGCGGCCCGGAACAGTCGCCGGTATCAATCCGCCTGCCTTGCACATAGATGCCATCGGTACTGGTCATGCCGACGCGCAGGCCGCTGGCCTCTAAGATGCGGCCGATCAAGCGGCTGGTGGTGGTCTTGCCATTGGTGCCCGCCACGGCCACCACCGGGATGCGGGCATTGTCCGGCGTCCCGTCGGGGCCATTGCGGAACATCATCTCGATGATGGCCTCGCCCACCGCGCGGCCCTTGCCGTAGGACGG
>JBAYOI010000248.1:0-3848 GCA_041678365.1 Pigmentiphaga sp. | reverse complement strand
CGGGTGTTGATGGCGGACATGAGCTTGCCGGAGTTGAAGGACTTGTATCCGCAAGGCGCGCTGGCGCGCCGCTCGGCCTTCACGCCCGGTTCGGTTGAAGAGCTTTACCAACTGCTGGCCCAGGACCGGGAGCGCGGCTTTGCCATGCAGGACGGGTTTTTTGAATCGGGCATCTCCACCATAGCCGCGCCGGTGCGCAATGCCTCGGGCGCCATCGTGGCCGCGCTTGGGCTGACCATCCCGTCCGCGCAATGGGTGCAGCCCCGTTCGGAAACGCTGGTCCAGCGGGTCCGGCACAGTGCGGATCAACTGTCCACCTTGCTGAATTACCGGGGCCAGAAAGCCTGAACCTTATTTTTGAATTTCCAACCGGAAAGCACAACATGAGCATGTATAACCTTGAAGGGAAAGTGGCCGTCGTTACCGGCGGCACCTCGGGCATTGGCCTGGCAACCGTGAACCTGCTGCTGGAGGCGGGGGCCGCGGTGGCGTTCTGCGGCCGAGGCCTGGACAAGCTTGAGAAAACCAAGGCCGACATGCTGGCCAAGTACCCGCAGGCCAGTATTTATGCCGGCCAGTGCGATGTGCTGGATCCGGCGCAGGTCGAGCAATTCGCCCAGGACGTCGAAGCCAATCTGGGCACGGCCAACATCCTGATCAACAACGCCGGCCAAGGGCGGGTTTCAACCTTCGAGTCCACCACCAATGAAGCGTGGCTCGAAGAAGTCCAGCTCAAGTTCTTTTCCGTCATCAACCCGACGCGGGCCTTCACCGCGCAGCTTGAGCGCGCCCCGGAGGCCAGCATCGTCTGTGTGAACTCGCTGCTTGCCGTGCAGCCCGAGCCGCATATGGTGGCCACGTCCGCCGCCCGCGCCGGCATCTACAACCTGGTGCGTTCGCTCGCAGTCGAGCTGGCGCCCAAACAGATTCGCGTCAACGGCATCCTGCTGGGCCTGGTGGATTCGGGCCAATGGCGCCGCCGCTATGAGGCCCGCAAGAACCGTGAGCTGAGCTGGGAACAGTGGTCGGCGGAGAAGGCGGCCGAAAAGCCGATTCCGCTGGGCCGACTGGGCCATCCCGAAGAGCCCGCGCGCGCCATTTTCTTTTTAGCTTCGCCGCTGTCGTCCTATACGACCGGCAGTCACATCGATGTCTCTGGAGGGGTTTCCCGTCATGCCTGATCAACAACGCGTCACCGTCGGCGCTGCCATTGCCGCTTTCCTGGAACAGTGCGGCGTCAAAGCAGCTTTTGGCGTTATTTCCATTCACAACATGCCGATCCTCGACGCTTTCGGTGAGCGGGGCAATATCCGTTTCGTCATGGCGCGCGGTGAAGCGGGCGCCACCAACATGGCTGACGCCTATGCGCGCACCACCGGCGGCCTGGGCGTGACCGTGACCAGCACCGGCACGGCGGCGGGCAATGCGGCGGGCGCGATGGTGGAAGCCATCACCGCGGGCACGCCGCTGCTGCACCTGACGGGGCAGATTGACAGTCCCTACCTGGATCAGGAGCTGGGCTTCATCCACGAAAACAACCACCAGTTGGCTCTGTTGAAATCGGTGTCGAAAGCGGCCTTCCGCGTGCGCACGCCGGAGACCGCGCTGGCCACGGTCAAGCGCGCCGTGCAAATTGCCATGACGGCGCCAAGCGGCCCGGTCAGCGTTGAAATCCCGATTGATATCCAGCAGGCCCTGATCGATGCGCCCGCGGATCTGGCGCCGTTGCCGGTGGCCGTGCCGTGCCCGTCCGAGCAGGCGCTTGACGAACTGGCAAATCGCCTGGCCTCGGCCAAGCGTCCGCTGCTGTGGCTGGGCGGCGGCGCGCGTCGCGCCGGCGAACAGGTGCAGCGCCTGGTCAAACTGGGTTTTGGCGTGGTCACCACCACCCAGGGCCGGGGCGTGATTGACGAGAACCATCCGGCTTGCCTGGGTTCGTTCACGGCGGTCAAGCCGGTCGAGGCTTTCTATCAGACGGTGGATGCGCTGGTCGTGGTCGGCTCGCGCCTGCGCAGCAATGAAACGTTGAAATACGCGCTGAAGCTGCCCGCCACCCGCTATCGGGTTGATGCGGATCCGCTGTCGGACAACCGTTGCTACACCAATGATTATTTCGTGCAGGGCGATGCGGCGCTGGTGCTGAAAGGGCTGGCCGACCGCCTGGAAGGCCGCCTGCAAGCGGATCCGGCGCTGATCGCCGACCTGCAGAAGGCACGCCAGGCGGCGCTTGACGCGCTGCTGGACGACATCGGTCCCTACCGCCAACTGGTGGACACCTTGCAGCAGACTGACAAGGGTGCCTTCAACTGGGTGCGCGACGTCACGCTGTCAAACAGCATGTGGGGCAACCGCCTGCCCGCCTTGACCGATCCGAAAGCGGGCGTGCATGCGCTGGGCGGCGGCATCGGACAGGGTCTGGCCATGGGTATCGGCGCGGCCATCGGCGCGGCTGCCACGGCGTCGGGCAAGAAAACGTTGACGCTGGTCGGCGATGGCGGCTTCGTGCTGAACCTGGGCGAACTGGCCACGCTGGTGCAGGAGGAGGCCGACACCGCGATCATCCTGATGAACGATCAGTCCTATGGCGTGATCAAGAACATTCAGGATGCGGTCTACGGCGGACGCAAGCACTATGTTCAACTGCATACGCCGGACTACGCGCTGCTGTCGCAATCGCTGCAGCTCGAGCACGTCCGCATCACCGATCTGAACCAGTTCGGTCCGGCGCTGAATGCGGCGCTGGCCAAGAAAGGGCCGGTGCTGATCGAGATCGACATGCTGACCATCGGCGGTTTCAAAACCAAGTTTGCCGGACCTCCGGTCAAAAAAGACTGACGCAGCGGGAGCGTGAAATGAGTACGGAAAAAGAACTTCTGCCGATTTGCATTGCGGGCGAATGGCGCCTGGGCGGCGGCGATGCCTACGCCTCGCTGTACCCGGCCACCGGCGAGCCGATTGCGTGGCTCAATGCCGCCAATCTGGATGATGTTGAAGAAGCGATCCAGGGCGCGCATCAGGCGTTCCGCCGCAGCGGCTGGGCGCAGCGCAAGCCGCATGAGCGCGCCGCCGTGCTGTATCGCGTGGCGCAACTGATCCGCGAACGGTCCGAGGAACTGGCCCAGCGCCAGCGTCTGGACAACGGCAAGCCGATCACGGAATGCCGCGGGCTGGTGGCCAGTGCCGCAAGCACCTTCCAGTTCTTCGCCGCCGCGTGTGAAACCCTGGAAGAAACCATCACGCCGTCGCGTGGCGACTTCGTCACAATGAGTGTGTATGAGCCGATGGGGGTCGTGGCCGCCATCACGCCGTGGAACTCGCCGATCGCCTCGGAAGCGCAGAAAATGGCGCCCGCGCTGGCGGCCGGTAACGCGGTCGTGGTCAAACCCGCCGAGATCACCCCGTTGATGGCGCTGGATCTGGCCCGCATCTGTGAGGAAGCGGGCGTGCCGAAAGGCCTGATCAGCGTGCTGCCGGGCAAGGGCTCGGTGATTGGCGACGCCATCACCAAGCATCCGCTGGTCAAGCGGGTGTCGTTCACCGGGGGCACCTCCACCGGCAAGCACATCGCCAAGATCGCCGCGGACAAAATGATGCCGGTGTCCATGGAGCTGGGCGGGAAATCCCCGACCATGGTGTTCGAAGACGCCGACATCGACCATGCTCTGGCTGGCGTGCTGTATGGCATTTTCAGCTCGTCGGGCGAGTCGTGTATTGCCGGCTCCCGCCTGTTCGTGGCGTCCAAGCTGTACGATGAGTTCATCGACCGCCTGGCCGGCGCGGCGGCCCGGATCCGCATCGGCGACCCCGCCGATGAAAAGACCCAGATGGGTCCGCTGATCACCGCCCGT
>JBAYOI010000247.1:0-3849 GCA_041678365.1 Pigmentiphaga sp. | reverse complement strand
TTGGCGCGCATGTCGGCCAACGCGACCGGCAGGTTGTCCGAACCGGGGATGTTGAAACGGCCGCGCATGACTTCGACCGCTTTCTGCAGCGCGGCGTCGTCCATGTCGATCAATTCACGGACCGATTTGTAGACCGCGCGCATGAAGGCAACGTAGCTCTCTTTGTTGGCGGCCAGCACCGACTCTTCAGCCACATAGACCTGGCCGGGGATGCCGTCGTCCATCGGGAAGGTGGAGACCGGGTAGTTTTGGGCGATCAGGCGCGTAGCGGCGCTGGTGTTGCCCAGGAAACCGTCAACGCGCTTCGCCTCGATCATGCCGAACGAAGCGGCCGAGTCCGCCACGCGTTCGCGGCGCAACGATTTGAGGTCAATCTTCTCTCGCATCAGCATCAAGTCGAGCGTGGCTTCCATGGAGCCGCCGGCCGACTGCATGCCGATGGTCTTGCCGACCATGTCCTGGGGCTTCTCGATCGGGGCGTCTTTCGACGAAATCACGAGGAAGGGAGAACGCTGGGCAATGGTGGCGATCGAAATCACCGGGGCATTGTTATTGACCCGCGCCATCATGTAGTTGGCGCCGCCGGTCCGGCCGGCCTGCGTCTGCTTGGCGGCGACGAGCTGCACCACTTGCGCGGCGCCACGGCCCGCTTCAATTTTGACGTCCACGCCTTCTTTGGCGAAATAGCCGTTCGCCGAGGCGTAGAGCACCGGCGAAAAAGCCAAGGAATACGAGGCGGGCGTCAGGAAGACCAGTTGGCCTTTTCCTTGGGCATGGACCAGCGAAGCAAAGCCCGGCAGGCTCGACGCAGCGGCGAGGGCAGCGGCGCTGCCTAAAAATTCACGACGTTTCATGTTTACTCCTGATTAAGGGCGCCGCGGAAAACGGCTGCCCGAGGTCAAGCGCGATCGCGAGCGGCTTGACCGGGAATGGATGCACGCGTTTTTTGTTCTAAAAAGAGACCTAAAAAAAGCCGCGCTTTTAAAACTATATGACAAGTACTCATTAGCCGTCACAACTCGATACCGATTAGAACTAGGTAGAAGCCCCTAGAGTTTTATCTATAAAACAAAAACGGCCGAAACGCCCCGTCCCAGCTGGGTTTCAGCGCATTTCCCAGAGGCAAGAAAAACGCTCAGAACAGGGATGGAGAGGCCGTTTTCGGATTAAGCGAAACACGCTTGCACACGGTGTTGAACCGTCTCCATGAAAGCCTGGATGGCGGGATGCCCGGCCTCCTCCTTGCGGCAAGCGACCAGGATGCGGCGCTGGATTTCGGGCCGCAGCGGAACCGCGGCAATGCCGTTGAGCGGCTTGGCTAAACGCAAGCCCGACGCCATCGACACCGAACACCCCGACGCCACCATCGCCGCCACCATCTCAAAACCGGTGCAATGCGCGTTGATGCGAGGCTCGAAACCGGCGCGGCAGCACAAATCCGTGAAAAACTCGCCGAATGAGCTTGAGGTGGAATCCAAGGCCCAGGCGGCATCGCGCAGCGCGACAATCTCAAGAAAAGGCCGGGCAGCCAGGGGATGAGAAACCGGCAGCAGGATATGCAAGCGGTCTTGCGCCAAGGCCCGCAGCACATAACGATCATGACATCCTTCAGGATCGGTGGCCAGATCGTCGATCAGGGCGACATCGGCCTGCCAGGCGCCGAGCGCCATCAACCCTTCCCGGGGCTCTTTCTCCTGCACCACCACCCGCAAGCGGGGATGCGCGGCCTGCAAAACGCGCACGGTTTCCGCCAGCACCGCCGCCGCAATGGACGGGAAGGCCGCGACCCGCAACTCGCCAGCAAGCTCCCCGCGCAATTGCGCCAACTCCGCCTTGGCCTCATCCATAATGGCCAGCATACGCTCGGTATGCCGTACCAGGGCCTCCCCCGCCACCGTCAAGGCCACCCGTCGGCCTCGACGCTCGGTCAAGCGGCTGTCCAGCTCCCGTTCCAGTTGCGTGATTTGTTGCGATACGGCGGACGGGGTCAAGTGCAGGGACACGGCCGCCGCCGCCATCGTGCCGTGCTGCGACAGCGCGCGCAGGGTCTGGAGTCGGGCCATATCCATGCGGTCTCTTTCCTCAAATCAACAATTTTTCTAATCAATTAACTGAAAATATATCAATAGACGTAATGAAAATGAAGCGTCAACATTTCCTGACCGATCTGAGACAGCGGCGCCAAGCCAACCCGGCGGCGCCATAAACAGACAGAGGAGTCCTCAATGGCCATCAGCGTGTTCGATTTGTTCAAAGTCGGGATCGGGCCGTCCAGTTCACATACGGTCGGGCCGATGCGCGCAGCCCGGCTTTTTACCCAGGCGCTTGAACAGCATGCGCTGATGCCCCGCGTGGCCAAGCTACGCATTGAATTGTATGGATCGCTGGCCGCCACCGGCAAAGGCCATGGCACGGACACCGCGTTGTTGCTCGGCCTGGCCGGCCATGAGCCCGACACGGTGGACGTGGAACGCATCCCGGCCCTGCTCCAGCACTTGCGCAGCGGCGTGATCCCGCTCGCCGGCACCCATCCCATTTCGTTCAACGCAGCGCAAGACCTCGTTTTTCTGCCGCAACAATCCTTGCCCTTCCATGCCAATGCCATGCGCTGCCTGGCCCACGACCCCGAGGGAAGCCTGTTGCGCGACAGCACGTATTACTCGGTCGGCGGCGGCTTCATCGTCAGCGACGCGGTTGCGGCCGACCCGGCCCGGCAACAAGCCGTGGCGCCGACAACCGACACGCTGCCCTTGCCGTTCAACTCCGCCAACGAGCTGCTGCGGCTGACCCGCAAACACGGACTCACCATTGCCGAGCTGATGCGTCGCAACGAGCGATGCTGGCGCAGCAATGCGGAGATCGATGCGGAACTGCGCCGCATCTGGGGTGTGATGCAAGCGTGTGTGCAACGCGGCTGCCGCACGCGCGGCCTACTGCCCGGCGGCTTCCAGGTCAGGCGCCGCGCCGCCCAACTGGCCGAGCGCCTGGGCTCGTTCGAGCGCGGCTCAGACGACCCGCTGCGTCTGATGGACTGGGTCAATCTGTGGGCGCTGGCCGTCAACGAGGAAAACGCGGCGGGCGGCCGCGTGGTCACCGCGCCCACCAACGGTGCGGCGGGCATCATTCCCGCCGTGCTGCACTATTACACCCGGACCGTGGCGTCAGCGAACGAGCGGGGAGTCATCGACTTTCTGTTGACGGCGGGCGCCATTGGCATTCTTTACAAGAAAAACGCATCGATCAGCGGCGCCGAAGTGGGCTGCCAGGGCGAAGTCGGCGTGGCCTGCTCCATGGCGGCAGGCGCCTTGTGCGCCGTGCTCGGCGGCACGCCCGCGCAGGTGGAAAACGCCGCGGAAATCGGGATGGAGCATCATCTCGGCCTGACCTGCGATCCGGTGGGCGGACTGGTACAGATCCCGTGTATTGAGCGCAACGCGATTGCCGCGGTCAAGGCCATCAATGCGGCGCGGCTGGCCTTGCATGGCGACGGCGTCCACCACGTCAGCCTTGATCAAGTCATCAAAACCATGCACGAGACCGGCGCCGACATGCTCACCAAGTACAAGGAAACCGCGCTGGGTGGTTTGGCCGTCAACATTATCGAATGTTGACCACGGGCCCAAGCGCAAGCCTCGGCCTTCAGGCCGAGGTCAAGCGAGGCAGAGGGTCCATACGGCGCCGAAGGCGTCCCCGTATTGTGGCGGGGAAGCTCCCGACTTCAGGCGGGAGTGACTCACCACGGGCCCAAGCGCAACTCCCGTCGTTCACCGCAGGTACAACACCGCTGGCTGAAAACACGCGGGGCGCTTGCCACCCGTTGCCGAGTTCTTCAAACTCCGGAGAGTTGGG
>JBAYOI010000246.1:0-3868 GCA_041678365.1 Pigmentiphaga sp. | reverse complement strand
TCAACATGCATGCCGGTCTCCTTCGCGCATCAGTTGGGCTGCCCGCAGCGCCGCGGCAACAATATTCTGGTAGCCGGTGCAGCGGCACAAATGGCCGGACAGGACGTCGCGGATCATGGCTTCATCCGGATCGGGCTGGTGATCGATCAATTCCTTGAGGGACATCAGGATGCCGGGCGTACAGAAGCCGCATTGCAGCGCATGCAGCTCATGGAAGGCCTGTTGCAGCGGGTGCAGGGCCTGATCCGGATCGGACAGACCTTCAACCGTGGTGATGGCACAGCCTTCGCCCTGCACGGCCAAGGTCAGGCAGCTGCGCGCGGACACGCCGTCGATCAGGACAGTGCAGGCGCCGCAGACGCCGTGCTCGCAGCCGACGTGGGTGCCGGTCAGCTTGAGTTCACCGCGCAGGAAATCCGCCAGGTGATGGCGCGGTTCGGCCATGCCCTGGCACGGTTTGCCATTGACGATCAGGTGAACGGGACGGGGCGCTGAACGTTCAGTGTTATCCATGAAACTTACCTCGTGGCACGATTGACGGCGGTGGTGAGGGCACGTTGCGTCAGGACCCGCGCCAGCCTTTGCCGATACCAGCCCGGCACATAGGCGTCGGTGCTGGCCTCGATCTCCGCGCACAGCGCGGCGGCGTGTTCCTGGTCTTTGGGGGCCGCGGGGGTGCCGAGCAGGGCCGCCTCGGCCTTTGGCATTCTCATCGGCGCCGCCGCACAGCCGCCGATCGTGATCGAGCAGCGCGATACGCGTCCATCTTCGCCAAACTGCAACAGCACGGCGGACGAGGCGATGGCGAAATCGCCATGGCGGCGGGCAAACTCCAGGAAACAGGCACCGTGCCCGGGATCCCAGGGCTGGATGGACATGCCCAGCACCATTTCGTCGGCCTCCAGCGCCGGTGTCATATAGCCGGCCGGAAACGCCGCCATGGCGAGTTCGCGCCTGCCCGCCACGCTGCCAATGTGAATGCGGGCATCCATGGCCATGGCGATGGTCGGGATTTCCGCGGAAGGGTCGAGCTGGCACAAGCTGCCGCCCACCGTCCCCCGGTTGCGGGTTTGACGGTGGCCGACGTTCAGAATGGCTTCCTTCAACAGCGGAAGCCGGGTGTGGACGAGGTCGGAAAATTCAACCTCCCGCTGACGAGTCATCGCGCCGAAATAAATCGCGCCGCTTTGTTCCTCGATCAACGACAGTTCCGGAATCCGGTTGATGTCGATCAGGCAATCGGGAAACGCAAAACGCATATTGAGCATGGCCAGCAAGGATTGGCCGCCCGCCAGCACGCGGGCGTTATCGATGTGATGAAGATGGTTCAACGCTTCATCCAGGCTATGCGGTGCGATGTATTCGACAGCGGGCGCTTTCATGAGACCTCAGATTTTGGAAAGATCCAGGGCGGAGGCCGCAAACAGCTCCTCCGGCGCAACACGGCGCTTGGACAGGCCCTGTTCGAAGTGATAGCGCGAGAAGGTATCAATGACATGATGGTTGGCATCCAGCCCGTAAGGCCAGTAGTCTTCACCCATCAGTTCCTTGGCGGCATTGTGATGATGCACCATCCACGGCAGCGTCACGGCAAGGTGGCAGATTTCATCCAGCTCCTTGACCGCCAGCGCCTTGGCTTTCAGGAAGGCTTTGTAGACACTGACCGGCAGCCACGGGTTTTCCTCCACCAAGGACTTGCGGATGCCCACCATATGCATGATGGGGAAAATCCGGGTGCGGCGGAAGTAATCTTGTTCGGCTTCAATATAGTTATTGCCGAACAGGCGCCCGACGTTCGGCGCGCCGCGCAGGAAGCAGGACGGCGCGCGCGCGCCGATGACCGCATCCAGTTCGCCGGACTCAAGCATGCCGGACAGCGTTTTGTCGTTGGGGATCTGCTGCAGATCAATGGAGGGATCAAGATCAATCGGCGCCCGCTCTTCGCGTCCCGGCTCTTCAACCCCGCCGCGCCGCCAAAGAATCTCGGACGGCTTGATGCCGTACTCGTCTTCCAGAATGCCGCGGATCCACACGTTGGCCGTGATCTGGTACTCCGGCACGCCAATGGTCTTGCCACGCAGGTCTTCCGGCTTGTTGATGCCCCGATCCGTGCGGATGTAAATGCCGGACTGGCGAAAGACCCTGGACAGGAAGGCAGGGATCCCAATGTACTGGTTGTCTCCACGCGCCGTCGTCATCATGTGGCTGCTCATCGAAATTTCGGTGATGTCGAATTCGCCATAGCGGAAAGCCCGGTGAAAAGCCTCTTCGGGCTCCAGCGGGACCGCCCGCACATTGCACCCCTCAATGCTGACGCGGCCGTCAAACAGCGCCTGGGTCCGGTCGTAATTGCCTACCGAGAGGCTGACATTCAGTTTATTCATCAAAGTTCCCTGTTAAACAAAAAGTGCCCCCACACTTGCCGCCAAGGTGGGGGTGGCCCACCTTAGCGGCCTGGTGGCAAAAACTCAATCAGCCTGCAAACCGATTTTTTTGGCAAGATCGGCAAAGCGCACGATGTCGTCATTGACGATTTTCTGGAAGGCCGCCGGGTTCTCATCGGCCAGGGTGTAGCCCAGATCTTCAAGACGTTTGCTCATCTCGGGCGTTTTCATGATCGATGAAATGACGGTGTAGATGTCCTGCTTGACATTCTCGGGCGTACCGCCCGGGACGGCCAGCCCCTGCCATTGGCTCAGGTTGAAGCCGGGCGCACCGCTTTCCGCAATGGTTGGCACGTCCGGGACGATTTTGGAGCGCTCCGCCGAAGTGATGGCCAGGGCGCGCAGCTTGTTGCCGCCAACATAGGCAAGCGCGCCCGAGATGGTGACGACGGCAAAATCAACCTGGCCGCCCATGGCGTCCACCAGAGCCGGGCCGCAGCCGCGATAGGGAACGTGAACGTTCTTCATCTTGAAGTCAATGTTCATCATCTCACCGGCCAAGTGCGGATCCGTGCCAGCGCCACAGGAGCCATAGGTCAGTTTTCCCACGGCTTGCTGGCCCTGTTTGACCAGATCCGCCAAGGTATTGAAAGGAGAGTTGCTTGGAACGACCACCAGCATCGGCGCGTACGCGACGTTGATGACGGGCTCAAGATCCTTCTTGGGGTCGTAGCCGAGGTTTTTGAAAATAGCCGGTGCGAGGGAATAGGCGTCATTCATCATCAGCAGGGAGTGGCCGTCTTTCGGCTTGCCCGCCACGATGCGTGTGCCGACGGTGCTGCCTGCGCCGGGTTTGTTGTCAACAATGACGGGGTGTCCCAATTTGCCAAGCTGTTCGCCGATAAGACGGGCCAACATGTCAACGCCGCCGCCAACGGCATAGGGGACGGTGATTTCAACCGCTTTGAGAGGGAAGGTGGGGGCCGCTTGGACTTGCGCCGCGGCGGTGAGGGGCAAAGCGCCGAAAGCCAGCGCCAGGACGGAGAGGATAGAGGTTTTGGGTAACATGATCAGTCGAGCTCGTAGGCAGAGTTAGAGGGGGTGGTGAACTTCATGTTGTCTCCATAAATACTCAGCTTGCTGAATATTTATGCTCACTGTACTGAGTATTTTTCCGCGATTTAATTGGGGGATTCACTGAGAGACGGATTGGTGCAAAATTTGTCTCATCAATGTGCGCCACGCACCGGGCTGGGGTGGGTGAGTCACCTCGGCCTGAAGGCCGAGGCTTGCGCTTGGGCCCGTGGTCAAGGCGAGCAGCGCGTTGAAACAGCAAGGCTGGGGTAGCCTGGCTGTTCAACGGGGGGAGGGGGATCAGTCCAACAGCGAGGCAATCGCGCGGCGGCTCAATAAAGACCCGCGGTCAAACGGCACGCTGACGATGACGGGACGTTCGCCATGCCGCCTCAACTGGTCTTGCGTGC
>JBAYOI010000245.1:0-3890 GCA_041678365.1 Pigmentiphaga sp. | reverse complement strand
GCACCTCGGCGTCTGGCCGCAGCAGCGCCAGTGAAATCGCGATGGCGCCGCTACCGGTGCCCAGGTCCACCAGGCGCGGGCGCGCTTGATCCGCTACCGCCTGCAATACCGTTTCCACCAGCAGCTCGGTTTCGGGGCGCGGAATCAGCACGGCGGGGCCGACCTCGAAATCCCATTGCATGAACGATCGGGTGCCCAGCAGATAGGCGATCGGCTCGCCTGCCAGGCGGCGCTGGGCCAGCGCATCGAAGCGCGCCCAGACCGCATCGGGCAGCGGGTCGGTGTCGTGCGAAATCATCCACGAACGGGTCACGCCGAGCACATGCTGCATCAGCAGTCGGCTTTCAAGCAGCGGCAGCGGCGTGGCGGTCAGGCGTTCGCGCAGGGTATTACCCACTTACTCCTCGCTCAGCGCGGCCAGCAGCTCGGCCTGATGCTCGGCGGCCAGCGTGGACAGCAGCTCATCCAGGTCGCCGTCCATGGCGTATTGCAGTTTGTAGAGCGTCAGGTTGATGCGGTGGTCGGTAATGCGGCCCTGCGGAAAGTTGTAGGTGCGGATCCGCTCGGAGCGGTCGCCGGAGCCGATCAGGCTTTTCCGCTGCGCGGCTTCCTTTTCCTGCTGTTCGCGCAGGGTCTTGTCCTTGAGCCGCGCGGCCAGCACCTGCATGGCTTTGTCTTTGTTTCGGTGCTGGGAGCGGTCATCCTGGCATTCGACCACAATGCCGGTGGGCAAGTGCGTGATCCGGACCGCGGAGTCCGTCTTGTTGACGTGCTGCCCGCCTGCGCCGCTGGCGCGGAAGGTGTCGATGCGCAGGTCGGAGGGGTTGATCTGGACGGCTTCCTGCGCATCGGCTTCGGGCATCACAGCCACTGTGCATGCGGAAGTATGGATGCGGCCCTGGGTTTCCGTGGCGGGAACGCGCTGCACGCGATGGCCGCCCGACTCGAACTTCAGCCGTCCGTAGGCGCCGGGGCCATCGATGCGGGCGATCACTTCCTTGTAGCCGCCCAGCTCGGACGCGCTCTCCGACATGATCTCCACTTTCCAGCGCTGACTTTCCGCATAGCGGGTGTACATCCGCAATAAGTCCCCGGCAAACAGGGCGCTTTCATCACCGCCAGTCCCCGCGCGGATCTCCAGGAACAGGCTCCGGTCATCATCCGGATCTGACGGCAGCAGCAACAGGTTCAGTTCTTGCTCGAGGATTTCCAGGCGCTGTTCGCCTGCGTCGAGCTCTTCCTCCGCCATGTCTTTCATGTCGGGATCCGACAGCAGGCTGCGCGCCGTCTCCATGTCTTCTTCGGTCTGGAGATAGCGATTGAAGGTTGACGCCACCGGCTCGACCTCCGCGCGTTCGCGGGACAGTTTGCGGAAGGTGTCCATATCGCTGCCCACTTCGGGCAGGGCCAGCAAACCGTCAAGTTCGGCAAGACGGCGAGCCAATTGCTCGAGCCGTGACCGCATTGATGCTTTCATGAGGGACTAGGAATGAGAGTTGCGCGTGCTGCGCGGGGAATAAAGGCGCGGCAGCAGGGCGATGAGATCGTCGCGTTCGGCGCCCTCGCTGCGATTCAGCGCAGCCAGCGGGCCATGCAAATATTTCTGGGTCAGCGAGTGCGCAAGCAGCTCCATGACCTGCTCGGGATCGTCGCCACGCGCCAAGGCCTTGCGGGCGCGTTCGAGTTCAGCCTGCCGAATGTCCTGCGCGGATTGCTGCAGGCCCTGAATCACCGGCACCACGGCCCGCGACTCCATCCAGTGCATGAAGTTCTGCACGCGGGTTTCAATAATGGCTTCCGCCTGCACCACGGCGGCCCGGCGGGCGTCCGTGGCGGATTGCACCAGCTTGCCCAGGTCATCCACCGAATACAGGTAAACGTCACCGAGGCGGGCCACTTCCGGCTCGATGTCGCGTGGCACGGCCAGATCGATCATCACCATGGGGCGGCGGCGGCGCAGCCTGGTGGCGCGCTCGACCATGCCGAGGCCGAGGATGGGCAGGGAGCTGGCGGTGCTTGACACCACGACGTCAAACTCCGACAGGCGATCCGGCACGTCCGTCAGGCGACAGGCCGATGCATTGAACTTCTTGGACAGCAGCTCCGCCCGCTCCAGCGTCCGGTTCGCCACCGTCATGCTCTTGGGGCTCTGCGCCGCCAAATGGGTGGCACAGAGTTCAATCATTTCTCCGGCCCCGATGAACAGCACCCGGCAGGAGGACAGATCGCCGAACACGCGCTCGGCCAGGCGCACCGATGCTGCGGCCATGGAAACCGTGTTGGCGCCGATTGACGTATGCGTCCGGACCTCCTTCGCAACGGAAAACGTGCGCTGGAACAATTGGTGCAGCAAGGTTCCCATGGATCCCGCCTGTTCGGCGCTGCGGATTGCGTCTTTCATCTGGCCGAGGATCTGCGCCTCACCCAGAACCATGGAGTCCAGGCCGCTGGCCACGCGGAAGGCGTGGCGGACGGCTTCCTGCTGCGTGTGTTTATACAGGTGCTGCGTCAGCGAGCGGTTGTCAAACTGGCGGTAATCGGCCAGCCATTCAGGCACCTGCTCAGCCACGCTGGGTTCGGCCGTACAGTAAATTTCTGTCCGGTTACAGGTGGACAGAATGGCGGCTTCCTTGACGCGTTCACCAAAGGTGGCACGCAGCGCACGCAGCGCCGGTTGCACGAGATCTCCGGGCATGGACACGCGTTCACGCACCGAAACCGGCGCGGAAACGTGGTTCAAACCGAAGGTAAGGACGTCAACCGACATGAATAGGGGCAGAGAGGCGAGCAAAATAACCTTGCTATTATAAGAGCTTAGCGCGGCTCTGCGGGTTTTTGGCGGTTCGGCGCCGCCATTTCAAACAAAGAATTTGCGTTTTTAGGGAAGATCGTGCAATAATTACGTTCTTGCAATGAACGCAACGCAGAATGCAATGCCGTTCTTGCAGCACAGCGTGGCCTGGTAGCTCAGTTCGTAGAGCAGCGGATTGAAAATCCGCGTGTCGGTGGTTCGATTCCGCCCCAGGCCACCATCTTGCTGTTCCAGCACGCTTCAAAACCTCCCAAATTTCAAAAAAATCAATGTCTTAGGCGCGATTAGTTGCCCAGGACGTCTCACTGCGCCTCGCTACATCCCGAGTTTGTCGGCCCCCCAGGTGGTACCCCACAATAGATTCGTGAAAAACGAACTCTGGGGGGGCCAGGTGTGGGCTTATTGAATGAAACACAGATTAGGGCAGCCAAGCCAGGCCCTAAGGAATACATGCTTAACGACGGGGACAATCTGTACCTCCGCGTTCGAGACACGGGCAAGGCCTGGATCTATCGCTACACCAAAGACAGCAAGCGCATCAAACTCGGATTGGGGCCATACCCGGAAGTGACGCTCGCTCAGGCACGCGACAAAGCATACAAAGCCAACAGCCAACGTGCCAATGGCCTTGACCCTAAAGAGATTCGCGAACAGGAGGAAGAACAGGCTCGTCTCGCGCGCCTGCATACTTTCGAGCTGCTGGCGAGAGCCTGGCACAGCAGTGCCAGGAAAGACCGGCAGTGGTCAGACGACTACGCGGAGAAAGTCATCCGTCACATGGAAATCCACGTATTTCCCTGGGTTGGTCGCAAACCAATCGAAACGATCCTGCCCACCGAAATCGTCCAATGCCTGCATCGGCCAAAGGATCGCGGCAATCTCGAAACTGCACAGCTGTGGAGTCTATTGCACCGAAGATCGGGTGCACACCGACGACCCTACTGGATTGGATTAAGCGATCGGAAGTCAACAACGGGACCCGCGCCGGCGTAACGACAGAAGAGCGCGAACGTCTCAAGGCGTTAGAGAAGGAGAACCGCGAATTGCGCCGAGCCAACGAGATTCTGAAGTCGGCGAG
>JBAYOI010000244.1:0-3928 GCA_041678365.1 Pigmentiphaga sp. | reverse complement strand
TTCGTCATGGGCAAGGCGGAAACGGCGTTTTCGCGGGCCGCGGAAATCCATGACACGACCATTGGCTGGCGTTTCGTCAACAAGCTGATGAAGGCGCAATACGGTGTGGACTCCATGCCGGACACCGCGGAAAACGTTGCGCAGGATTTCAATATTGAACGCGAGGCCCAGGACAAGATGGCCTTGGCCAGCCAGTTGAAGGCGGCGGCGGCGCAGCGCAACGGCTTCTTTGATACCGAAATCGTGCCGGTCACGATCCCGCAGCGCAAGGGCGATCCGCTGGTTGTTGATAAGGATGAGCACCCGCGTGAAACCAGCATGGAGGCGCTGGCCAAGCTCAAGGGCGTGGTGCGGCCGGACGGCACGGTCACGGCCGGTAATGCCTCGGGCGTCAACGATGGCGCCGTGGCGCTGTTGCTGGCCAGCGAGGCGGCTGCCGCGCGTCATGGCCTGACGCCGAAGGCGCGCATTGTTGGCATGGCCACCGCCGGCGTTGCGCCGCGCATCATGGGCATGGGCCCGGCGCCCGCCACGCAGAAAGTGCTGGCGCTGACCGGC
Organism: Pigmentiphaga sp.; assembly: GCA_041678365.1. GTDB lineage: Bacteria > Pseudomonadota > Gammaproteobacteria > Burkholderiales > Burkholderiaceae_B > Pigmentiphaga. The sequence continues at coordinate 3,370 of JBAYOI010000244.1, read as the reverse complement.
CTGACGCTGGATCAGATCGACGTGATCGAACTGAACGAAGCATTTGCCGCGCAAGGCCTGGCCGTGCTGCGCGCGCTGGGCATTGCCGATGACGATCCCCGCGTCAACCCGAACGGCGGCGCCATCGCCTTGGGCCACCCACTTGGCGCCAGCGGCGCCCGTCTGGCGCTGACCGCGGTCAACCAGTTGCAGCGCACCGGCGGACGCTATGCGCTGTGCACGATGTGCATCGGCGTGGGGCAAGGCATCGCGGTGATTCTTGAGCGCGTTTGATGGTTGTTTGAGAAGATGAAAAATCGGCCCCTTACGGGGCCGATTTTTTTGCATGTCCCTCATTCAGGGGTCACACCCACTTCCTTGGCGATTTCAGCCCACTTCAACTGCTCCTGCAGCAAAAACGCGCCGAGTTGCTCTGTCGACATGTCCGGCGCCAACTGCTGGCCCATGGCGCGCAGTTTGCTCTGGACTTCCGGTTCGGCCAACACTTGGCGGATCAACTCGTTCAAGCGCTGTTTGGCTGCGGGTGGCGTCCCGGCGGGGGCAACCATGGCTTGCCAGCCTTCCAGATCGAAACCCGGGTAGCTGGAAGACAAGGTGGGGACGTTCGGCCAGTCGGCCAAGGGCTGTGGCGAGGTTACCGCGAGTACTTTCAGGCGTCCTTGCTTGGTCAGTTCCGACCCCGTGGCAATGCCGGTGATGAAACTGTTCACGTGTCCGCCCACCAGATTGGTCAAACCGCCCACCGGGCCGGATGAGAACGCGACCAGGTTGGCGCCCGCGTCAGCGCGTTTGTTCAGCAGACGGGCGATCATGCCACCGAAAGTGCGGGGCCCTTCATGGCCGATCGAAAAGCTGCCGCCGCTTTGCTTGGCATGCGCCACCACTTCCTGGACGGATTTGAACGGGCTGTCCTGCTGGACAAACATGGCGAACGGGCTGCTGGACACATAGGCAATCGGTTCGAAATCCTTGGCGGGATCATAGGGCATGTTCTTGATCAGCAGCGGGTTGGTGACCAGGACGGCGACCGTGCCCAGGAAGTAGTTATAGCCGTCGGCAGCGGAGCGGGCCGCAGCCTGGGCACCGATCAGGCCCTGTCCGCCGGGTTTGTTGTCAACGATGAAAGCCTGGCCAGTGATGCGGGTCAGTTGATCCGCCAACAGCCGGGCGACGTTGTCCGGGCCGGAGCCCGGGGCTTGCGCCAAAATGAATTTGACGGGTTTTTCCGGCCAGGCGGCCAGGGTGGAGTGGCTGACGCCGAGCAGGGTCAGGCCGATCAGGCTGGCAAGGGTTTTTTTCATAAGTCTCCTCCAGGGGATATTGTTATCAAGCAACGGTGTTGCAGGAATCAAAAGAGGCAAAGAGCAGGTTGAAGTCCTCAGCGGACTCGATGGCGTCAACAACGACGTGATCCGGTCTGACCAGGACGGCGGCCAGGCCATGTTCATGCATCCAGGAGCCCAGCACGTTTTCCTGTTCTTGCAGGTGTTGCGGGCCGAATCGGGCGGTATGGCAAGGCAGGCCGAGCAACTGGGGCGGGGCGCTTACCTCATTCGGGTCAGGAAACGCATTGGCGCGAAGCAGGCATTGCCAGCCGCGTCCAAGATAGTCATCGAGTCGGCGCGTCTGGCCTTGCGCTGTGATCACGGGCTGAGGACACAGTCGGCCAATCACGGCATGTCCGGAGCGGCCAAGCAGTCCCGTCTCGAGCCGAGGTTGCACGTCTTGACGCGCTTGCGGCCGGACCACACCGCCTGCTTCGCGCAGCAGCCGGGCGTCACGCTCCCGGGCCCGCTGCGGATCGCGTTCCGAAATCAACAGGCCAATTTCCTTGATGCGTGAAGTCAGGGCGCGGACATGGCCCCGGCGTTCTTCGCCGTAGCTGTCGAGCAGGCTGTCCGGCGCGCCGCCGCGCAAGACGGCCTCGAGTTTCCAGCAGAGATTCATCACGTCGCGCACGCCCTGGCACATGCCTTGCCCCAGGAACGGCGGTTGTTGATGGGCGGCGTCTCCAGCAATGAACACGCGGTCCTTGCGCCAGGAGGCGGCAACCAGCGCGTGGAAACGATAGCTGGCCTGTCGCCAGAGCTCGCCTTCGTCGGGCGTGATCCACGGCGCGAGCAGTCGCCAAGTGCCTTCGGGTGTGGCGAGCGCTTGCGGATCTTCGCCTGGGTTGATCGCGATCTCCCAACGCCGGTGGGCACCGGGGCAAATCAGATACGTGGCGGGGCGTTCGGGGTGGCAGTATTGTCGGCTTTCCGTCGGCAGCTTGGCCGCGCCTTTTTCGTTGATCAATACGTCAACCACTAGCCAAGGCTCATCAAAGCCCAGGTCGTCCAGTGTCAGGCCCAACTGGTCGCGCGTCGCACTGCTGGCGCCATCGCAGGCAATCACGTAGCGGGCCCGGCAGTTGCGGTGTTCGCCCGACTCATCGCGAAGCGCAAGCGTTGCGCCGTCGGCATCTTGCTCCAGGCCCAGACATTCCACGCCGGTTTCCAGCCGCACGTTCGGGTAGGCGCGGGCATGCTTGCGCAGCACCTCCTCGAGCCGGGGCTGATTGAAAACGGCGGACGGCAGATGGGCCAGCGGATAAGGCGGCGGCAGCGTGGACAAGCGCTTGATGACTTGCCCATCCACGCCGATATAGACCGAATCGGTGAACGGTTCGACAAAATCCTGGATGTCGGACTCAATGCCGAGCTGCTGGAACACGCGCAGGATTTCATGGTCGAGCGCAATGGCGCGGGGTTTGTCGTAGATATCGTGGCTGCGGTCGAAAACGTAGACGGACAGGCCTGCCTGGCCGAGCAGGTTGGCGGCAATGGCGCCGGTGGGGCCGAGGCCGATGATGGCCACGTCCACATCATGGGAGACGGAAGCGAGCGTCATGGTGGGGTCACCAATAAAAAGTCATGCGCCTGGGCGCTAGAAACAGGGGTCAAGCGAGAGCAGCGTGTTCACCTTGCCGGTTCATCCACCGGGACGAAAGCAATGTGGGCCTGCGCGGCCTTCAGCGTGCCGCTTGGCATCACGCCGATGCCCCATTGATCAATCCGTCCGGGCGGCCAGGTCCAGTCGGCCGGGCTCCCCACCGGGTAGCTGTCATCGATGGTTTGCACTTCGGCGGTGTATTCAATGACCACTTGCTGCGGGCCGACGAAGTAATTGAAGGCGTTGTTGCCCGGGCCATGCCGGCCGGGTCCCCATTGCACCGGATAGCCCGCGTCGCGCATGCGCCCGGCGCCCATCATGGCGCTATCCAGATCCGGCGTTAGGAAGGCAATGTGGTTCAAGCAGTTGTTGTCGGTATCGCCGATGGCGATGCTGTGGTGATCATCGGCACAGCGCATGAAGGCCATGATGCGGGTGC
>JBAYOI010000243.1:0-3946 GCA_041678365.1 Pigmentiphaga sp. | reverse complement strand
TGCGCAACCCGGTCAAACAAGAGGTTTAATCCTCGTTTTTCCATAAGAACGCTCTCGTGCCAGTACGTCTGGTTCGGGGGCGTTTTTATTGGGCGAGCCCCTTATCGCGCCTTATCCATGGCCGTCAGAATCACCTGCAAGGTGCGCCGGACATGCAGCTCCAGCAGGCGACAGGCTTCCTCCGCATTGCGCTGAATCGCGGCGTCAAAAATGGCCTGGTGTTCCTGATCCACATCCCGATCTCGCGGGTTGACCGAAAAGAACAAACGACGATAGCGGTCGCTCTGGTTGTAGAGATTGTCTGAATATTGCAGCAGCACCTGCGAGCCGCAGGCCGCGATCAGCGCCTGGTGAAAGCGGCGGTGCAAGGTTTCCCATTCCTCCTGCGCGTCCGGATTCCAGCGCGCGGACTCCAGTTTGCTCAGGTGATGGTGAAGACTGACCAAGGTGCTTTCCCACTCATCGTCTCCGTGTTCGATCGATGCGCGCAAGGCGCGCTGTTCGACCAGGACCCGGATTTCAATCAGGTGCACCAACTCTTCGCGAGAAATGGGCGCCACGCAGTAGGTCCGGGCGCCCTGCATCACGATAAAGCCCTCCGCCACCAGGCGGGACAAGCTTTCACGCAAGGGGCTCCAGCTCACGCCAAACCGTGACCGCAGGTCTTCCAGGCGCAAACGGGCGCCCGGCGCCAGTGCGCCGGTCAGGATGTCGGCTTTGATCTGGTCCGTCAGGGCGCGGTTTCTGGCCGGCGCGGCGGCGCGGTCATCAATGAGGAGAGAGGCGGAAGTCATGCATCGGGAGGAAAGCCAATCAAGCCCTGATTCTACTTGAGTTTTCTTTGCTTGCGGTTGTTTATCGTTAATCATAGAATTATCGTTAATATTTAATTTAACGATAAATAGGTTGAGGAAACGAATGCGTACGGAAGTCAAAGACGGCATGCGGATTACCTGGCAGATTCCGATCACGATGCGTGACGGTGTGGTGCTGCGCGCGGACTTGTTCCAGCCAGTGGAAGGGGGCCGTTATCCGGTCATCATGAGCTATGGCTGCTACGCCAAGGGGCAATCTTTCCAGGAAGCCTACGCGCCGCAATGGGAGGCCATGACGGCGGAATTCCCGGAAATCAAGGATCATTCCACTGGCAAGTACCAGTGCTGGGAACTGGCGGATCCGGAACGCTTCGTCCCGCATGGCTATGCGGTGCTGCGTGTGGATTCGCGTGGCGCGGGGTGGTCGGAAGGGGTGCAGGACCTGTGGTCCAAGACCGAAGTGGAGGACTATCACGAATGCATTGAGTGGGCGGGCACGCAGGACTGGTCCAACGGGCGGGTCGGCCTGCTGGGCATTTCCTATTACGCGGCCAACCAATGGCTGGCTGCCGCCACCCAGCCCAAGCATCTAAAGGCCATCATTCCGTGGGAGGGCGCCTCGGATTGCTATCGCGAACTGTATTATCACGGCGGCATCCGTTGCACCTTCCTGGATGCCTGGCTGCCCAAGCAGTTGGCCATGCAATATGGGCAGGGCGAACGCGCCCGGCGCAACCCGAACACCGGAGAATCCTGCGCCGGGCCCACCTTGCCGGAAGCGGAGTTGGCCAACAACTATGTGGACAAGCGGCCGCTGGTCAAGGCGCATGACCTGCTGGATGACTACTATGACGGCGTCATCACGGACTTCAGCCGGGTGACGGTGCCGCTGCTTTCGTCGGCCAACTGGGGCGGCCAGGGGCTGCACCTGCGCGGCAACCTGGAAGGCTTCATGCGCAGCGCCTCCGAACATAAATACCTGGAAATCCACGGCCTTGAACACTGGACCCACTTCTATACGGATTACGGGGTCGGCCTACAGCGCCGTTTCTTTGACCGCTATCTGAAAGAGGACGCGTCGAGCTGGCAGGATCAGCCGCCGGTATTGCTCCAGATTCGCCACATTGACCATTTCGAGGAGCGCGCGGAACAGGCGTGGCCGATTCCGCGCACCGCCTGGACGCCGTACTACCTGGATGCCGCCAGCATGGGCTGGTCCAGCAAGCCCGCCGCGGAAGCGCATGAAAAAACCTATGACGTCAGCGGCGAAGGGCTGACCTTCCTGACGGCGCCGTTTACCGAAGAAACCGAGTTCACCGGTCCGATTGCGGCTGACCTGCACCTGCGTTCCAGCTCCGAAGACGCGGACTTGTTCCTGATCGTCCGGCTGTTCGATCCGCAAGGCAAAGAAATTACGTTCCGGGGCGCGATGGACGCCCATGCGCCCATCGCCCAGGGCTGGCTCAGAGCGTCGCACCGGGAGCTGGATGAGCGCTTGAGCACGCCATGGCGGCCTGTGCATCGGCATCAAATCAAGTTGCCGCTGACGCCGGGCGTGATTGAAAAGCTGCGGGTGGAAATCTGGCCAAGCAGCATCGTCGTGCCTGCCGGATACCGCCTGGGGCTGACCATCCAGGGCAGAGATTACGCGTTTGACGGAGAGATGGATCCCACGCGCAATGCGCGTCACCGCTATCCCTCCAAAGGTTGCGGCCCGTTCCTGCACAACGATCCGCAGGATCGGCAGGCGCCTGAACGGATGGGCGAGGTCACGATTCATACCGGCCCCGCTCATCCTTCCTTCGTGCTGATGCCGGTCATTCCCGGCAAGGCGAATCAACGCTGAGCAAGGTTTGTGGGGACAGAAACCTGTAGGCGTTTTTATATAAAAATTGATGCATCAATGAGGAGTGGAATATGAGCCGATCAATAGCGAATCCGTGCCTGAGCGTGGGACTGGTCGTGGGCATGATGGTGGGTGCGGTGGGCGCCGCCAACGCGCAAGCCGCGAAAGCTTTTCCCAGCAAGCCGGTCCGGATCGTCGTGGCCTTTTCGCCGGGCAGCGCGCCAGACGTGGTGGCCAGGGCGCTGAGCGATCGCTAGAGCGCGCGGTGGGGACAATCCGTCGTCGTTGAAAACAAACTGGGGGCGGACGGCACGATTGCCGCGGATTTCGTGGCCAGATCGGCGCCGGATGGCCACACGCTGCTGATGGCGACCATGGGCAATCTGGTGCTGACGCCGCTGACCATGCCCAACCTGCCGTATGACGGCAGAGCGGCGTTTCGCGGCGCGGGCTTCATCACCAACAACCCGTTCGCCATCCTGGTGTCCAATCAGATTCCGGCCAACACGATCCAGGAGTTTGTGGCCTTGTCCAAGTCGCGCAGCCACGGCTTGAACTATGGTTCGGCGGGAACGCTGGGTCCGCTGGTGGGTGACCTGATCACCAAACGGACTGGCGCCGATCTTGCCTACATCCCGTATAAAGGCGTCCAACCGGCGCTGGTCGATATGGTCGGCGGCCAGATCAACTCGGCCATCGCCGACCTGCCGTCATTGATGCCGCTGGCGCAGCAGGGCAAGGCCAAGCTGATCGCGGTCACCACCAAGGAACGTTCCGCGATGGCGCCGGACGTGCCGACCCTGGTGGAGGCCGGTTATCAGGACGTGGACTTCTCGACCTGGTATGCGCTGGCCGCGCCAGCGGCCACGCCGGATGACATCATTGCGCAGGTGAATGCGGGCATCAATGCGGTGCTGCAAACACCGGAAGTCATCGAACGGCTCAACGGCCTTGGGATGACGCCGACGCAGATGTCACCCCAGGAACTCGATCAGTTGATTGAGAAGGAGCTGGCGCGCTGGGCGGTCATCGTCAAGCAAGCGGGCTGAGGCTGAAGCGGCGCCCGCTCATGCGGGACAGGACAACGCCCCCGCGCCGGGAAGCTGGCGCGGGGGCGTTGTGTGTGGGGGGCGGCGAAAGCCTAGCCTGCGTCGGGCGGCGTCGTTTCCTGGAAGGAGGGCCGCTGCTCGAGTTTTTCCCTCAGGCGGTTGAGGTTTTCGAAGTCATGCTGCCAGCCCAGCTCCGGCAGGCGGTAGGCCACATAGGCCAGCGCGGTGCCGACCGC
>JBAYOI010000242.1:0-4000 GCA_041678365.1 Pigmentiphaga sp. | reverse complement strand
CGAGCCTATGCGCAAGCCTCGCCCTTCAGGGCGAGGTCAAGCGAGGCAAATTTTAAACATGGCACCGCAGGTGCCCCCGTATTGTGGCGGAGAAGCTCCGGCCGATACGGCCGGAGTTCTTCACCCGATCCGAGTCCAAGCCGACGTTATACATTACCTTAAATCACGTTGCTGGCACCAGTGAGGTACACCCGAACGGCCCGTGGACGCATTACTTTTAATCGTGCATGGAGGCACAACAAATCGTTTGTTCAAACAGTCGGCCGTTTCTATAGTGGGCATAACGCTTGATCAGGAGTCATTGGGCATGACGATAAGAACGGAACGCCGGATTGCCATCGCCGGGCTCGGTGCAATTGGAAAAGTATTGGCCCATCAACTGGATGCCGGGCAAGTCCCGGGTTGCCGATTGGTTGCGGTAAGCGGCCGGGATCCCGACAAGTCCCGGCAATTCACCGAGACGTTGCGTACCCCGGTGCCCGTCGTGCCGCTGTCGGCACTGGAGAAATATGCCGATGTGGTGATTGAGTGCGCGCCGTCGGCGTTGCTGCGTCAAGTTGTTGAGCCCGTGCTCTTGGCCGGCAAGCAAGTGGTTGTGCTTTCCGTGGGCGCGTTGCTGGATGCGCCTGAGTTGATTGAGCTTGCCCAGGAAAATCAGGGACAAATCCTTGTTCCCAGCGGTGCCCTGCTTGGCCTGGATGCGGTCACGGCGGCGGCGGAGGGAACTATCGCTTCCGTCAAAATGGTGTCGCGCAAACCGCCGATTGGTTTCAAGGGCGCGCCCTACATTGATCAAAACGGTATTGACCTGGATGCGTTGACGGAGCCCTTGATGCTCTACGCCGGGCCTGCCCGGGACGCGGCAAAAGGTTTTCCCGCCAATCTCAATGTGTCGGTGGCCTTGTCCTTGGCCGGTATTGGCGCGGATCAAACGCAGATCGAGGTCTGGGCGGATCCCAATGTGGTTCGAAATACGCACCATATCGAGGTGGTTTCGGACTCCGCCCTATTGCACATGACCATCGAAAACATTCCATCCGAAAACCCCAAGACGGGCCGGATAACCGCGCAGAGTGTGATGGCCTTGTTGCGCAAACTTTCCGCTCCCGTTCGCGTTGGCACCTGACTCTCCCGGAGGCAATACATGGATTTTCATATTCAAAACAAAACAGCGCTGGTGACTGGCGCGGGTGGCGGCCTGGGACAGGCCATTGCCGTCTCATTGGCGGGCGAAGGCGTCAAGGTCGTGTTGGCCGACATCAACCTGGACGCGGCGCGGCAAAGCGCTGAGGTGATTAAGAAAAAAGGCGGCAAGGCATTGGCACTGGAGTGGGATCTGGCCGATCTGGACACTGCGCAAAACAAGCTGGACCAGGTGAAGCAGCAGGTTGGCGAGGTGGATATCCTCGTCAACAACACGGGCGGCCCGCCTCCCACCCCAGCGGCCGGGGTCCCGGCCGCTGATTGGGAGCGCAACTTCCGGCTCATGGTATCCGGGGTCATTCATTTGACGGATCTGGTGCTGCCTGGCATGCGCCAACGCAAATGGGGACGCATCATCACAAGCGCTTCATCGGGCGTGGTTGCGCCAATTCCAAACCTGGGTATATCGAATGCCTTGCGTTTGGCGTTGGTGGGCTGGTCCAAGACCTTGGCGCGGGAAGTGGCCGCGGAGGGGATTACCGCCAATATTGTGCTGCCCGGCCGCATTGCCACAGCGCGCATCGAGCAGTTGGACCGTGCCCGCGCACAGCGAGAAGGCCGGAGCCTGGAGGACATCGTAAAACTGAGCACGGCAAGTATCCCGGCGGGACGTTATGGATCGCCGAAGGAATACGGGGATACCGTTGCTTTTCTCGCCAGTGAGGCGGCTTCTTACATGACGGGTTCCACCGTTCGCGTTGATGGCGGTTATATCGCAAGCATTTGATGGAACAGTCAACTTTTTATTGGCGCAATCAGGAGGACGAAGTGAATGACATGAAAGCATCGCGCGCAGAAATCCGTCAACGGTTCTTGAGTGTGGATACCGCCAACGTGGCGGACATTCTGGATACCTTGGGCTATATGAATCAGGGCTTGGCATTTGATTTTTCGCCGTACCCCGCGCATGCCTCCCGCCTGGCCGGATGGGCCTATACGATAAGGGGCCAAATGACGCCGTATGAGCTGGGTGGTGATGCCGATAAGATGAAAGCTTGCCAAGGCCTTTCTCCAGACGAGATCAGCGTATGGAGCGGTGATGGGCAAGGGATTTGCTATTTCGGCGAACTCATTGCCATTGGTATGAAGGAGCGGGGGTGCGTTGGCGCCTTGGTGGATGGCGGCATCCGAGATGTACGCTGGATCGGGGAGCATGGTTTCCCTGTGTATGCCCGCTACCGGACGCCGGTGCAGTCTATCGGACGCTGGCGGGTGACGGGGCACCAGATTCCCGTGTATATGCGGGGCGCCACGTCAAGTCACGTTCTGGTCAGGCCGGGCGACTTCATTTTGGCGGACGAAGATGGCGCGATTGTCATCCCTGCCGAAGTGGTTGAGGAAACCTTGGTCCGCGCTGAGGAACTCACCCAGCTTGAGAAAAAGATCCGGGAAGAACTGAGCAAAGGTTTGACGCTCGCACAAGCGCTGGAACTCTACGGCCACGTTTGATGTGAATACTGTTTTCTGATGGCGGATGGGCTTTGGCCTGGCGGCTAAAGCGCTTCATTCATTATTTGAGATAAGAAAAGTCGAGATAGCCATGATGACCTCCACGCTCCAAAATACTGAGATACCGCAGGACACCTACTTTCAGCCACGCCGCTTGGGGCATGTGAATCTGGTCGTCGGAGACCTGGATGCTTCCATGCGTTTCTACAACGAGGTGGTGGGGTTTGAGGAAACCTATCGGGTCTTGGCCATTCAGGGCGGCTTCCTGGGCAATGGCAATACCCACCACGATATCGGCATGGTTGCCAGCGCGGGCCCCTCGGGCAAGGGGCGTCCCCCGGGCCTGAACCATCTGGCCTTTGAACTTGAGACCGAGGTTGACCTCGTTCAAGGTTATGAGCGGGCCATCGCGGACCAGGTCGTGTTTCAACGGACCCTGGATCATGATATTGCCCACTCTGTCTATTGTGAGGATCCGGATGGCAATTCATGCGAACTCTACGCGGACGTGGAGCGCGATTGGCGTAACGCCCGGACGGGCAACGTCACCAAGGCCAAGCCGATCTGGAAGCCGGGCATGACGGTGCCCAACACGGAACGGAATTACGACCCGGATCCGGTGATCAACCGCGTTGATCATGCAATTTTTCATCCGTTGCGCACCAAGCATGCCACGTTGGTGGTGGCGCATATGCAGGAGTCGCTGCGCTTCTACCAGGAAGTGGTTGGGCTGACGCTTCTTGCCCGGCACGAACAAGGTAGGTATGCCGTGTTTGGCGGAACTTGCGGTGAACGCAATATTGCCGTGGTGCAAGCATCGGACGGCAATGCTCCCGGGCTCCATCATTTTGGTCTTGAGTTGCGAAGTGAAGCCGAGCTGGATGCGTCGCTGAGAGAGCTGTCCGCACGCGGCATGCAGCCGGAGCGCGTGGTGAACCACCCGCTTCGCCGGGCTGTGTTCCTGACCGATCCCGATGGGCTGCGGGTGCAGCTTTTTGTTGATAAATCGTCAGATCTGCGGCAGTGGTCCGAGGTGGACGCCGAGCTGGCGCAGTGGGTGCTCTGACGTTGAGGGGCTGGCATGGGAGGCTACGCGCCGTACTACTTCATGGCGGTGCGCCGGGCGCATGCTGCGATCTGAATGCGTTCAACCAGGCCAATGCCCGCGTCTGGCTTGAATTGGGTCTTGTACCAACTCAACCAAAAAACGTGCCACCCGCCCACGCCGCGGCATAAATCAGCACGCTGAAATAGACAACGGTCAGCACGGTGCCAAGATAGCCGAGCAGCACGAACAGGCCATCGCGTTGCAGCATGCCGATGGTCAGCAGCAGGATGCCAATGGCGG
>JBAYOI010000241.1:0-4003 GCA_041678365.1 Pigmentiphaga sp. | reverse complement strand
GGCATCAAAGCGGGCCTGACTTTCCTGCTGGCGATTCTGCTGACCGGGATTTTCCATCAGGGGAATTGGCAGCGCGTGTATGCGGCCAAGGATGTGCGCACCATGCGGCGCGGCTTTTTTGTGGGCGGCGTGCTGGTCATTCCTTTCATTTTCCTGATGGGGCTGATGGGCCTGGCGTTCGTGGCGCAAGGCGGCAACGGCGATGCCTCGGTGGCACTGTTTGAGATTGTGCTGCCCGCCGCCGCGCCGTGGCTGCTGGTGGCCTTGATTCCGCTGGGCTTGTCGCTGGTCATGAGCAGTGCCGATACCGTCATCAGCGCGGTATCAAGCATTGTCGCGGTCGAAGGCCGCCGCCTGGCGCCGAACCTGCCTGTGCGCCGACTCTATGGCTGGTCGCGCAGCGTGATCTGGCTGTTCTCGCTGCCGGTCGTGTTCGTGTCCGCGCAGGGCTATAGCGTGCTGTATTTGTTCCTGCTGGCCGATTTGCTGTGCTGCGCCGCCGCGTTCCCGGTTTTTTACGGTTTGTACAGCCAGCGGCACGATGGCTTCAATGCCACGCTGGGCTGCCTGGCCGGCCTGGCGGCGGGGCTGTGGATGTTTCCCGGCCCGTCACAGCCTCTCACGACCTTGCTGGAGTCCTTCCTGCTGGCGATTTTTGTGCCGGTGGCGGTGATTCTTGTATTGCAAGGCATGCGGCGGACCCGGGAGCGGTTCGCCTGGTCAACGCTCCAGACCGTGGTGCGGGGATTGGACGACCGGACGTAAGAAAGGCGCCTGCACGCCGCCCAAGCGGCGGCGTGCAGGCGTACTCAGGACGCCAGTACTTGCTGCATACGCACGTAATCCTTTTGGTAGCGGTTGGCCAAGCGGACTTTTTGCGTTTCGGTCAGGATTTTTCCGCTGATCTGGAAAAACTTTTTCTCTTCTTCCCGCAAGTGATGGTGGACCAGTTCCGATAGCTTGCGGGCCGCGCTGTCCCAGGCTTGCCCTTCCGGAGCGAGCTTTTCCAGGTCTTCGATGCATTCGTCGATCTCATGGTGCTCGGACATGGCGTGGCGCGACGGATCCAGTCCCATATCCTCCATCAGCATCGGTGCGTACAGAAAGCGCTCTTCCGCCGCCGCATGCGCCTGCAATTCGATTTTCAAGGCCTTGAACAGTTCAAAACGGCGCGGGTCAGCGGGCTTGGCTCTCAACATCTTTCTGCAGAGCGAACGCTGTTTTTTATGGCTTTCGCGCAGCGCATCGTAAATGGTCCAGCTCATGGTCATCCTCCTTGGCGTGATGGGGAGATGCCATCTACGCTAACGCGTTTTGATGAGGCAGAGCTTGAGGGTTTGTATGGGGGTGTTTCATAGGCATCGGTTCGAAGTCTCTGTTTACTTCTTGGCCGCCTTGCCTGCCTGGAGCAGCCCGTCATAGAGCAGTTGCGCGGCGGGACTCAAGGATTTGCCGTGTCGGGTGATGAGCCCGAGCGTGCGTGTGACGCGGGGGTTGTTCAGCGGTAGGGCGACGATGGTGGGGTGGGTGGTCAGCGGCAGCGCGAGCCGCGGGATGGCCGCCACGCCCAGGCCCGCTTCCACCATGCCGAGCAGGCTCATGATGTGGCTGACCTCTATCACGCTTTCGGTGTGCTTGCCCGATTTGGCGAGCGCGGCTTCAATCAGCAGGCGGTTGCCGCTGTTCTTGTCCACGGTCATGAAACGCTCGTTGCTCAAGGCTTCCCAGCCTATTTTCTTGCTGTTGGCGAGCGGGTGGTCTTTGTGAACGGCCAGGACGAAGTTCTCAGTGAAGATCGGCCGGAACTGGATGCCGGACTCCTGGGTGCCGATGAAGTTCATGCCGAAATCGGCACGGCCCGAGGACACCGCGTTCAGCACGGTGTTGGCGCCTTCGTCAATGACCCGGATGCGGATGCGCGGATGTTTGTCCGCATATTCCCGCAGGACCGAGGGCAGAAAGTAATAGGTGACCGAGGGTACGCAGGCAATGGTCACGACGCCGCTGAGCTGGGTGGCGAGATCGCCGACGCCGAGCATGGCGTCTTGCAGCTCATCCAGCGCATTCCTTGCTCTATCAAGAAAAACCCGGCCAACATTGGTCAGCGAGACATGGCGGGTGCTGCGGTTCAGCAGCTTGACGCCAAGCGTGGACTCGAGTTTTTCTATGCGGCGGCTCAGCGCGGGTTGAGACAGATGCATGTCTTCCGCCGCGGCGCGAAAGCTTGATCGTTCCGCCACGGCAATGAATGCCTGGAGTTCCTGGATATTGAAATTGATGCGTTTCATGCATCAAATTATATAAAAAATGCAATTCATTGATAGAAAGAAATGCATCATCATTTCGTCCATGGATACGAAACTTCCCTGTGTGCTGATGCGTGGCGGTACGTCCCGCGGTCCGTACTTCCTTGCCGAATGGCTGCCCGCCGATGTGCCGCAGCGAGATCGCCTGCTGCTGGCCGCGATGGGGTCGCCGCATGAGCTGCAAGTCGATGGCCTGGGCGGCGGCAATACGCTGACCAGCAAGGTGGCGATCGTTTCGCGCTCAACCCGGCCGGATTGCGACGTTGACTATCTGTTCGCCCAGGTCTCGCCGGATCAGGCCTTGGTGGATACGCGCCCCAATTGCGGCAATATGCTGGCTGGCGTCGGACCGTTCGCCATTGAGCAGGGCTTGGTCAACGCGCAGGGAGAAGAAACCCGGGTACGTATTTTTAACGTCAACACCAGGGCGCGCGTCGATGCCGTGGTGCAGACGCCCGGCGGGCGGGTGACCTATGCCGGTTCGGCGTCGATTGACGGCGTGGGCGGGACGGCCGCGCCGGTCAAGCTGAATTTCCTTGACGCCTGGGGGACGGTGACCGGCTCGGTTTTCCCGACGGGAAAACGCCAGGAAATGATCGATGACCTGGCGGTGACGCTGATTGACGCGGCGATGCCGATGATGATGGTGGCGGCGTCATCGCTGGGCCTGAAAGGAACGGAAATGCCCGCCGAACTCGATATGAATTCGGATATGCTGCTGCGATTGGAAATGATGCGTCGCGAAGCGGGCTTTCGAATGGGGCTTGGCGACGTGCGCGACAGCGTGACGCCGAAGCCGGTTCTGCTCAGTCCGGGCCAGACGACGGATCAGATCGTGTCCCGCTACTTTACGCCGAAGCAATGCCATAAATCGCATGCGGTGACTGGCGCGATCGGTGTGGCAACCGCCTTCCTGACCGAGGGCACCGTGGCGTCGCGTTTCAGTGCGCCGCGTCTGCCGGGCACGCACCATGTGCAAGTTTTCCATCCTTCCGGAAAAATCGATATTGACGTTGATTTATCAATCGGTGAGAAAGGTCTGTCGATCACCTCCGCCGCGTTGATCCGGACGGTAAGAAAGATCATGGAAGGCGACCTCTACGTGCCAAGCAGGGCTTGAGCACATGTTCATTGCATGCCTCGCCGCTGGGCGAGCGCCTGCGAATTTGTTGGAGCACTGCTCCGCAACAGCGCAGCGGCGCGGTCGGCCTGAAGCCGAAGCGCCGTCTGTCAATAGATTGATGCATGGAGACGATATGCAAACCCTCTCGCGATCCTTCAAAGGTGTTTCATTGGCGTTGGTCAGCGGCGGCCTGATGTTCGCATCGGGCCTGGCTCAGGCCGCCTGGCCCGAACGGCCGGTGACGATTGTCGTCCCGACCGCGCCCGGCGGCGGCAACGATTTGTTTGCGCGCATGATTGCGCAGAAAATGGGTGAGCAGCTTGGGCAAACCTTTGTTGTCGTCAACAAGGCGGGCGCGCAAGGCGCCATTGGTTCCGAGTTCGTGGCTCGCGCCGCTAATGATGGCTATACCATGTTGTTCGGGTATATTGCGACGCATGGCATCAACCCAGCCCTGTCCAAGCTTCGCTATGATCCGATCAAGGACTTTGAACCGCTGGGCATGGTGGCCAGCTCACCGACTCTGCTGGTGGTCAACAGCAACGCGGGTATCAATAGCGTCCAGGAGCTGATT
>JBAYOI010000240.1:0-4052 GCA_041678365.1 Pigmentiphaga sp. | reverse complement strand
CAAACCCTGGCGGGCCGCTTCCTGATGCTCGATGCCTTGAGCATGCGCTGGCACGATGTGCGCGTGAACAAGGACCCCGGCTGTCCCGTCTGCGGCACGCCGGACTGAGGGCGGGCAGCGCCCGCTCCTACCTCAAGCCAGCAACAGCTTCAGCTGGGCGTCAAGGTGCTCAGTGGGGGACTTCCGCCACCCGCTCTTGGCATAGCGCAGCCACCGGCCGATGACCAGATGCATGATCAGGCTGGCGCGCGCCTGCATGTCATCGGTGGGCGGCAACTCATTCTGGGTGATGGCATTGCGCAGGCATTGACGAACCGAGGCTTCCACCCGATCCAGGAACTGGTTCATCCGCTCTTGCAGCCGGTCATCTTCCGTGACCAGCGCATCACCAATCAGCACCCGCGTCATGCCCTTGTTCCGCTCGGCGAACGCCAGCAGCATGACCGCCACTTTGCGGGCCTGCGTCAGGCCGCTTTCTTCGGATTCAGAGATGGTGTTGATCAAGCTGAACACCGAGCTTTCAATAAAATCTATCAGCCCCTCGAACATCTGGGCCTTGCTGGCGAAATGGCGATACAGCGCCGCTTCGGAGACTTGCAATTTGGCGGCCAGCGCCGCGGTCGTGATACGTTCGCCTTTAGGGTGCTCCAGCATTTCTGCCAGCGTTTGCAGAATCTGATTCTTGCGTTCACCCGATCTACTTGATGCCATGGAGCGGAAAATCCGAGAAGAAGGTAATACTCAATACGCAGCGGCTTGCACCGGCGCCGGTCCGGTCAGCACATGCTGATCCGGCGGCGGCGCAGCAAGGCGCTGAGGGAGTTGACGGTCAGGTCCACATACGGCGCGCGCCCCGCATGCAAGCGCGCAAAAGGCGTACCGGCATGCTTGATGTACACCGTGCGCATTCCGATTTCTTTTGCGCCCTTCAGGTTTGCCACCGTATCTTCAACCAGCACACTGCGGTGCGCGCTGACGCCCGCCATGGCCAGGACGTGCCGATACAGCGCACGGGAAGGCTTGACCCTGAACTGCTGCAGAAAGCGCATTTGCTCAATGGCCCAGATCTGGTCAAAGCAGGAAAAAATACCCAGCGTCTTCAAGACTCGGCAAGCATACTCTCTGGGCGCATTCGTTAACACAATTTTACGGCCTGGCAAGCGATGCAATCGCTTGAATAAACGCTTTTCTCCCCGCACCAACGGTTCAATCTCAAAACAATGGCTGCGGTGCAGGAAATCCGCCGCACACACGTCATGGTGACGCACCATGCCGATCATGGTGGCACCGTATTTGCGCCAGTATTTTTCTCTCATGGCCGTGGCGTCCGCATGATCGAGCCGCAAGGCTTCCATCACCGCCTCCGTCATTGCACGGTCGATGTGCGGAAAAATGGCATGGGATGCATCATGCAGGGTGTTGTCCAGATCAAAGAACCAGACCCTCTCCTGCGAGCCGGAACGAGGCGCCGGGCAACGGTTGTGCCGAATGACCCGTTTGGGCAGGCGCCCTCTTGCCCTGACGCGACGAACCACCGGCGCGTTCCCGCCCCGGATACTCGCTGCCGCCATGGTCAATGGGAACGAATCATCGTTCCGACACCCTGGTCCGTCAGGATTTCAAGCAACATGCAGTGCTCAACACGGCCGTCTACGATATGCACCGAGTTGACCCCGTTCTTTGCGGCTTCCAGCGCGGACGAGATTTTCGGCAGCATGCCGCCGCTGATGGTGCCGTCGGCAAACAGCTCATCGATGCTGGACGCCGTCAGGCCGGTCAGCAGATTGCCGTTTTTATCGAGCACGCCCGGCGTGTTCGTCATCATGATCAGCTTTTCCGCCTGCATGATTTGCGCGATCCGCCCCGCCACCAAGTCAGCGTTGATGTTGTAAGCCATGCCGTCTTCACCGTAACCGATGGGCGAAATGACCGGGATGAACTGGTCATCCTGCAAGGCGCGCACCACGGAGGGATCAATGGCGGCGATTTCTCCAACGAAGCCCAGATCCAGCGACGCGCCCGGGTTGTTCTTGTCATCCATCAGCATTTTACGGGCGCGGATCAAGCCGCCGTCCTTGCCGGTCAGGCCCACCGCCTTGCCGCCAAACTCATTGATCATCATGACGATGTCCTGCTGCACCTGGCCGCCCAGCACCCACTCAACCACTTCCATGGTTTCCGCATCCGTCACGCGCATGCCCTGCACGAACGTGCCTTCCTTGCCGACCCGCTGCAAGGCGTGGTCGATCTGGGGCCCGCCGCCGTGCACCACGATCGGATTCAGCCCGACCAGTTTCAGCAGCACAACGTCATGCGCGAAGCTGCGCTGCAGGCGCTCTTCGGTCATGGCATTGCCGCCGTACTTGACCACGATGGTCTTGCCGTGGAAACGGCGAATGTAAGGCAGGGCCTCGGCCAGCACTTCGGCCTTGACCTTCGGGGTCAGGGTCGCCAGCGGCGCCGCGTTGTCATAGGCATTGGCGGGGGTGGTGGTATCGGACATGTTCAGCCGTCATCAAAGAGTGGATCCCAGTCATGAATTGTAGCGGCTCTGCCGACGCGGAGCCATGCTGAGCCGGACACGGTCTTTGCGTCCATACCGTATCCTTTCCCCGCCCAAAAACTTATCCTTTCCTTATGCACAGACTTGTCCACGGAAAACGAGCAGTTATCCCGGCGTTATCCCCGGTCTTGTCCACCGGATTCCAGCGGGTTGTCCACACCCTGTCCACCGCCTATCCAAGACTTTTACACAGGCTTACGCACAAGGCCGGAGGCCAGGCCTTACAAGCGTCCCCAGGCTTGGTACCATGGAAGACAGCGATGCTTGACCAGGAACTGCCCGTGAAGACCTGTTTTATTTCCGATGCCGCGCGAGAGTCGGGCGTCTCCGCCAAGATGATCCGCCACTATGAAAGCCTGGGCCTGCTGCCGCCCGCGTCGCGATCGGACGCGGGCTACCGGCTTTATCAGGAAAGAGATATCCACAGCCTGCGCTTCATCCGGAATGCGCGGGATCTGGGATTTTCAATCGCGGATATCCAACGCCTGCTGGCGCTGTGGCACGATAAAGAACGGCCGAGTGCCGAGGTCAAGGCCCTGGCCCAGCGACATATCGCCGAGTTGGAAGGTAAAATTTCCCAGCTTCAGGCCATGAAGTCCACGTTGGAGCGCCTGGACCGGCACTGCCACGGCGACGCGCGCCCGGACTGTCCGATCCTGTCCGGACTGGCCGACCCTCAAGTCCCGGCGTCTTGCGATCACTGAGTGCGCCCCCATTTATTCATTGATGGCTGATCATCTTATGTTGACTCGAATTTCCCGCCGCCGCCTGTTGAGCCTCGCCTGCGCGGGCGTGGCGGCGTATGCCCTGCCTGTTCACGCGAACATGTTGTTGCGGCGCCCGCCGGTGCAGGTTTTCAAGACGCCCGACTGTGGCTGCTGCCATCCATGGATGGCCCATCTTCAACAACACGGCTATGCCGTGACCGCCACAGACCTGCCCAACACCCGACCGATCCGTCAACGCCATGGCCTGCCGGAACGCCTGGCGTCCTGCCATACCGCCGTGGTGGGCGGCTACGTCATTGAAGGACACGTACCGGCCCAGGATATTGACCGACTGCTCATAGCGCGTCCGCGGGCCCTTGGTCTGGCCGTTCCCGGCATGGTCGTCGGCTCACCCGGCATGGAAGTCGGGGATCGTGTGGATCCCTACGAAGTCCTGCTGGTTTCAACCACGGGAACCACAACCGTGTTCAACCGTTACCCGGAGGTTTCATGAAAAAGTTTGCTTTGTTTGGCGCCGCCCTTGCCGCGCTCGTTGTCAGCGTCGGCGCGTGGGCGCAAGGCCATAGCGCAACGGGCGAAGTCCGCCGCGTCAATGCCGATCAACAGAAGGTCACCCTCAAGCATGGCGCCATTGACGGCTTGAACGTCCCGGCCATGACGCTGGTCTACGTGGTGAAGAACCCTGCCCAGCTTGCGGACCTGAAGCCTGGCGACACCGTGCGCTTTGTGGCCGATCGGGTGGACGGCCACTTGACCATTCT
>JBAYOI010000239.1:0-4071 GCA_041678365.1 Pigmentiphaga sp. | reverse complement strand
TTGAAGAGCACGGGGGAAGCATTGATCTTGCAAATCGTGCAGAGGGGGGGGCGATGGTCTCTATACTATTCACGCGGCTCGTTGAGCCCAATGCCAACGCTGGCGTCGTCCCCGACGCCAGTGCTGTAAGCAGGCATTCTGCCTAAACGAGGTTCCTATATTTATGGCCAGAATTTTGGTGGTTGATGACGAGATCGGGATTCGCGAGCTCCTGTCTGAAATCCTGTATGACGAGGGGCATACCGTCGATCTCGCGGAAAACGCAGCGGCCGCGCGTCAGTTGCGGTCAGCCAATCGTCCCGACGTGGTGCTGCTCGACATCTGGATGCCGGATACGGATGGCGTCTCTTTGTTGAAAGAGTGGGCCTCTCATGGCGTGCTGGACTTTCCGGTGATCATGATGAGCGGCCATGCCACCATTGACACTGCGGTTGAAGCAACCCGCATCGGCGCTGTGGACTTTCTTGAAAAGCCCATCACCATGACCAAGCTGCTCTCGACCATCAAGTCTGCGCTGGAGCGCGGGCGCAGCGGCGTTCGTCCCGCCGCGGCCGCGCCGCGTCCGTCCGCGACGCCGCCGCTGCCGGGCCGGGAGCCGCTGCGTCCCGCCAACCTGGGAACCCCCGCCGTGGGCGTTGCGGCCAGCCTGCCGCCAACGGAACCTATTGCGCGGTCGCCGTTGCAGAATCTGTCCCTGGACCAGCCGCTGCGCGAGGCGCGCGATGAGTTCGAGCGGATTTATTTCGAGCATCACCTGGCCCGGGAAGGCGGGAGCATGACCAAGGTGGCCGATAAAACGGGCCTGGAGCGCACTCACTTGTATCGCAAGCTGAAGCAACTGGGCATCGAGCTTTCGCGCAAGCGCAATGTATGAAAATCCTCATCCTTGGAGCGGGCCGGGTCGGCACCAGCGTTGCTGAACAGCTCGTGGCCGAGCACGATGACATCACCGTCATCGATCTCGACGCGCAGTGTCTGGCCCTGCTCCAGGAAAGACTGGATCTGAGAACCATCACCGGCGATGGCACGCAGATCAGCGTGCTTGAAGCCGCGGGCGCCGCGGACGCGGACTTGCTGATCGCCTGCGCCACCCGCGACGACACCAACCTGGTTGCCTGCAAACTAGCAAAACTGGTGTTCAACCTCCCGCGCTGCATTGCGCGCGTCCGCTCCGCCGAGTTTCTTGACCATGCGGAACTGATGACCAAGAACGGGTTTGATGTCGACCATCAAATCTGTCCTGAAAAAACGGTCACGGACTACCTCTCCCATTTGATTGATTTTCCCGAAGCCTTGCAGGTTGTGCCGTTTGCGGGCGGCAAGGCCGTGGCGGTGTCGGTCCGCGCCGTGGAAGGCGCGCCGCTGGTCGGCCTGCCGGTTCAGGCGCTGAAGCGGCATCTGCCGGGCGTGGATGCGCGGGTGGTCTCCATCTATCGCGGCAGCCGCCGCCTGGCCGTCAGTGGAGACACGGAAATCGTCGCTGGCGATGAAGTGCTCTCCCTGGTGGACGGACGGCACGTGCGTTCGTTGATTCGGGAGTTCCGCGAGTTCGATTCGCCGGTCAAGCGGCTGGTCATTGCCGGCGGCGGCAATATCGGGCTGCGCGTGGCCACCCGCCTGCAATCGTCGCGGTCGGTCAAGGTGCTGGAAATGTCGCGCAAACGGTGCCTGCAACTGGCCGCGGCCCTGCCCTCGGCGGTGCTGGTGCTGAACGGGGACGCCACCGATGAAGACCTGCTTGAAGAGGCCAATGTGGCGGAGGCGGACCTGTTCATCGCGCTGACCAGCGATGATGAGGACAACATCATGTCCTCGCTGCTGGCCAAGCGGATGGGCGCGCGCCGCGTGATGGCGCTGATCGGTCGCAAGAGCTACGCTGAGCTGATGGAAGGCCACAACATTGACCTGAGCATTTCACCGGCGGAGGCCACCATTGGTGAACTGCTGCGCTATGTGCGGCGCGGCGACGTGGTCTCGGTGCATAAACTGCGTCATGGACTGACGGAGGTCATTGAAGGCGTGGTGCACGGCGACACGCATTCTTCTCCGGTGGTGGGCAAGCGGATCGAGCAGGTCGAGTTGCCGCAAGGAGCCATCATCGCCGCGCTGGTGCGTGATGAAGAGGTGATGATTGCCCACCACGACACCATCATCGAAGCGGGGGACCATATGATTGTCTTCGTGGCGAATCAGCGGCTGATCGAGCCGGTTGAAGCCTTGTTCCAGGTGTCTGCCACTTTCCTCGGTTGAACCATGCGCACCCTGTTGCCGGTGTTGAATGTCCTGGGCCTGATCATGGCCCTGTTTTCGCTCACCATGCTGGTGCCGATCGGCATGGCCTGGTACTTCCAGGACGGGGCGCTGCGGATTTTTTCGCTGTCGCTGGTGGGCAGCGCCACGGCTGGTTTTCTGCTGTATAGCTCGACCCGCATGTTCCGCCGGGAGCTGCGCCCGCGTGACGGCTTTCTGCTGGTGACTCTGGTGTGGTCTGTGCTGCCGTTGCTGGCCGCCTGCCCCCTGTATTGGTATTTCTGGGAGCAGGGGCAGCCACTGTCGTTCACCGACGCCTATTTTGAAGCAATGTCGGGCCTCACCACCACCGGCTCAACCGTCTTGAATGAGCTGGACAAACTGCCGCATGCCATCAATGCGTGGCGCAGCTCGCTGACCTGGATGGGCGGCATGGGTGTGCTGGTGCTGGCGGTTGCCATCCTGCCCATGTTGGGCACGGGCGGCAGCCAGATTTTCCGGGCGGAAACCCCGGGACCCATGAAAGACGAAAAGCTGACGCCGCGCATCACCGGGACCGCCAAGGGACTCTACGCCATTTATCTGCTGGTATCGCTGTCCTGCATGCTCGGCTATCGCATGGCGGGCATGAGCTGGTTCGACGCCTATTGCCATATGGGCTCCACCGTGGGCCTGGGCGGCTTTTCCACGCGCGACGCGGGCTTTGCCGCCTTTGACTCCCCTGCCATTGAAGCGGTGGCCGTGATCTTCATGCTGATTGCGGGCATCAACTTCGCCACGCATTTCAGCGCCTTCCGCAGCCGCAGCCTGGAACCGTACCGGGGCAGCAGCGAAGTCCGCAGCTATGTGCTGGTGCTGCTGCTCAGTGTGGTGCTGATGACGGCTTTTCTGTGGCTGCACCAGGTCTATCCGACATTTGGCAGCGCGTTGCGCCATGCGCTGTTCAACACGGTGTCCGTGGCAACCACCACCGGGTTCGTCAACACTGATTACTCGCTCTGGCCGGTTTTCGCCCCTGTGTTCATGCTGGGCTTGTCCTGTTTCGTGACGTCCGCCGGTTCCACCGGCGGCGGCATCAAAATGGTCAGGATGATCATTCTGGTCAAGCAGGCCCGGCGTGAGTTCGTGCGCTTGCTGCATCCCCGCTCGGTCAGTCCGGTCCGGCTTAATGGCAAGGCGGTCGACAATAACGTGATTTTCTCGGTCATGGCTTTCGTGCTGCTGTATATGGGCAGCCTCGTGGTGCTGAGCATGGCCATGCTGTTCACCGGCCTGGATGCCGTCAGCGCCTTCACCGCCGTGATGGCGAGCCTCAACAGCACCGGTCCGGGCCTGGGCGTGGTGGGTCCGGCCTCCACCTATGCCGTACTGACTGATGCCCAGACCTGGATCTGCACGATTGCCATGTTGTTGGGCCGACTCGAACTGTTCTCGGTGCTGGTGCTGTTTACGCCTGGATTCTGGAAAAAGTAGGACGCTTACTGCAATTTGGGATACCCTTGAATCACCAGGAACCTGAGCGCAAGCCTCGCCACGCAAGGCGGGGCCGCTATTTGGCAGGGCGTTTGGGCATGGCTTGAAAAAGTGGAGTTCATACCGATCTAACGACACTGAAGGGGTTGGAATGTGCAGCCCCACAAGGAGCAAGACCATGGAAATGATCTATAACAGCCCCAATTATGTCGTTGTTGAGTTTGCCAATCCGGAAAATGAAGCCGCGCAAGGCTACGGCTTCGAGATCGTCGACAAACAGACCCGGCGCGAGCTGTATCTGGCGGGTGACGTCGCGGATCTGTTCCGCCACCGTGTTCAGGAGCTGAT
>JBAYOI010000238.1:0-4103 GCA_041678365.1 Pigmentiphaga sp. | reverse complement strand
TCAAACTGA
Source organism: Pigmentiphaga sp. (assembly GCA_041678365.1). GTDB lineage: Bacteria > Pseudomonadota > Gammaproteobacteria > Burkholderiales > Burkholderiaceae_B > Pigmentiphaga. The sequence goes on along the minus strand of JBAYOI010000238.1, from coordinate 4,094 downwards.
GAAGCTCGCCATCCAGCGCCGCTTCGTTTCCGACATGCGCGAGATCTGGTTCATGCAGCCGCGCTTCGAGCGGCGCCAGGGCAAAACCATCTGGCGCATGATGGAACAACCGCGCTTCCGGGCCGCCTGCGATTTCCTGCAGCTGCGCGCCGCATCAGGCGAGTTCGATAGCGAACTGGCGCAATGGTGGATGGATCTGGCCGACGGCGACAGCAAAACCCGCCAGAGCATGCTTGATGAACTGGCCCACCAGCCGCAAACGGAAGACGGCCCAGCCAAGAAGCGTCGGCGCAAGCGGCGCCCCCGCTCGGCGCGCGCCGCCCTGAACAACACGCCCATCGCGTCATGAACGGCGTACTGGCCTACCTGGGCCTGGGCGCCAATCTGGGCCAGGCGCAAACCACCTTGGTCCAGGCGGTTGAGCAATTGCATCAAACCCCCGGCATTCAGGTGGTGGCGGGCTCGCCGTTCTACCGCTCGGCGCCGGTCGATGCAAACGGGCCGGACTATACCAACGCCGTCTGCGCCGTGCTTACCACACTGAGTCCGGAAGCCTTGCTGGACCGGACCCAGTCCATCGAACAGGCTTTCGGCCGGGAACGGCCCTATCGGAATGCGCCGCGCACACTGGATATCGACATTCTTTTTTATGGCGAACAAGCGTATCAAAGCGAGCGTTTGTGCATCCCCCATCCGCGTCTGTTCGAACGCGCCTTCGTGCTCCGCCCCCTGCAAGACCTGAACCCGGACACCGCCCTGCTGCCCCGGGACTGGCCGACGTTGCTGCAAGCGGTTGCTGGCCAGGCGCTGGAACGCCTGCCTGGCGCGGGTCTCTGGACGCGCTGAACGCTCAGGATTGAAACAAGGGGAGCCAGCGCGCCAGTTTTTCGTCGAAGCTCAACGAAGCGGCGGCAGGCGATGACGACGGCAGCTTGAACACCTGATAATCCTGGTCCGCCAATTCACGCCCCCATTTCCAGGCCAGGCCGCCATTGAAGCCGATACGTCGCAAGGCGGGCGCCCGCTGCCGCAAGGTCAGGGCCAGGGGGTTCAGGGCCGCCTCACGTATCCGGCTGTCCAGGCTGCCTTCACGCTGGCATTGTTGAACCACGTCCCACACGCCTACCCCCGCTTCCCGAAGCCGGACCACCCGCGCCGCATAGTCCAGCTCATGCAAGCGGGGCTCTGCAATCCCCGCGCCAACCAGGCGCCAGAATTGATTGCGCGGATGCGCGTAATACTGGCCGTGATCGAGCGACGCCACGCCGGGAAAACTGCCCAGGATCAAAATGCGCGTCCGCGCATCCAGAATCGGCGGGAAGCCGCTCAGCGCCGACATCAGAAGCCCGCTCCCTGATTGATCAGCACACCGGTCAAGGACTTCGCCCATTTGGTGGCGGGCAGCCGATACTGGGTTTCAATTGCCTGCGCGCGTTCAATCAGCGCGCCGCGATCCAGCACCAGCTTGGGCCCGGTGACGGCCAGCGCAATCAAGTTGCCGCCATCCACTTCCGGCAGCAGCAGCACGCGTCCGTCAAAGGCCTCTTGCAAGCGTTCCCAATTGCGGTCAAAGCTTTCATGGTTGCCGAACAAATTGACCGCCACCACGCCGGTTTCGCCGCGTGCTTCGACCACCTTGCGGCAACTCTGGTAGAACGCCAGCGATTCACGCACCGGGCCCTGCGCCTCGCCGTCATACAGGTCCACCATCAAAACGGGAAACTGCCGGTGGTTATAGCGGTTGGCCACCCAGGCACCCGCGTCCTCATGGTGGATGAACAGGCGGTCCTGGTCTTGCGGCAGGCGGAAATAGCTGTAGCAGGCCGCGGTAACGCGCGGATTCCACTCCACCACCGTCAAATCCGCCGACGTGTGCTTATAGCAAAAGCGCGCCAAGGACCCCGCGCCCAGACCCAGGATGCCGATTTGCTCGGGCGGATCGGTCAGCAGCAGCCAGGCCATCATCTGCCGGGTGTACTCCAGCACCAACGTGGCGGGCTGCCGCAACAGCATGGCGCCCTGGATCCATGGGGAGCCGAAATGCAGGTAGCGGATCCCCTTGTCCTCCGAGAAGGTGGGCTCATCCATCGGGCTCGGGCCTTGCGGCTCGGCCCGGGCGGCGGCGCGGCGCGAGCGCAGGCTCACGATGCCAGCAACAGCTGGTTGATCCGCCGCACATAAGCGGCCGGATCCGCCAGGGCTCCCCCCTCAGCCAGCAAGGCCTGATCCAGCAGCACGTGCGCCCAATCCGCGAAGCGCTCGCCCTCCAACTCCTGCAAACGCTTGACCAGCGCATGCTCCGGGTTGATCTCCAGAATGGGCTTGAGTTCGGGCGCGCCCTGCCCCGCCGCTTTCAGCAAGCGCTGCAGGTGCGCGCTCATGTCCTGCTCATCGGACACCGCGCACGCCGGCGAGTCCACCAGGCGGAAGGTCACGCGCACTTCCTTGACCCGCTCGCCCAACGCGTCGCCCAGCCGCTCAACCAGCGGCTTGAACTGCTCGGCAACGCTCTCCTGCTGCTTTTTCTCTTCGTCATCGGCCAAGCCGCCCAGGTCCAGGCCGCCCTTGGCGATCGACACCAGCTCCTTGTCGTCAAAGCCGCGCACATGGCTCAACATCCATTCATCGATGCGGTCCGTCAGCAGCAGCACCTCGACGCCTTTCTTGCGGAAGATTTCAAGATGCGGGCTTTGCGAAGCAGCGGCATGGCTGTCGGCGGTGACGTAGTAGATCTTGTCCTGACCTTCCTTCATCCGCGCCACGTAATCGGCCAGGCCGACGGTCTGCGCCTCCGTGTCGTTCGCGGTGGAAGCAAAGCGCAGCAGGGTCAGAATGCGCGCCTGGTTGGCCAGGTCTTCCCCAGCGCCTTCCTTGAACACCTGGCCGAACTGGGTCCAGAATTGTTGATAGTCGTCGGGACGGTTTTCCGCCAGGTCTTCGAGCAGGCTCAGGATGCGCTTGGCGCTGCCTTCGCGGATGGCTTTGACGTCCCGGCTCTCCTGCAGGATTTCTCGCGAGACGTTCAACGGCAGGTCGGCCGAATCGATCACCCCGCGCACAAAGCGCAGATAAGCGGGCAGCAACTGCTCGACGTCATCCATGATGAAGACGCGCTTGACATAGAGACTGACGCCGCCCGCCCGGTTGCGGTCCCACAGGTCCATCGGCGCGCGCTTGGGCAGGTAAAGCAGTTGCGTGTATTCGCTGCGCCCCTCGACCCGGTTGTGCGTCCACGCCAACGGCGCCTCGAAGTCATGCGCATGGTGCTTGTAGAATTCCTCGTATTGCTCGTCGGTGATGTCCGCCTTGCTGCGCGACCACAGCGCGCTGGCCTGGTTGACGGTTTCCAGCTCCTCCGTGACCCGCATCTCCCCTTTTTCCGCATCCCACTCTTCCTTGAGCATCTGGATCGGCAAGGCGATGTGGTCCGAATAACGGCGCAGGATTTCACGGAGTTTCCAGCTGTTCAGGAAATCGTCTTCACCGTCGCGCAAATGCAGCGTGATATCCGTGCCGCGCGCCGCCTTGCCGGCCGACGCCACCGTGAACGCGCCATCGCCGGCCGAGGTCCACAGCACGGCCTCGTCTTCGGCGGCGTCCGCGCGGCGGCTCAGCACGCTGACCTGATCCGCCACGATGAAGGCGGAATAAAAGCCCACGCCGAACTGGCCGATCAATTGCGCGTCTTTTTGCTTGTCACCGGTCAGGCTCTGGAAAAACTCCTTGGTGCCGGAACGGGCAATGGTGCCGAGGTTGGCAATGGCCTCATCACGCGACATGCCGATGCCGTTGTCCGAGACCGTCACCGTGCGCGCCGCCTTGTCCACCGTCACCCGGATGCCGATCTCCGCACCGCCTTCCAGCCACTCGGGATGGTCAATGGCTTCGAATCGCAGCTTGTCGCAGGCATCCGACGCATTCGACACCAGCTCGCGCAGGAAGATTTCCTTGTTTGAATACAAGGAATGGATCATCAGATGCAAAAGCTGTTTGACTTCGGTTTGAAAACCCAGGGTTTCGACGTTGTTGGCAGTATCAGTCATGTTGCGTTATCCGACGGAACGATAGTGAGACAAAAGAAAAGGAATAGCCCC
>JBAYOI010000237.1:0-4105 GCA_041678365.1 Pigmentiphaga sp. | reverse complement strand
CCGAAATACTGGAGCGCGTCGACGAAGGCCGTGAAGGCTTCCGGGGAGACCGGTTTCATGACCGCGGCAAACAGGCCGCAAGAGCCGGTGAAGTCTCGCTTCCACAGTTCATGGCCGGGATGGCTGGGCAGCGCGGGATGCAGCACGGCCTCGATTTCGGGGCGGCTTTCCAGCCACTGCGCCACGGCAATCGCGGACTCGGCATGCTGGCGCAGGCGCACGGCCAGCGTGCGAATGCCGCGCAGGGCCAGATAGCATTCTTCGGGTCCGGCGGTCTGGCCGAGATCCTGGCTGGTGCTTTTGATGGCGGGCCACAGTTCCTTGGTGCACGTGACAATGCCGAGCATGGCGTCGGAGTGGCCGACCAGATATTTGGTGGCGGCCTGGATCGAGACGTCGACGCCGTGCTTGAAGGGTTTGAAATGCAGCGGCGTGCCCCAGGTGTTGTCCATCACCACATAGGCGCCGTGGGCATGGGCGGCCTTGGCGATGGCGGGGATGTCCTGGATTTCGAAGGTTTCGGAGCCGGGAGACTCCACATACACCACTTTGGTATTGGGTTTCAGTTGCGAGGCGACGGACGCGCCGAGACTCGGATCGTAGACCGTGACCTCAACGCCGAAGCGGCCCAGCACCCGCGTCAGGAAACTGCGCGTGGGCGAGTAGGCGCTGTCCGTCAACAGCACGTGATCGCCCGCCTTGAGCAAGGCGGTCAGCGCGGTGGAGATGGCGGCCAGCCCGGACGGATACAGCCAGGAGCGATAGCCGCCTTCCAGCGCGGCAACCGCTTCCTCCAGGGCATGGTGGGTCGGGGTGCCGAAACGGCCGTAGGTGCTTGCGCCGTGTTCGTCGGCTGCGCGCCGTTTTTTCTTGGCTTCCCAGTCGGCCAGGGTCGAGTGCAGGATGGTCGACCCACGAAACACGGGGGTGTTGACCATGCCATCAAAACGCTCGGGGTCCCGTCCGGCGGTCACGAGTTGCGTCAGGTCTTTCATGGGGTTCTCCTATCCACTGCCAGGCATTCGATTCGATAGGAATAGTCTAGGTTGAAAGCGGCTTAAAAAAATTCTCTTATTTCTTGCTTTGGTCGTGGATTAGGTTAAATTTATTCTATGTTTTGGAAAATAAGAGGATATTTTTTTTGTTATGGACAAGAAGGACAAAATAATACTATCTTTACTGCAAAGAGACGCCTCGCTTTCCGTGAATGAACTGGCCGAACAGGTCAGTCTGTCTCCCACCGCATGCTGGAAGCGGGTACAGCGCCTGATGCAGGAAGGCGTCATCCAGAAGCAGGTCTATCTGCTTGATAGCGCGAAACTGGGGGTAGGCGTCACGGTTTTTGTCAGCATCAAGACGCAGCATCACGATATTGCCTGGCTGGAACGGTTTGCCGCGGGCGTCCGGGATTTGCCCGAAGTGGTAGAGTTTTACCGAATGAGCGGCGACATCGACTATTTGCTGAAAGTGGTCGTGCCGGACATTGCCGGGTTTGATGCGGTCTACAAGAAGCTGATCAAAATTGCGGAGTTGTTTGACGTCAGCTCGAGTTTCGCCATGGAAGAGCTGAAATACACCACGGCCTTGCCGTTGGATTACGTTTAACCTTTTCAAGATACCGCCATGTCTGAACAGCGCTTTCCTTCCCTCTCGCATTGGGGGGCTTTTACCGCCGTCGTCGAAAACGGCCGCCTTGTGCGTTGCGAACCGTTCGGCAAAGACCCGACGCCGTCCGCCATCATTCATTCCATGCCGGAAATGGTGCATTCGCCGTTGCGCATTACCCGCCCGGCCATTCGCGAAGGCTGGCTCAAGCACCGCGACACCACGCAGCGGGGGCGGGACCGCTACATCGAGGTGGAGTGGGACCAGGCCTTGAAGCTGGTAGCGGAAGAGTTGCAGCGCGTGCGTTCGACGGCTGGCGATGCGGCCATCTTCGGCGGCTCCTATGGCTGGTCCTCAGCGGGGCGCTTGCATCACGCACGCACGCAAACCCACCGTTTCCTGAATGCGGGCGGCGGTTTCACCAGCCAGGCGGGCAATTACAGCTGGGGCTCGGCGCAATTCTTCCTGCCGCATGTCATTGGCAGCTATGCGCCGGTCACGGGTCGGGTCACTGACTGGAACAGTGTGCTTGACCATACCCGCCTGATGGTGGCCTTCGGCGGCCTGCCGGTGCGCAACACGCAAATCACCTCGGGTGGAGCGGGTCAGCACCTGCTGCCGAGCTGGCTGGAACGGGCGCAGCAGCGCGGTATTGAATTCGTCGTGATCAGCCCGAACCGCGCGGACATCCCGGCGGGGTTGCGCGCGCGCTGGATTCCAATCCGTCCGCACACCGATGCCGCGATGATGCTGGCCTTGATGCACACCTTGCTGGTGGAGGGACTGGCGGACCGGGACTTCCTGGGGCGCTGCTGTGTCGGCTTCGAGGTGCTGGAGCCTTATCTGTTGGGCGAATCGGATGGTTGCGTCAAGAACGCCGCCTGGGCTGCGCAATTGTGCGGGGTTGATTCATCAATAATTGTTTCGCTGGCCCGCCAGCTGGCGGGAACGCGCAGCTTCATCACCAGCGCCTGGTCCTTGCAGCGCGCGCATCGCGGCGAGCAGCCGTATTGGGCCAGCATCGCGCTGGCTGCCACCCTGGGCCAGATCGGCTTGCCCGGCGGCGGCTTTGCTTTCGGCCATGCGTCAATGAACGGGGTCGGCAATCCGCGCCTGCCGAATCTTCCCGCGCCGGAAATGTCGTCGGGCCGCAACCCGACCGGCAGCGTCATCCCGGTCGCGCGTATTGCCGACATGCTGCTCAAGCCCGGCCAGCCTTTCCAGTTCAACGGCAAGGAGGGCGTGTATCCCGACATTCGCCTGGTGTACTGGGCGGGCGGCAATCCATACCATCACCACCAGGATCTGAATCGCTTCGTGCGCGCCTGGCAAAAACCGGAAACCGTGATCGTGCATGACAGCTGGTGGACCGCCACCGCGCGCCGCGCCGATATCGTGCTGCCCGCCACCACCACGCTTGAGCGCAATGATGTTGGCGGCTCGTCCCGCGACCGTTTCGTGCTGGCCATGCACCAGGCCCTGCCGCCGCAGGCCCAGGCGCGCAATGATTTCGACATTTATCAGGAACTGGCGTCCCGCCTGGGGTTCGAATCACGCTTCACCGAAGACAAGAACGAAAGGCAGTGGCTGGAACAGATCTATGGTGGCGTGGAGCGGGCCTGGCGCGAGCAGGGGCTGGAGATGCCGGATTTCAACGCCTTCTGGGCGCAGGGCTACGTGGAATCGCCGGAGCCCGCCGAACGCTTCGTGCTGTTCGAGGACTTCCGCGCGGATCCTGAACAACATCCGTTGAAAACGCCATCCGGGAAAATCGAGCTGTTTTCCAGCACGATCGCGAGCTTTGGCTACGCGGACATGCGCGGCCATCCGGAATGGTCGCCACCGCAGGAGTGGCTCGGTGCGCCGCGGGCCGAGCGCTACCCTTTGCACCTGCTGACCTTCCAGCCGCCTGACAAACTGCACGGACAATTCGATCCGTCGCAACCGTCCCAACGCCATAAGAAAAAAGGCCGTCAGCAGGTTTATTTGTCAGAACAGGACGCGCAGGCGCGTGGCCTGGAAACGGACGACGTGGTGGTGCTGTTCAATGACCGGGGCCAATGCCTGGGCTCGTTGGTGGTGTCCGCGGATCTGATGCCGGGCACGGCGGCAATGCCGACCGGCGCCTGGTTCGACCCGCAAGGCGAAGCGCTGGAGCGGCACGGCAATCCCAATGTGTTGACGCTGGACATTCCCACGTCAACGCTGACGCAGGGCACCAGCGCGCAAACCACGTTGATTGATATCCGGAAATGGGAAGGGGCGTTGCCGCGCGTGGAGGTGTTTGACCTGCCGCCCGGCGTAGCTGGCGCATAATTTGCCTGTCAGTCCATTTGCAAGTGATTGGCCTCAATGATCTTCGCATAGCCGGTGCGCATGCGTTTCAGTTTGGCGTTCAGCGCATCGAGCTCAAGATCGGACGCAAGAATGTCAAGTTGAGTCAGGCGATCGCGAATGTCTTGTTGCGCCAAGGCCTGCTCCATGGCTTGACGCAAAGCTT
>JBAYOI010000236.1:0-4159 GCA_041678365.1 Pigmentiphaga sp. | reverse complement strand
TCTAAAGTCCAGTTGTTATAACAATTGCTCGGTAAAAAGGGCTGTTGTTCGTTCATAATGGATGGAAAGCAGAATGAACTTCCCTGCCTTCGTATCGGTGGATGCGCATTGTCGTGCGAGCCAGGGCCTGACCGGAGCAAGCGGGTATGGAAGGACAGCTGGACAACGCGGTACGAGGGAGGCTGCGTCTGCGTCACTTGGATCTACTGGTGGGGCTGAACAATACCGGCAGTTTGCACAAGGTTGCGGCACGGCTGAGCATGACACAGTCGGCGGCCAGCAAGTTGCTGCGGGACATTGAAGATATCTACGAGACGCAGCTCTTTACGCGTTCTTCCGCGGGGCTGCAGCCGACGCCCGCCGGGGAGGCGGCCATACGCTGGGCAAGCAGCATCCTGCGTAGTGTCGGGGACTCGCTGACCGAGGTGAAGCTGGTTCGGGACGATGCCCAGGGGCGCGTCCGCGTTGGCGTGTTTCCCGCCGCCATTTCAGTGCTGCTTGGCGCGGCATTGAGCCGCTTGCATGCGCGTTGGCCGGATATTGTGGTGTCAGTGGTGGAGGGCAGCAATGAGGTGTTGCTGCCCGCGCTTGCCAGGCACGAGCTGGATGTGGTGCTGGGGCGTCTGACCGCCAGTACGCAGGATCCGATCTTTGACAGTCAATTGCTCTACGATGAATCGGTGTGCGTGATTGTGCGCGGTGACCATCCATGGATGCAACGCCAATCCGTCGGCATGGACGACCTTGCGGCCTCTTCCTGGATCATGCCAACGGAGTTCTCGCCGATGCGGCCCCAGTTTGAGCAGTTGTTTGTCCGGGAAGGCGTGCCGGTGCCCCGCCCGCGCGTGGAAACGGCATCGCTGCTGTTGAGCCAGGCATTGATCCGGCATTCGGACATGTTGGCAGTGATGCCGGAGCGGGTTGCCCGCCACTACTGCCAACATGGGCCTTTTGCCATCCTGCCGTGCACGTTGCCGCTCAGCGTCCCGCCGGCTGCATGCCCATCTTGTTCAGCCTTTCCTTGAGGTCCGGTTCATGCAGCGCTTTGACGATGGCTGCGTTCAACTGATCAATACGGGCTTGAGGCGTGTTGGCAGGCGCATAGATGCCGCCCCAGCCCTGCGCTTCGGGGACTTTCAAGCCAAGCTCGATCGCCGTTGGCACGGTCGGCAGTTCAGGCGCGCGTTGCGGGCCGAAGGTGGCCAGGATACGGACTTTGCCGGTGGCTTCCAGTTGCAGCATTTCCCCAATGTTCAGGATGGCGGCGGGGATTTGCGCGCCGATCAGGGCGGTCGTGACTTCGGAAGCGCCTTTGTAGCCGATGTGCTCCAGTTTGACGCCGCTGTTCTGCGCCAGCGATACCCCGAGGAAGTGCTGGATGCTGCCCGCCGACGGCGTGCCATAGAAGGCTTTGTCGGGGTTCTCTTCTGACCAGGTCAGGAAATCGGCCAGGGTTTTGGCCGGAGAGCTGGCCGGGACGGCCAGCCCGAGCTCCCAGGTGGGCAGTTGGGCCACCGGTGTGAGTTCGTTGAACGGGTCGTAGCCCAGCTGTTTGAAAACGAGCGGATAGAGGTAAATCGTGGCGCCCGGCGCAACCACCAGGGTATTGCCATCGGGCGGGGCGGCTTTGACGAGCTGGTTTGCCATGCGGGCTTGCGCCCCCGGCCGGTTTTCGACGATGACTTGCTGGCTGAGGGAGACACGGAGCTTGTCGGCCACGAGGCGGGCGATGATGTCGAAGTTGCCGCCCGGCGGTAGGCCGACCACGAGCTTCAAGGGCTCCTGGGCCTGGGAAACCCCGCCGCTGACGGCAAGCAGAATTCCCAGCGAGATGTGCTTCAGTCGGATCGTAATCATGATGAAGACCTCATTGGAGAGGAGGGATCAGAGTGTGCGAGCTGCGGTAACGGCGACCTCCACGATGTATTCAGGAAAGGCGAGCTTGGATTCAACACAAGATCGGACGGGTTTGTGGCCAGGAACGACCCAGTCGTCCCAGATCGCGTTGAGTCTGCCCCAGTTCTTGTAGTCGTCGATCCAGACCATGGCGCTGAGCAAGTGCTTGCGGTCAATATTGAGCGCGGCGAGTTGATCGTCGATTTTGGCAAGGATCTGGTGGAGTTGACTCTCGAAGTCTTGTTTCGGGTCATCTGCAACTTGTCCGGACATATAGACGATGTTGTCATGAATGACGACCTTGCTCATGTGGGCATTTTCGTAAAAACGTTCAATGGCCATGTGCTGCTCCCGATGTAAGTGAGTGTCAGCACATTGTGAGCAACATCCGGCTGTTCCAGATAATGAAAGAATCTGATCCCCCGACAACCTGGGCGACTCATGGAAAACCCGTTGTGTTACAAACATTCGCTGGGCAACTGAGACTTATGTAAAGAATTGTTTAGAATTCTCCTAAATTTTGCGGGATGCCGGTCGTTAATCAGGGGTGGGGTAGGCCCAGATTCATTTCATACCAAGAACATGAGGGGAGAGCATGTCGGTGTCTTTCGGTCTTACAAAACGACCGCTCGCACAGCAAGTGCTGGCGCTGACGCTGAGCGTCAGCATGATTGTGGCGGTGCTGGTCGCTACGTTTGTGATCTGGCAGGGCCGACAAGCCGCTGAAGCCTCGGTTCATCAGCAGCTCAGAAGCGCGCTGCAATCGGTCGAGTCCAGCCTGATCTCAACGTTCGAGATCAACCGGGTGCGGGTCGAGCGCCAGTTTCTGATGTTCCAGCGTATGCTGGGCGAACTGCCAACGCCGTTCGACTATACGGTGGAGACCGGTTCCGCGGGCGCCTTGCCCGCCATTCAGGCCGGGGAAACCGTGCTGAACGGCAATACCGCCTTTCTGCAGCGGATCCGCACCTATGCCAACGTGGATGTGGAGGTCTATTACCACCGCAATAACCAATGGCTGCGCGTGGCCACGCTGCAACGCACCGAGGACGGGCAGCCGCTGACCGGTGAGCCGCTGGATAACAACAGCTATCCTGTCCAGCTTCTGTCCGCTGAACAAAGCGGCACCTCGGTGATCCAGCGCGACGGGCGCTGGTACGCCATCCATGTCCGGCCGCTCAAGGATGACTACGGCAAGCAGTTTGGCGGGGTCAGCCTGACGGTTGACCTGACCGATGATATTTCTTCCACCCTCAGCTACATCCGCCAGACCACCGTGGCCGAACACGCCAGCATGGAGGCGCTGTTCGTGAACGGAAAAGGCCAAGCGGAGTTCCTCGTCCATCCCGTCTATCAGGGCGAAGAGCTGTCTGTGGCCACCGAGCGGGAGCAGGCGCTTTATCAGCGCATGCTGACGCAGGAGATGGGCCAGCTTGAATACAACACGGAAGAAGGCGAAGCGCTGATCGCTTCCTTCCTGTCCGTTCCGCAATGGAACTGGACCTTGATTGCCAGCGGCAAGAAGGCGGATTTCATGGCGGTGCAGAACCGCCAGATTCTGTTGGTCGTGATCATGCTGCTGATTGGCGGCTGCGTCACCGGCGGCATGAGCTACCTGAGCATGCGCCGTGCCTTGCGGCCCGTGCAGGACATCACGGAAGGAATAGCTCGCCTGGGCAATGGCGATTTGACCCAGGACGTGCCTACGGGCCCGGCCAACTCCCGTAATGAAGTCCACCTGATGGCGCAAAGCATCAACGGCACGCGCAAGCGCATTGCCGTGCTGGCGCAGCAGATGGGCCGGACCGGTTCGCACGTGGCGGCCTCGTCGCAGCAGACCTTGCAGGCCTTGAACCAGATCGGCCAGGGAACGGAAGTGCAGTCGGATGCGGCGCGCCAGGTGGCGTCCGCCGTGGAAGAACTGAGCGTTTCCATTGCGCAGATTGCCGATAACTCCCGCGAGGCCGACCAATTCTCCAAAGAGTCGAGTTCGGCGGCGGAGGAAGGCTCGGCCGTGGTGGCGCAAACCGTGCAGGAAATCCAGCAAATGGCGAAGCAGGTGGCCGCATCGGCGGAGTCGGTCCAGACGCTGGAGGCTTCTTCACGGCAGATCTCCGAAGTGGTCAAGACCATTCAGGACATTGCGGAGCAGACCAACCTGCTGGCCTTGAACGCCGCCATTGAAGCGGCGCGCGCCGGCGAAAACGGCCGGGGCTTCTCCGTGGTTGCCGATGAGGTGCGTAACCTGGCCGAGCGCACCAAG
>JBAYOI010000235.1:0-4193 GCA_041678365.1 Pigmentiphaga sp. | reverse complement strand
TCAAGGGACAGGGAATGATCCCGATGCGCGCATCGGTCTCTGAGGCGGACCTGTACGTCAAAAGCGAAGTCACTCGGTGGGGCAAGCTGATGCAGGCTGCCGGCATCACCTTGCAATAACCCGGGATTGAGGAGTGGTTTGATGTCGAAGATCTATGTGGCCGAGTGCCGTGCTTTTTTTGATGCGGTCACGGAAAAAGCCCGTGAAATGGGCGTACCGGTTGCGGTGGCAATCGTCAGTGCGGAAGGCAATCTGATTGCGCTGGAAAAAATGGACGAGGCCGGCTTCATCACGCCGGAGACGGCGCGCAGCAAGGCCTTCACCGTGGCGGCCTTCCGCTCGATGAGTCCCCGCTTCCAGGATGGACTGATCATCCAGCAGTGGTTCAAGGAGCGCAATCCGCAAATGTTGATCAACGCTTCGGTCTTCACCGGCGGAAAGGTGGTGGTGTCGGGCGGCGCCGCACCGATTTTCAAAGGCAATGAAATGGTGGGCGCCTATGGCATCAGCGGCGCCACGTCGGACCAGGACGAAGTCATCGGCCAATACGCGCGGCAGCGGGTGGGCTGGGCGCATCTGCCTGAAACGGACGACATGCCCGACTCGGTCAAACAGCACGTCAACGATATTTATTCAAAAGTGGGTTTGAGCGACCGGTCCTTGTAAGCCGACGGCGGCGCGGACCGGGTTCAGGAGCTGGACGCCAGCGTCTGCGCCGCCACGTCCATCAGCACCTCGGCAAAGGCTTGCGCCTCCACGCTGAGCGGACGGATCGACGAATAATACATATTGGTGCCGAGCATGATGCGCGGCCGGAACGGACGCGTCACGATGTCCGGAAACACGCCGCTTGATAGCAGGGTCGGGTTGATCAGGCCGACGCCGACATCCTGCTGGATCAGCGCGCAGACCGCCATCGAGGTGCTGGCCATGATGCGCTTGGGCAACTGCACGCCCGCTTCCTGCAAAGTGGCCTTGATCAGGATCGACGTGGGGGAGTCCTCGGGCAGCGCGATGACACTCGTACCGGCCAGGTCGTTCGGATAGATCACGGGCTTGGCAACCAGCGGATGCTGCCGGTGCATGGCCACCATCAACAGGTTTTTTGACAGCGTGCGGCTTTCACACAGGCTGGCATGGCTCATTGTGTTGGGCGCCGGGGGGTTGGTCACGCCCAGGTCCACTTCGTGATGCGCAACCAGGCGCAGCACCCGCGGCGGACCCTCTGCGCGGATATTGACCAGCACTTCCGGATATTGCTGCTGAAAGCGTTTCGCCGCCAACGGCAGCAGCGCGATCAGCGGTGGCGCGTGCGCGGCGATCTCAACCGTGGGCGGCGTATTCCGGCCCAGCGCGAGCGCTTCCTCAATGGCCCATTCCAGATGCTGCGTTGCCTGCTCGGCACGCGGCAGCAAGCGTTGCGCGGCGGCGGTCGGTTCCAGGCGGCCCCGGTTCAATTGAAAAAGCGGTGTTCCGGTTCTTTCCTCAAGCAGTTTCAGCGTTTTGCTGACCGCCGCTTTTGATATGCCCAGTTTCAGCGCGGCCTCGGCCATGCCGCTGCTGCGCATGAGGGTCGTGAAAATTTGGAAGTGGCGGGTGGTGAGAGGAGGAAGCATTGGGATCGGACCAAAAAAACAAGGGCCGGACGTCCTGGCAAGGCAGGCGTCCACACCCTTGGCAGTTAACCGGAAGTTAACCAGATTGGCAAGTCCGCCTGGTTGTTCCCTTCTAGAATTCAGCCATGGTTTCAATCATCTTCTAAAGAGCACCGCCATGCGTAAAGTTCTTCCCGTTCTCGCTTTCTGTCTATTTGGTCAGCCCGCTGCCGCGCAAACCTACCCGGCCAAGCCGGTCAACATCGTCGTCTCGGTCCCGGCGGGCGGCACACTGGACGCCATTGCGCGGATGGTTGCCCGTGACCTGAGCGAGTCGCTCGGCCAACAGTTCGTGGTGGAAAACCGGCCCGGCGCCAACGGCAACATCGCCGCCGACTACGTGCGCCGCTCGAGCGCGGATGGACACACGCTGCTGATGCTGGCGTCGAGCACGCTGACCCTGGGCCCGTACGTGATGGAGTCCGTCCCGTTCAACCCGGTCAAGGACTTTGCGCCGGTGGCCACGCTGGCAGGCCTGAACATGGTCTTGCTGGCCAATCCCTCGGTTGGCGTCACGGATCTGAACGGCTTGATCAGCCACATGAAGGCGAAACCGAACGCATTGAACTATTCGTCGACCGGCAACGGTTCGTTTCCGCACGTGGCGGGCGCGCTGTTGAACAGGGAGACCAAGACCGAGGCCACCCACGTTCCCTATAAAGGCCTGGCGCCTTCCATCCAGGATCTGCTGGCGGGCCAGGTGCAATACACCTTCGATTCGGGCAGCGCCGTGCACGTCAAGGCGGGCAAGCTCAACGCCCTGGCGGTGATCGGACCGAAGCGCTCAACCGCGCTGCCGGAGGTGCCGACCTTCCGCGAACTCGGCTTGCCCGAACTGGAAAAAATCAGCGGCTGGCATGGCCTGTTCGCCCCGGCCGGTACGCCGGAGGCCGTCATCAAGACGCTGAATGCCGAAGTCAACAAAGCGCTGAAAAAACCGGATGCGATCGAGCGTATCGAGTCGATGGGCTTCGAGAGCGTGACCACGACGCCGGAAGCGCTGGGCGAGGCGCTGCGCAATGATTACGCCAACTACGGCACGCTGATCAAAAAGACCGGCATCACCATCCAGTAAGCCTCCCGGCTGGCCGCCGGACCGTCCGGTCCGGCCTTCTTCCTTTTCTTTGAACGATCCACCTGCTTGGGCGCCTGGGGCCACGGACCCGCTGCGCCCGGTGATGGGGTCGCTCGTCCTTGAACAACGCAAGTAGGTCTGAGCCGTATGTCTCCCTCTTTTGCTTTCCATTTTGAAACCGCGCCGCAGCTCTGGTGTGAACCCGGCGCGGCGCTGCGGGTTGGCGCCCGGCTGCGCAGCCAGGGCATCGAGCGGGCGGCGGTGATCACCGATGCGGGACTGGTCAGACTCGGGGTGATTGCGCCGCTGTTGGCGAGCTTGCGCGAGGCGGGCCTTGAGACCGTGGTGTTTGACCGGGTCGAGGCGGATCCGCCGGAAGCGCTGGTCGAAGAAGCGGGAGCCTTTGTGGCGGCGGCCGACAGCCAGGCCGTGATCGGCATCGGCGGCGGCAGCAGCCTGGATACGGCCAAGCTGGTGGCGCTGCTGGCGCGCACGCCGCAGCCGCTGACGTCGATATATGGAATTGGCCTGGCCAAGGGGCCGCGCCTGCCGTTGGTCCAGATACCAACGACGGCCGGTACCGGGTCCGAGGTCACGCCAACGTCGGTCATCAGCACGCCCGATCATCAGAAGAAAGGGGTGATTGCGTCGGTGCTGCTGCCGGATCTGGCGGTGCTGGACGCGGCGCTGACCCTTAGGCTGCCGCCTGCACAAAGTGCGATGACCGGCATCGACGCGATGGTGCATGCGATTGAAGCCTATACGACCCGTTCGAAAAAAAACCCGCTGTCGGACGTGCTCGCCCGTCAGGCGCTGGACTCCCTGGATCGCGGCCTGCCGCGCGTGATCGGCAACCCGCAAGACCTGGAAGCGCGCGAAGCAATGTTGTTTGGCTCGATGCTGGCGGGCATGGCGTTTGCCAATGCCCCGGTTGCGGCGGTGCATGCCCTGGCCCATCCGCTGGGCACGCACTTCCATATTCCGCATGGTTTGGCCAATGCGTTGGTGTTGGTGCCGGTGCTGCGTTTCAACCTGGCCGAGGTTGCGCCGCTGTACGCTGAACTGGGCCGGGCGCTCGACGCGGGCCTGCTGCGGGCGACGGATCAGCAGGCTGCCGGGGCCTTCATCGACAGGATGGCGGCCCACCTTGGCGCATCGCCGATTCCGCAAGGCTTGAGCGAGGTCGGTATTGCGCGCGAGGACCTGCCGCTGCTGGCCGAAGAGGCGATGAAAGTTGGGCGTCTGCTGCAGAACAATCGGCGCGAGATCCGCTATGAGGATGCCCTGGCTTTGTATACGTCCGCTTACTGATTTCCCTTGCTCTGAAGGCGTGTGATGACTTAAAAAATCCAGACTTATTTTGCCGGCCAGTGGCGCGATGCGTCCGGCCCAGCGTACGTGACCGACTATCCGGCTGACCATTCGCCGGTGGCGCGCCTGCATGCGGCCACGGCCGATGATGT
>JBAYOI010000234.1:0-4262 GCA_041678365.1 Pigmentiphaga sp. | reverse complement strand
TAGGGCCAAAGCCGCAATGATCAAAGGTTGAATACAATCGAAGGTCTCCGCTGGCCAATCCGATGCTTGAGCCAGATTCGGAGCTAGCACTCCAGCCATTTTATAATCGCAAGCGCTCTATAGATAGTGCGCTTGCAATTCGTGAAGAGCGCTCCATCTACTTTTCATCTGAGGAACCCATCGCGTGCAGCAATTTCTTGTCGAAAACATCCTTCTCGTTGGCCTGGCCGTTGCGTCCGGCCTGATGCTGATCGTCCACAGCATCAAACACGGTAACCGGACGGGGGGATTGACGCCCACGCAGGCGACCCAGGCCATCAACCAGCGCCACGCCGTCCTGGTGGACGTGCGCGCGCCGTCGGTTTTTGCCGGCGGACATCTGGCGCAGTCCCGCAACATCCCGGCGGCCGAGCTTGAGGCCAAGGCGGGATCGCTGCCCAAGAACAAGCCCTTGATCCTCGTCTGCGGAAACGGCCGTGAATCGGCAAAAGCCGTTGCCACGCTGAAAGCCAAAGGGTTTGAAGACGTGAACAGCCTGCAAGGCGGCGTCACGGCCTGGGTGCAAGCGGGCCTGCCGATCACCAAAGGATGAGCATGAAACCTGTATTGATGTATACCACCGCCTATTGTCCTTTCTGCGTGCGCGCTGAAATGCTGTTGAAGCAGCGGGGCGTGGACGCCATTGAGAAGGTCCGTATTGACGCTGATCCGGTGCAGCGTGAAACCATGATGGCGCGCACCGGGCGCCGCACGGTACCGCAAATCTACATCGGCGACACCCATGTGGGTGGGTTCGATGATCTGGCCGCGCTGGATCGGGCAGGAAAATTGTTGCCACTTCTGGCAGACTAATACTCTTATCGCGGGGCCTGGGGGCCTTGCATTCACCCCGGTGGGCGGCCTGCGCACCGGACTGGCCAGCTGGCTAACGTCATTGCGAAGTAAACCATGTCAGACAATCAAGAGCAGCAAACCCAAGAGCAAGCAGCGCCCGTTTTCAATATTCAACGCGTCTATCTGAAAGATCTGTCGCTTGAGTTGCCGAATGCGCCGCAGATTTTCCTTGAAACAGAGCAGCCACAAGTGGAGATCTCGGTGGATGTCGGCGCGGCGGCCCTGGCGGAAACCGTGTTTGAAGTCACGGTCACCGCAACGGTCACCACCAAGATCAATGACAAGGTCCTGTATCTGATCGAAGGCAAGCAAGCCGGCATTTTCGAGCTCGCCAATCTGCCGCCGGAACAGATGGATCCGATTCTTGGCATCGCCTGCCCGGGCATCGTCTATCCTTATCTCCGCGCCAACATCGCGGACCAGATCACGCGTGCCTCCATGGCGCCGTTGCACTTGGCCGAAGTCAACTTCCAGGCCATTTATGAGCAACGCCTGGCCGAAGCCGCCGCTGCGCAGCAGAACGGCGCCGCCACGCACTGATCCCACCGCATCATTCAGGACTGACAGGGCATGCCTATTTCTTCTGTTCGCGTCGGGGTCATCGGCGCGGGAAGCTGGGGTACGGCCCTGGCGGCAGCCAGCGCCCGGCACAACCCCACGTGCTTGTGGGCGCGGCAAGCCGATACTGCCGCCTCCTTGCGGCAAGCACAGGAAAACCTTCGCTATCTGCCGGGCATCGCCTTGCCCGCCTCGTTGCGTTACACGAGCGAGCTGACGGAAGTCATCGATTTCGTCCTGCAGCCGGGTGGTGAGGCCGTCTTGATCCTGGGCGTGCCGGTGGCCGGTCTGCAGGAAGCCTGCGAAGCGCTGGCGCGCCATTTACCCGCCGATGCCGGGCCCGTGTCGCTGGTCTGGACCTGCAAGGGGCTGGAGGCGGGCACCGGCCGCTTGCCGCACCAGATCGCGGGCCCCATCCTCCAGGCGCTGCCGAACCTCGAGTCAGGCGTCTTGTCCGGCCCGTCGTTCGCCAAGGAAGTGGCCCAGGGGCTGCCGGTGGCCTTGACCGTGGCCAGCGCGTCGGCACGGGTACGCAGCGCCATTACCTGCGCTTTCCACCAAGGCAATATCCGCGTCTATGGCAGTACGGACCTGGTCGGCGTTGAAGTGGGCGGCGCGGTGAAGAACATCATCGCGTTGGCCACCGGCATCTGTGATGGCCTGGGGCTCGGGGAGAACGCCCGCGCCGCGCTCGTGACCCGAGGGTTGGCTGAAATGACGCGGCTCGGCGTCGCACTGGGCGCGCAGGCGGAAACCTTCAGCGGCCTGACCGGCCTGGGAGACTTGATCCTGACCACCACCGGCGATCTCTCCCGCAACCGTCAGGTTGGCCTGGCCATTGGCCGGGGGCAAACGCTGGAGCAAGTCTTGGCGGGCATGAGCCAGGTGGCGGAAGGGGTGCGCTGCGCCCAGGCCGTGCGTGTGCTGGCTCGGCAGTTGTCCATTGATATGCCGATTACCGAAGCGGTGTGCGCTATTTTGTTTGAAGGGGTATCGCCGTTGACGGTGGTACACCGGTTATTGACGCGGGATCCGCGTACTGAAGGGTAATTTATGCAATCGCTGTGCGTTTATTGCGGGGCGAGCACGGGGGCAGACCCCCAGTTCGTCGAAGCGGCTCAAGCCTTGGGCCAGACGGTGGCTCAACGCGATATTCGTCTGGTTTATGGCGGCGGCAGCGTCGGCCTGATGGGTGAAGTCGCCAATGCCGCGCTCAATGCGGGCGGCAAAGTCACCGGGGTGATCCCGGAAGCCTTGTGGAAGCGGGAAGTCGGCCATCCGGGCCTGACCGAGATTGCCGTCGTGCCCACTATGCACGCCCGCAAAGCCCAGTTGATTGATCTGTCGGATGCCTTTGTCGCCTTGCCTGGCGGTTTTGGCACGCTGGATGAATTGTTTGAAGTGCTGACCTGGCAGCAGATTGGGTATCATCACAAACCGGTAGGGCTGCTCAATATCGCGGGCTATTACGATAGTCTGCTTTCATTCATTCAACAGGCGCTGTCGCAGGGTTTTGTTCGCGGCGCGCATGTGGAATCGCTGATTGTCGATACGGACGTCGGCCGTTTGATTGATCGCTTGTCGCAGTCGCAACCGGTCCACGTCGATCGCTGGATCAAACACGAGGCGGTTCAACCCTGAGCCAGACCGCTCCTCCTGACCCGTACCTAGAAAACGCCTTGATGGCGTACTTAAAAAACGCACTCACATTTCCGGAGGTTCACATGAGTCGATTTCAACGCGTGGTGTCCAGCCAGCGTATTACCCGCCGTACGTTTGCAGCGTCCGCCCTGGCTGTGGCGCTCGGCGGCGCGGCGCTGAGCCCGATGGCCGTCGGCGCGGCGGACTGGCCCCAAGCCAAACCGATACGCCTGGTGGTGCCGTTCCCGGCGGGCTCGTCGCCCGATATGGTGGCCCGCATGGTAGCGCAGCCGCTTGAAAAGCGACTCTCGCAAACCATCGTGATCGACAACCGTCCGGGCGCGGGCGGCAATATCGGCACGGGCTACGTGGCCAAGGCGCCCGCGGACGGCTACACCTTGCTGTTCACCATCAACGGCCCGCTGGCCACCGCCCCCACGCTCTATACCAAGCTGCCCTACGATCCGCTGAAGGATCTGGCGCCGATCACCACGGTGGCCACCAGCCCGAACGTGCTGGTGGTCTCGAACAGCCTGGGTGTCAACAGCGTGAAGGAATTTGCCGAAGCGGTGCGCAGCCAGCCCGGCAAACTGAACTACGGTTCGGTGGGCGCGGGCAGCTCCGCGCATCTGGGCGCCGAGCTGCTGAAGGGCCAGCAGAACCTGGACATCCTGCATGTGCCGTACAAGAGCTTCCCGGAAGTCATCACGGCCATCATCGGCGGCCAGGTTCAGGCCGCCATCATGGTGCCCTCGGTGGCCATGCCGCAGGCCAATGAAGGCAAGATCAAGGCGCTGGCCGTAACCAGCGCGCAGCGGAGCAAAACGCTGGCCAAGCTGCCGACCATGATCGAGGAAGGTTTCAAGGATTTCGAAGTGATCTCCTGGCAGGCCATGCTGGCGCCCGCGGGCACGCCGCAGCCCATTCTTGACCGGCTGAACAAGGAATTGGTCGAGATCATCCGCAGCGATGAAGTCACCCAGCAGCTTGCCAATCAGTACTGGACGTCGGTGGGTTCCAGCCCGCAAGAACTGACGGACCTGATCACGCGTGAAACCGAAACCTTGGGCGCGGTGATCAAGCGCTTGAACCTGACGCTGGATTAACCTCCGCGCAAACGTGTTGGACCGGGCCGATGGGGGGATGCTCTTCATCGGCCTTTTGCCGCC
>JBAYOI010000233.1:0-4289 GCA_041678365.1 Pigmentiphaga sp. | reverse complement strand
GCGGCTTGACGCGCCTGAGCTGTAGCTCCGCGGCGCTGAGCGCATCGGTCTGGCAGCGCGTGGAACAGCGCTTTGGGATACCCGTCATCAATTTGTACGGAAGCTCGGAAGCGGGCTGGATCTGCGGCGCGGATCAGCATAACCGGCAGATCGGTTCCGTGGGCTTTGCCGCGCCGGGCGTGCGCCTTGAGCGCATGGCTTGCCCAGGCGGGCAGGCCCCGGGCCAGCTCCGTATCCATGCCGAACATCTTGCCCTGGCTGTCCAATCCCTGGACCAATCCGTGCCGCAGCAGCTGGATGGACGCCTGATGATTGCGGATCAGGTCCGGATCAACGAAGATGGCCGGGTTTTCCTGTTCGGCCGGACCGACGACATCATCAATCGCAGCGGCATCAAAATCCATCCGGCCGTGATCGAGGAAAGCATTGTGCAGCACCCGCTGGTCAGACAGGCGGTGGTGTTTGGGGTTGACCATGCGGAGACCGGCCAGGCCATTGCCTGTGCCGTGGTTGGCGACCCAAGGCTGGATCTGGCGACGCTGCAAGATTACGTCGCCCGGCAAAGCGGACTTCCCGCCAGCCACCAGCCGCTGCATTGGTGGATGGTTGAGGAAGTCCCGTATGTTGGGAATGGAAAAATCTCCCGCCAGGCGCTGGCGCAGCGTTTCCACGCCAGATTCTCCTGAACGTCCAGCGGTAAAACGCCGCCTCAGTCCCTGATGGCCAGCATGATCAGCACGATCACCAGGACGGCTGCCGCCCCCCACCACATTTTGCTTGCGCCCTGCTTCGGCGCGGGAGCGGAGGCGGGCGAATGCGCCGCCGGGACGTGCGCGCCGCCTGGCTCGCTCGCGGGGGTTGCCGCCGCATCCACCGGCCTCGACACGCGGGCGTCCAGCCGCTCGAAGAATTCCTCGGCCAGCTTCTTCGCCACGCCGTCAATGACCCGGGCGCCGACTTGCGCCAGCTTGCCGCCCACTTGCGCCTTCACCACATAGGACAGGCGGGTGTCGGCGCCCTCATCGGACAGTTTGACCGAGGCCGTGCCCTTTCCAAAACCGGCGGGGCCGCCCGAGCCATTGAAGGTCAAGTCATAAGAGGCATTCTCGACCTTGTTCTCCAACTGCAACTCGCCAACGAACCGGGCCTTGATGAAACCCACGGCAGCCACCATCGCCACCTTGAAGCGATCATCGCCCAGCGGCTCGATCGACTCGCAGCCCGGAATGCATGCCTGAAGCATGGCGGGATCATTCAAGGCCTGCCAGACTTGTTGCCGGTCCGCCTTGATCAGGCGGCTCGCTTCCATCTCCATTACTGCTCTCCTTTGTTCGCAGCCAACCGTTCCGCGGCCAGACGCACGGCCGCGATAATTTCGGGATAGGCCCCGCAGCGGCACAGATTGCCCGCCAGATAGTGTTCGATCTGCTCGCGGCTCGGGTCCGGGTGCTCGCTGAGCAGTTTTTTCGTCATCAGCACGAAGCCGGACGTGCAGAAACCGCACTGGAACGCGCCCGCGTCAATGAAGGCCTGCTGCACGACGTCGATGCGGCTTCCGCTGGACAAGGCCTCAACCGTGGTGACGTCCTTGCCTTTCAGCTTCCAGGCGGGGTACAGGCAACCAGACACCGGCTTGCCTTCGACGTAAATCGTGCAGCAGCCGCACAGGCCCTGACCGCAACTTTCACGCGTTCCTTTCAAGCCGCACTGGTTCAGCACATCCACTGCATTCTCGCGGCTGTCGACGCGCTGGTGCTGCGTGCGTCCGTTCAGGACGAAATCAATCTCGTTGTAGACGGCGCTCATGGCCTCACCCTTTCCTTTCATTCATGGTTTGCAGGGCTTCCCAAATCTTCTGGGGTCGAATCGGCAAGTCCTTGATCCTGACGCCCACGGCGTCTTCAATCGCGGCGGCCAGCGCCGAGGCCACGCCAAAGGCCGCGCTCTCGCCGAGCCCCTTGGCGCCGAACGGGCCGTTTTCCTGATAGGCGTCAACGGCTTCGCGGCCCAGATGCTGCGGAATGTCCTGGATACCGGGGATCTTGTATTCCGACAAACCAGCGTTCCTCAACTGCCCTTGCTCGTCGAACTCCATCTGCTCCAGCGTGACGGTGCCCAGCTGCATGATGGCGGCGCCCGAAATCTGCGTATCGACCACCTTCGGATTCATTGGCGTACCGCAATCCACCACATTCTCCATGCGCAGGATCGTGTACATGCCGGTCCAGGTATCCACCTCGACTTCCATGGCGCAGCCGCCTATCATCCAGTTCGGCGTGATGTCGGCGGACTGGCCGGTGCCTTTGTCCGGCGACTGATACGTGGGCATATAGGTGCCGCTGCCGATGATGGTGCCCGCCTGCATGCCGTAGCGCTTCAGGAAAACCTCACGGAAATGCCCCGGCTCGACCGGCTCGACGCCGACTTCGGCCGCCATCGCCTTCAGTTTTTTCAAGGCGTCTTCGGCGGCCAGGCGCACGGCATGTCCCATGTGGAAGGTGGAGCGCGAGCCCAGCGTGGCCATGTCGTACGGCGTGGCCTCGGTATTCGGCGGCATCACGTTCACCTCAGCAGCCGACACGCCCAGCACTTCGGCAACAATCATCGCCATGACCGTGTCCGAGCCCTGCCCCATGTCCACCGTATTGGTCTGCACCGAGCAGCTGCCATCGGCCGCAATCGTAACAATGGCCACTGAGGTCGTGGGCGCGACACAGGCCTTGATACCGACGCCCATGCCTTTGCCGCGACGGTAGCGGCCTTCCTGGCTGGACTGGGTCTGCGGCCAATCGAATTTTTCCGACAACCGGTTCAGCACCAGCGGAATCGCCGCATCTTTCATCATCGTGCCGGTGGCGTGCTCCTTGCCGTCCGACAGCGCGTTCTGCAATCGGAACGCGATCGGATCCATGCCCAGTTTGCGCGCGATGATGTCGGCCTGACTCTCATAGGCCCACACCAGCTGCGGAATGCCGAAACCGCGAAAGGCGCCGGCGGGGGGCAGGTTGGTGTACACCGCGGTCGAGGTGATATCAACGTTCTCAATGCTGTACGGGCCGGGTGCGGTAAACCCCGATTTCTGCGTCACACGGGGGCCGATATCGGCATAGGCGCCCCCATTCCAGACCACGTCGCAACGGCGGCCGGTGATTTTTCCGCTGGCATCCACCGCGGTCTGGATGCGGAAAGTCGTGGCATGCCGCGTAATCGTGTAGAACTGCTCGGCCATCGTCAGCGCCACACGCACCGGACGGCCCGCCACCAGGCTGAGCGCAACCGCCAGCGCTTCCAGTTTGATGTAGAGCTTTGCGCCAAAGCCGCCGCCCAGATAGCCGGTCAGGACCTTGACCTGATTCTCGCGCCAGCCCAGCAGGCGGGCAATTTCCATCCGCACGAAGGACGGGCTCTGGCTGGCCGTCCAGATCGAGACCTCGCGGGGACCCACATCGGCCAGACTGATCATCGGTTCCAGCGGCGCATGCATGACCTGCTGCGACGTGAAGGTGTCGTCAAACACATGGGCGGCGCTGGCGAAAGCCTGGTCGGTGTCGCCTTTCTTGAGCTGGAAGGCCAGCGCAACGTTGGTGTTCTTGATGCCGTTCAAATGCTTCAGGTCGGCAAACGTGCCGGCCGGACGCAGGGACTCATGAACGTAGGTGGAGGACGTCATGGCCTCAACCTCGTTGAAGACGGCGGGCAGCTCGTCGATTTCCGCGTAGACATAGCCCGCCGCTTCCTCGGCGATGCTGGCGCTTTCGGCCAGCACGACGGCGATCGGCTCACCCACGTAACGGACTTTGTCCAGCGCCAGAATCGGCTGGTCATGGAAAGCGGGGCCAAAATACGGGTTGGGGATGACTTGCTGGATGTCCTGGCCCGTCACCACGGCAACCACGCCGCCGATGGCTTTTGCCTCATCAACGTGGATGGCGTTCAAACGGCCATGGGCCACATGGCTCCTGACGATTTTTGCATGCAGCATGCCCGGCAGCTTGACGTGATGCGTGTAGTGCGCGCGGCCCGTCACTTTCTCAATGACTTCGAGCCGCTGCATACCGTGGCCAATACTGCGAAATGGCGGGCGTTGTGTAGTTGAAGTAGTCATGGATGCCCTCTTAACCCAAATGCGATTTCAACGCTTGTTTACAGACCTGGGGCAGATACGCCCGCAACAGCGCCTGTTTGTACTCGCGGCTGCCATGGCTGTCGCCCAGGATCGGCGCTTCTTCCAGCGCCAGATCCGCCACGTCTGAAAAGCTGCCGCTGTCCAGCGCCTTTCCTTGCAGCGC
>JBAYOI010000232.1:0-4308 GCA_041678365.1 Pigmentiphaga sp. | reverse complement strand
TTCGTCGAGGTGCTGCGCGCCCCGCATGAATTGCTGAACGCCACCGCGTCGCGCTTGCAGGCGGTCCTGAGCGCGGTGCCCGACACCTTGTTTGAAGTGGATCAGGCGGGCCAGGTGCTGGCGCTGCACTCAACGCGGCAATCTGCCCTGTTTCCGCATTCCCCGGTTGGCAAGCGCTGGGCGGACTTTCTGCCTGAGCCGATGCAGGCCGAGAGCAAGGAAATCTTTGATGAAGTCCGCGAAAAAGGCTATTCGCAAGGCAGGCAGATCAGCATCCGTCACGGCAAGCAGACCACGACTTTCGAACTGTCCGTGGCGGCGCGGCGCCTCCAGGATGACATCGCGAGCTTTGTGGTGCTGGCGCGCGACGTCAGTGTCCGGATCACGGAGCAGGAAGAACTGCGGAAATTGCAGTTGGCGGTGGATCAAAGTCCGAACACCATCATGATCACCGACCTGGATTCGCGGCTGATCTATGTCAATCGGGCCTTTGAAAAGAATACGGGCTACAGCGTGAAAGAGGCGCTGGGGCGTTCGCCGCGGCTGCTGCATTCGGGCAAGACGCCGCGTTCCACATACCGCGACCTGTGGGAACACCTGACGCAAGGCAAGCCGTGGTGGGGAGAATTCATCAACCGCCGCAAGGACGGCACTGAATACATCGAGTCCGTGCAAGTGTCCCCGGTCCTTGATGAAACCGGCAAGATCACGAGCTATCTGGCCATCAAGGAAGACATCACCGAGCGCCGGGCCGATCAGCAGCGCCTGAATGAACTGGTGAACTTCGATCCGCTGACGCGTTTGCCGAACCGTAGCCTGCTGAGCGCGCAACTGGACAAGCTGGCGTTGGAAAGCCAGGAGCATCCGAACAATCAGTTCGCCTTGCTCTACATCGGCCTGGATGGATTCAAGTTCGTCAATGATTCGCTGGGCTATCCGTCCGGCGATCTCTTGCTGCGGGAAATGGCCGACCGCCTGATCCGCCAGCTGCGGGCGGATTGCATGCTCGGGCGTCATAGCGGCGATGAGTTCCTGGTGCTGTTCCCCGGCGCCAATATCAAGAAGGCGGCTTTATTGGCCGAGCGGCTGCAGGAGGTGATCGGCAAACCGATACGAATCAATGAGCTGGAGCTGGTCACCACGGCGTCGATCGGCATTGCCGTTTATCCTGACGATGCCAAGGAAAGCGCGGAGCTGATTCGATGCGGAGCGATCGCCATGCACGAGGCCAAGCAGGCCGGACGTGGCCTGTTCCGTTTCTTTTCTCCTGAGATGCAGGAGCGTTCCTCCCGGGTGCTGCAAGTGGAGAATGCGTTGCGGACGGCCTTGGCGCGGGAGGAGCTCAGCGTGTATTACCAGCCTCAGGTGTCGGTCAAGACCGGCGAGGTGGTTGGCGCTGAAGCGCTGCTGCGCTGGGAACATCCGGAAATGGGCTTTGTCAGGCCCGACGAATTCATCCAGGTTGCCGAGGCCAGCAGCCAGATCATCCAGATCGGCGAGTGGGTGCTGCACACCGCAATGGGACAAGCCAAGGCCTGGCTTGAGCAAGGGCATCCGAAGTTTGTGCTGGCGGTCAACCTGTCATTGGCCCAGTTCAATCACCCTGGCTTGCTGGCCATGCTGGACAAGGCGCTCAAGGAAACCGGCTTTCCGGCCAGCAATCTGGAGCTGGAGTTGACCGAGAGTATTACGATGAACGACCCGGACGGGGCGGCGGAAATCATCAGCGCCATCCGTCAGCGGGGCGTGCTGCTGTCAATCGATGACTTCGGCACCGGCTATTCGTCTCTGAGCTATTTGAAACGCTTGCAAGTGCACAAGCTCAAGATTGATACGTCTTTCGTCCGTGACATCCATCGTGATGAAACCAACCGGTCCATTGTGACCGCCATTCTGGCCATGGCAAAAAGCATGGGCATGGTGTCAACGGCGGAAGGGGTGGAAACCACGGAAGAAATGGCAATATTGCGCGAGCTGGGTTGCGAGGAAGCGCAAGGGTATCTGTTCAGCCGTCCGGTCCGGGTGGATGCGATGACCGCCTGGCTGCGCAGCCAGCCCGCCAAGCGCGGCTGACTGCGCTGTTGTTTGGACCAGCCCTCAATCAATGAGGTCCAGTACGCGTTCGGCTGGACGGCAGACGCGCGTGCCTTTGCTGGTCACCACGACAGGACGGTTCAGCAAAATGGGGTGGGCGGCGATGGCGTCCAGAATTTGCGGATCCGTCACCCCGGGCTGGTCCAGGCCCAGTTCGGCAACCAGTGCTTCTTTCTTGCGCAACAGCCCCTGTGCGCCTTCGTCGCAGTCTTGGGCCAGCTTGTTGAGCGTGGCGCGATCAGGGGGCGTCTTCAGGTATTCAATGACGGTCGGCGCTATCCCTTTTTCCTGGAGCAGGGCAAGCGTGGTGCGCGAGGTGCCGCAACGCGGATTGTGGTAAATCGTTGGGGTCATGCGGGCTCCAAAATGACAAGTAAGAAATGGAAGAATTCGCGTTGAATGGGGGAAAAACCGCTGAAAAAGGCGCTCCAGCGCGGTTTTCCCGCTAAAAACGCTTGTTTGTGTTGAACCGGGGTGGTATGTTCCACATTTCGCGGTGGGCAGTGCTTTTCTGTTTATAGCAATGGGGGGGCCTGGCTTCAAGTCCATTGCCATGCAGGACTATTCCTTGAGACCATGAACGCCCTTATTTCCCCGATGCGTGTTTTGCTGCTTGAGTGTCATGAAGAGGCGTACCAGCGGGTCAAGCAGGCCTTGGAGGAAGGGGATGACCGGGCCTATCACGTGCTGTGGGCGCCAGATGGCGAAACCGCGCGGCACCTGATGAGGCAGGAAAACATTGGTGTTTGTCTGGTGGGCCAGGCGCCGGACTTGTCCGGTGGCGTGCACTGGATCCAGCGCTGCCTGGAGCAAGGCTGGCTTCTGCCATATATCGTGCTGGGCAACGCTGAAAGCTTGAACGGCAATCCGCAGTTCGAGCGGCTGGAAACGGTGGATTTCCTGGATGAGCGCGTGTTGGGGCCCATGACGCTGAAGCGCCGCATCGCGTTTGCGCTGGCGCGCACCCATACCCAGCTCCAGTTGATGGACTCCGAAAATCAAAACCAGTTGCTGTTTGAAAACCTTGACTTCCGCGCGCGCCAGCATCGCCTGTTCAAGCAACTGCTCGATGACAACCGTGACGCGATCCTGGTGGTTGATGACGTCGGCAAGGTGCACTATGCCAATTTGACGGCCCAGCAGCTGTTTGACAAGGACAGTGACGTATTGACCCGGTTCCCGGTGGAGATTCCCGCCGGCGCGGCCGGGCTGTTGGAATGGGAGCTGGAAGGCCGACACGGCGAGCGGGTGGCGTTTGAAGCGCACCATGCCTACACTGAGTGGAACGGTGAGCCGATGCACCTGCTGTCAATGCGCGACGTCACCAGCAGAAAGCAGACCGAAAGCCAGTTGAGGATTTTGCAGCGCAGTCTTGAGGCGTCGTCCAATGGCGTGGTCATTACCGATGCGCGCCTGCCTGACCATCCCATCCTGTACGTCAATCCCGCTTTTGAGCGCATTACTGGCTATTCGGAAGAGGAAGTGGTGGGCAGGAATTGCCGTTTTCTGCAAGGGCCCGACCGCGATGAAAGCGCGTTGACGAGTTTGCGTCAAGCGCTGGAAGCGGGGCGCGAGGCGCATGCCATTCTTCGCAATATCAGGAAGGATGGCCAGGTGTTCTGGAACCACTTGTTCGTCTCGCCCGTTTATGACGAAACGGGTGCCTTGTCGCACTACGTCGGGGTGCAGAACGACATCAGCGAGCAAAAGCGGCAGGAAACCGAACTGATATACAGCGCGGGCCATGATTTGTTGACTGGCCTGCCGAACCGGACGGTGTTCGAGGACCGGCTGCGGCAGGCGTGCCAAGTGGCGCAGCGCAAGCAGAACATGGTCTCCGTGCTGTTTGTGGATCTTGACGGCTTCAAGCCCATTAACGACACATTCGGCCATGAGGTGGGGGACAAGCTGCTGATCGAGGTTGCCAAGCGCATGCGTGAACATGTGCGGCCCAACGATACCGTGGCCCGGATGGGTGGTGACGAGTTCATCATTTTGTTGACCGAACTCAAGCACCACGACGACATCCTTTTGCTGGTTGAAAGACTGATCAGCCAGATAGCGCGGCCTTATCAAATCAATGGCATTGAACTGCACGTGACGGCCAGTATCGGCGTGTCGGTGTGCAATGAGGAGCTTGAAGCGCCAATGGCGCTGGTGCAGCAGGCGGACCTGGCCATGTACAAGGCCAAGCAGATGGGCCGCAACAGCTAC
>JBAYOI010000231.1:0-4354 GCA_041678365.1 Pigmentiphaga sp. | reverse complement strand
GACCGTGTAGGTCTTGTCTCTGGGCTTGAGCGCCTTTAATGCGTTGTCGGTCAGTGCCATTTCATCCTCCGTATGTCCAAGTAGAGGGAAGAAAGCAATAAACCCGCTACTTGGAACTAAACTTGGACATAAAAGTAAGTGGCTTTGACTGTATCACCGAATCACTCAGTAGACAAAAACCCCTTTATTTATGCGGCTTACAGGCACATCAGCAGACTTCAGTGGATGTCCTTAGACCCCACATCACTTCCCAATACAAAACCGCGAAAAAATCACCCCCAGCAAATCATCGGACGTAAACTCCCCGGTGATCGAGGTCAGCGCCACGTGCGCCAACCGCAGTTCTTCCGCGAACAGATCCAGCACCCGGTCATTCTGCGCCGCATGTTCCGCGGCCAGCGCCAGATGCTCATGCGCTTGGTTCAAGGCCTGCAAATGCCGTTCGCGCGCCAGATACGGCGATTCTTCCGAAGGATTCCAGCCCGCAATATCCAGCAGCGCTTGCTTCAGCCGCTCCAGCCCTTCCCCGCGCTTGGCTGAGATGGGCAGGATCTGTTGGCCCGCTTCCGCTTCAATAACCGGCACGCCATCAAGCAGGTCCATCTTGTTCAGTACCGCAATGACCGGGGTCCTGGCGGGCATTTTCTGCCGGATCTGCGCATCCAGTTCGGGGGTGGGTTCGCGGGCATCCATCAAGTGCAAAATGACGTCGGCCTTGCCGATGGCTTCCCAGCTGCGTTCGATGCCGATCCGCTCCACCGCGTCCGTGGTGTCGCGCAGGCCGGCGGTATCAATGATGTGCAGCGGCACGCCATCCAGGGCAATTTGCTGGACGACGCGGTCGCGGGTAGTGCCGGCAATGTCCGTGACGATGGCGGCTTCAAAACCGGCCAGCGCGTTCAGCAGGCTGGATTTACCCACATTCGGCTGGCCCGCCAGCACGACGTGCAGGCCTTCGCGCAGGATGGCGCCTTGTTTGGCGTTGCGCATGAGGTGGTCGAGGTCGGCGCGGATGCCGTCGAGCATCGGGCCGGCCTGGTATTTTTCGAGGAAATCAATTTCCTCTTCGGGGAAGTCGAGCGTGGCTTCGACCAGCATCCGCAGGTGGATGATACGGTCGGCCAGTTCATTGACGGCTTGCGAAAACGCGCCCGTCATCGAGGCGGCGGCGCTGCGGGCGGCGGCTTCGGAGGAGGCGTCGATCAGGTCGGCCACGGCTTCAGCCTGGGCCAGGTCGAGGCGGTCGTTGAGGAAGGCGCGGCGGGTGAATTCGCCGGGCTCGGCCAACCGGAGGCCGGTGCTTTTTCCGGCTTCCAGGCAACGCGCGAGCAACCGTCGCAAGACGACAGGGCCGCCGTGGCCTTGCAGTTCCAGCACGTGTTCGCCAGTGTAGGAGTGCGGCGCGGGGAAGGAGAGCGCAATACCCTGGTCGATCAGCGTGCCATCAGCGTCGAGAAATGGCAGGTAGTGGGCGTGCCGCGCCCGCAAGGTCCGGCCGACCAGTGCCTGCGCTAGGGCGTCGAGCGGCTTGGGGGCGGAGATTCTCACAACGCCGATGCCGCCCCGGCCGGGAGCGGTGGCGATGGCGACAATCGGGTCTGCGTTCAGGTTCATGATCGGATCATTGCAAAAGAAAACGGGTCGCGCAAATGCCAGAAAGCCGCCCGGCTCGAACGGCTCCAGGCGGCTTTCCGAACGGCCTGCGAGCCGTAAGACGGTCTGGGATCAGGCCGGCTTGGGAAGGCTACGCATGACGAACCATTGCTGGGCGATGGACAGAATGTTGTTGACCACCCAGTACAGCACCAGGCCGGCCGGGAAGAAGAACATCATTCCACCGAAGACCAGCGGCATGATCATCATGACCTTGGCCTGCATGGGATCGGGCGGCGTCGGGTTCAGCTTGATCTGCAGGAACATCGTGGCCATCATCAAGGCGGGCAGGATGAAGAAGGGATCCGTGGAAGACAGATCCTGGACCCACAGAATCCACGGCGCATTGCGCATTTCAACGCTGGCCAGCAGTACCCAGTACAAGGCGATGAAGACCGGAATCTGCACGATCATCGGCAAACATCCGCCCAAGGGGTTGATCTTCTCGTTGCGGTAGAGCTCCATCATTGCGACGTTCATTTTCTGGCGATCATCGCCGTACTTTTCACGGATCGCGGTCATGCGCGGCGTCACCGTTTTCATCTTCGCCATTGAGCGGTAACCGGCCGCTGAAAGCGGGAAGAACACCAGCTTGATCAATACCGTCAGCGCAACAATGGTCCAGCCCCAGTTCTGCAGCCATTGGTGCAGCCAGGTCATCAGGATGAACAGCGGCTTGGCGATGATGGTCAGCCAGCCGTAATCCACCACCAGATCCAGCCCTTCGGCGACTTCGGCCATGCTGTTCTGATCCTGCGGGCCGATCCACAACTTGGCTTCAACGGTGTTGCCGGTGCCCGGCTCCAGTGCGCTGACGGCTTGAATGGCGCGGGCGGCGTACAGATTATTGCCGACTTTCAGCATTTCGTAGTTGCGGGTGACGCCCTGCGGGGGGACCCAGGCCACGGCAAAGTAGTGCTGGATCATGCCCAACCAGCCGTCATTGGCTTGTTTTTCGTAGGTGGCCCGGCCTTTTTCAATATTGGAGAAGGTGATCTTCTGGAACTTCTGGGCGTCGGTGTAGATGGCCGGGCCTGTGAAGGTGCTGTAGAAGGTGTTTTCTCCGGGCGGCGGGTTGCCGTCGCGGGTCAGCTGGTAATACAGCGCCGGGTTCAGCACCGTGTCACTGACGTTCAACAGGTTGTGGTTGACGTGAATGACGTAGCTGTTGGGGTAGAAGGTAAAGACCTTGGTCAGCTTCAGGCCACCGCTTTCCGCCTCGAACATGACCTGCAGCGAGTCGCCGGTCAGCGTGCGCTCACTTGAGGTCAGCGTGAACGGTGTGCGGTGGGTCGGGAAGCTGGAACCGGCAGGCGCGCCGACCACGCCGGTCTGGGCCAGGTAGGTACGGTTGGCGGACTCGTCAAGCAGGACCGTGGGTTGGGAACGGTCTGCCGAATCAGGGTGTTCGAGCAGCTCCGCCTTGATGATCTGGGCGCCGACCGTATCAAAGGTCAGGCGCAGCAAGTCGGTCGTGACGACAACGTGTTCCGATTGCTGCGCAGCTTGAACCGCCGTTTCCTGCTCACTGGGGATGGTGCTGCTGGCCGAAGCCTGCGGCGCGGCGGTCGGAACGTCTACGGGACGCTCAGAAGGTGAGTCCTTACTCTCAATAGAAGCAGTGCTGCTGCCTCCGAACAAGGAGGGGTTTCCGTTGTGCTTCTGCCATCCGTCCCACAGGAACAGGAGGGAGAGTGCGAAGATCATCCAGAGGATGGTGCGTTGCATGTCCATGAATGGATTTTCCAGTCGTCGCGGCAAAGTCCGCTAGTTTAGCTGTCTTGTGCGCTGGCGCACAGGCATGGGGAAAACCTAGCCATTGCGTTTTCCCTTTTTGGGTTCCGGTACCGGATCGTGCCCCCCTTGTGCATAAGGGTGACAGCGGCAAATCCGCTTGATCCCAAGATAGGCGCCTGCCACGGGCCCATGACTTTCGATGGCCTGCATAGTGTAGACCGAACAGCTGGGGGTAAAGCGGCAGGACTGCCCGATCCAGGGGCTCAAGAAGAAACGATAAGCGCGGATGGGCCCGATCAGCACGCGTCGGCCGAAGGTGGATCCGGTGGGAGGCTTAGCGTTCGGCGCGGTCACGGCTGGAACTCGAAGATGGGGCGCTCAGGGATTTGCGCGCCTTGCCCCAATGCGCATCCGCTTCTGTGCGGACCATACGCTTGATGGCCGTCAGTGAACCCGCGGGCACCTTGCCATGAAGGCGAATGACGTAATCAGCGGGGGGGAGCGTTTCGCGTTGGAGGCGAAAGGATTCGCGCAAAACCCGTTTGATTGCGCTTCGGGTCACGGAGAGCGGTGCAAAGCGCTTGCCGATGACGAGGCCAAGGCGAGCCTGGGGAGACGATGCGGCGCTCAAAGAAAAAAGCGCCCCCCTTGCCAGGCGGCGCCCCTTCAGCGCAGGGGCAAACTCAGCCGGACTGCGCAATCGCGCGGTGCCGGGAAACGACGCGCGCGCGTTCAACAACGTGATTGCCGGGCTCTGGCGGAAACCTGGTTCCGCGAGCCCAGATCCGTGTTAGATGGCCAGGCGCTTGCGGCCCTTGGCGCGGCGCGCATTGATGATGGCGCGGCCACCACGGGTTTTCATGCGAACGCGAAAGCCGTGGGTGCGCTTGCGGCGAGTGACGGAAGGTTGGTAGGTACGTTTCATGACGATTCCGGTAGGTAAATGTCCGCCCCGGAAATTTTG